>NZ_JBITLS010000011.1:0-428034 GCF_044465465.1 Nonomuraea sp. NPDC049655
GATTCAAGATCCAGGCGGCGAGAGTGCTCACTCACCAGCGGCTACCAGGCACCGAGTCTGCCCGATCAGCAGCCACGGTAGCTCCCATTAGGCGGGGAACACCTGGACGTGGTCGGCGGCCGCCAGCGCCCGGCGGAAGTCCTCCCCCGCGTGCTCGACGGCCGTGAGCTGCACCGCTTCCCGCCGGAACACCATCGACAGCCCCCAGTCCGCCAGCACCCGCGCCTTGTGGTTGAAGGTCGGCACCCAAGCCAGGTGGTACGCCCGGTGCGCCAGCCACCCCAGGAACCCGGTCAGCCGGATCGCGTGCACCTGGGCCACGCCCTGGTGGTGGCCGAGCCCGGCCACCGACCCCAGGTACGCGTGCCGGTACGCCTTCAGCCGTCCTCCCCTGACGTGGGCCGCCAGGTTGCGGGCGAGCAGCTTGGCCTGGCGCACCGCGTGCTGGGCGTTGGGCGCGGTGAACCGGCCCGGACGGGTCAGGTCGGGCACCGCCGCGCCGTCGCCGGCCGTGAACGCGTCCGCCAGCCCGGCCACCGTCAGGTATTCGGTGGCCCGCAGCCGTCCGGCCTCGTCCACGGGCAGCCCGCTGTCGGCGGCGAGCGGGCTGGGCCGGCCGCCGGCCGCCCACACCAGCGTCCCTGCCTCCAGCGACGTGCCGTCCGACAGCCGGGCCACGCCGCCCTCGGCCGAGCTCAGCCGGGTCTCCAGCCGCACGTCCACGCCGCGGGCGCGCAGCGCGTCCACGGTCCAGCGGCCGAGGCCGGGATGGAGTTCGGGCAGGATGCCGCCGGTTGCCTCGACCAGGGTCCAGCTCAGGTCGGCGGGCTCGATCCCGTCGTGGTAGCGCAGGGCCTCGTCGGCCAGCCCCTGCATCTCGGCCAGCGCCTCGACGCCCGAGAACCCGCCGCCGACCACCACGAACGTCAGCGCCCTGCGCCGTACCAGCGGGTCGTCGGTCGAGGCGGCCGCGGCGAGCTGGGCCAGGACGTGGTTGCGCAGGTGCACGGCCTCGCCGAGGCTCTTGAACCCGACCGCGTGCTCGGCCAGCCCCGGGATGGGCAGCGCGCGGGTGATCGACCCGGCCGCCATCACGAGGATGTCGTACGTGAGCGTCCTGGCCGGCCCCTGGACCGGCTGGAACCGCGCGGTGCGGGCCTCGTGGTCGACCCGGGTGACGTGGCCGGTGAGCACGCGCGCGCCCTTGAGCACCCGGTTGAGCGGGGCGACGACGTGGCGGGGCTCGATCGTCCCGCCGACCGCCTCGGCCAGGAACGGCTGGTACGTCATGTACCCCCGCGGGTCGACCACGGTGACCGTCACCTCGCCCGACCGGATCAGCCGCCGCAGCCCGCGGGCCGCGTACATCCCGACATATCCGCCGCCGACGATCAGAATGTGCTTGCTCATCGTCCGCTCCTCCTCATCAGGTTCTTCACCAGGAGGACGGGACAGCCCCGGCGGATGTGACAGGAGAACCCGGTTCATCGCAGGGAGATGTCGCCGGTCTCCGGCAGGGCGAGCAGGCAGAGCAGGCTGAGCAGGGCCATCGCCGAGACGTAGAGGCCGACGCCCATGACGCCGATGCCGCTGGTCTGCAGGCTGGTGGCGACCAGCGGCGGCACCGCCCCGCCCAGCACGCCGCCGAGGCTGTAGGCGACCGAGGCGCCGCTGTAGCGGAACTCCGTCCTGAACAACTCGGGCAGGTACGCCCCCATCGGCCCGAAGATCAGCCCCATCAGCCCGAGCGCGCCGGCCAGCGCCACCCCGGCCAGGACGACCGACCCGGTCTCCATCAGCGGGAACATCACCAGCCCCCACGCGACGGCGACGGCCGTGCCGGTGAGCAGGGTGCGGCGGCGGCCCAGCCGGTCGCTGACCACCGCCGAGACGACCGTGCCCGCCGCCATGAACAGCACGCCGACCATGGTCAGGGTCAGCATGGTGGTCTTCGGGATGCCGAGGGCGGCGGTGCCGTAGGACAGGCAGTAGGTGGTGGCGGTGTAGAAGAGCGTATAGGCGACGGTCATCGCCCCGGCGGCGAGCAGCACCCGCCGCCACTGGTGGCGCATCAGCCCGGCGAACGGCACCTTGGCGATGCGGCGCTGGTCGAGGGCGGCCCGGAAGACCGGCGTCTCGGAGATCCGCAGCCGCACGTACAGGCCGACGACCACGAGGAGCAGGCTGGCCACGAACGGCAGCCGCCAGCCCCAGCCGCCGAACTGCTCGTCGGTCAGCGTCTCGCCGAGGATCAGGAACAGCCCGTTGGCCACGATGAACCCGGCCGCGGGGCCGAGCTGGGGGAACATCGCGTACAGGCCGCGCCTGCCGGGAGGGGCGTGCTCGGTGGCCAGCAGCGCCGCGCCGCCCCACTCGCCGCCGAGTCCGATGCCCTGGGTGAAGCGCAGCAGCACCAGCAGCACGGGCGCGGCCACGCCGATGGCCGCGTACCCCGGCAGCAGCCCGATCGCCACCGTGGACAGGCCCATCACCAGCAGCGAGACCACCAGCATCGACTTGCGCCCGACGCGGTCGCCCCAGTGACCGAACACCGCCGACCCGAGCGGACGCGAGACGAACGCCACCGCGAACGTCGAGAACGCGGCCAGCCGGCCGGCCACGGGGTCCATGCCGGGGAAGAACGCGGTGTTGAGCACCAGCGCGGCGGCGGTCCCGTAGATGTAGAAGTCGTAGAACTCGATCGCGGTGCCGATGAGGCTGGCCATGGCGATCCTGGTCGTGCTGGGCGCCGAGACCCGGGGGGAAGTCTTCACTTCATGTCTCACTATCCGGACTGACATCTTGTCAAGCGGTACAACGACGCTACCACCTGCGCAATGTCACACAGCCGCCCGATAGATTCGTCGGCAAACGTCGCCTTTTGAGAGGACCGCACCTTGGCCGTGGAACTGGTCATCTTCGACTGTGACGGGGTACTCGTCGACAGCGAGCGCATCTCGGTGCGCGTGGGCACCGCCGCCCTGCGCCGCCTGGGCTGGACGATCGACGAGAGCGAGTACGCCGAGCGCTTCGTCGGCTGCAGCAACGAGTACTGGGACGAGCAGGTCGGCGAGACGCCCCCGGGCTGGCACGACCAGATCACCCAGGAGTACCTGGCCGCGATGGAGGCCGAGCTGCGCGCCATCGAGGGCATCGAGTCCGCCCTCGACCGCCTGGACATCCCTTACTGCGTGGCCTCCAACGGCCGGCACGCCAACGTCCGCAACAGCCTGGAGCTCACCGGTCTGGCCCGGCGCTTCGACGGCCGCGTCTTCAGCGCCGAGGACGTCGCCCGCGGCAAGCCCGCCCCCGACCTGTTCCTGCACGCCGCGGCGACGATGGGGGCCGCGCCGGAGGAGTGCGTGGTGATCGAGGACAGCCCGTTCGGGGTGCGGGCGGCGATGAGCGCGGGGATGCGCTGCCTGGCGTTCGCGGGCGGTCTGACGCCCCCCTCGCGCCTGTCCGGCCTCGGCGCCACCCTCTTCCACGACCCCACCACAATCCCCGACCTGATAGCCACCCTCCCCTGACCCCGACACCCGCCCCTCCCCCTGCCACCCGGCCCTGCCCATGCCCCCCGGACCAGCCCCGCCCCTTACGCCACCCTGACCGACTCCTGCCCCTCCCGCCGCCCCCGAGGGACGCACCCCCTGACGCCCGGAGAAACGCACCGCCCCTCCTGACGCGCCCACCCGACACTCCGCCTCTTTACGCCCCCCAACCCCCTTCAACGCCCCCATCGGACTCCCCAACCTGATGCTCCACCTCGTCGGAGGCAGGGGGCGGGCAGCCGGATCCAGGCAATGGAGGCGGGCGAGGAAACAGGGGCTGCCGGGTCTCACGAGGACCGGTCACACCTCGCCGCACCGGCCGAACGGTCCAGCCGGAACGGCCGGGGCGCGTCCCATCTGGGTGACCGACAGGGGGACGTCGGGGCACGCGAGAAGGGGACCGGTCACAGCTCGCCGTAGCGGGTGGGTGGGCAGGTGGGGTCGAGGCGGTCGGCGGTGCGGCGTAGGGAGTGTGCGAGCCGCGCCCGTACGGCGACCCGCTCCGGATCCCGCCTGCGCGGCGCCCCCGGCAGGGCCGCGTCGAGCGAGTCGCGGAACCCCATCGCCGTCCGGTGCGCGAGAACCTGCATGGCATCCATGTCTCTCCTCCTTAATCAATTAAGACCTTAATCAATTAAGAACGCACCGGCAAGGCCGTTCGATACGGTTGGACGATGGCAAGGGTCACCCTGCAGACGATCGCCGACAGGCTCGGCGTGTCCCGCGCCACCGTGTCGTACGCCTTCTCCCGGCCCGACCAGCTCAGCGACGGGCTGCGGCGGCGCATCCTGGAGGTGGCCGACGAGCTCGGCTACGCGGGCCCCAACCCGACGGCGCGCTCGCTCCGGCTCGGCCGCGCCGGCGCGCTCGGCCTGCTGTTCAGCGAGACGCTGGCCTACGCCTTCGCCGACCCGTACGCGCTCGGGTTCTTTCAGGGCCTCGCCACGGCGGCCGAGGAGGCGGGCGTGGGCCTGCTCATCCTGCCGCTGCCGCACGGCGACCGGCGCAGCGACACCGTGCGCGACGCGGTGGTCGACGCGTTCTGCGTCGTCTCGCTGCCCGACGGCCATCCGGCGCTGGCCGAGGTGCTGGCCAGGAAGCTGCCCGTCGTGGTGGTGGACGAGCCGTACGTGCCCGGCCACCCCTTCGTCGGCATCGACGAGCCCGCCGCCGGAGCCGCCGCCGCCGCGCACGTGCTCGGCCTCGGGCACCGGCGGGTCGCGGTGGCGATGGTCGGCCTGCACGACGACGGCCACACCGGCTGGGCCGACCGCGCCCGCCAGGAGGGCGCGGTGTTCGCGGCGATGCGCGCCCGGCGCGGCGGCTACCAGACGGCCTGCGAGCAGGCCGGCCTCGACTGGGACGACGTGCCCTTCTACGAGGTCGCCAGGAACTCGCGGGAGGCGGGCAGGAAGGCCGGCCACGCGCTGCTGCGGCTGGCCCCCCGGCCCACGGCGATCCTGACCAACACCGACGTGCTCGCCCTCGGCGTCCTCGACGCCGCCGCCGACCTGGGCCTCGACGTGCCGGGCGAGCTGTCGGTCGTCGGGTTCTCCGACAGCGCGGCGCAGGAGGCGGGGCTCACCACGATCCGGCAGGCCAAGCAGGAGATCGGGGAGGCGGCCGGGCGGCTGCTGCTGTCGGGGGCCGCGGCCCGGCCGGAGCGGCGGCTGTTCCCGTACGAGCTGATCGTGCGGGCCTCGACCGCGCCGCCGCCCAGCTGACCTCCCGGCTGACCTCCCAGCTGACCGCCGGGCTGACCGCCGAGCTGACCGCTTAGCTGACCAGGGTCGACCCCCTGCGGGTCTTGCCCACCTTGAGCTGCACGGGGATCCGGGTGCGCAGCTCGCCGACATGGCTGACGATGCCGACCGCGCGTCCGCCGTCGCGCAGCCCGTCGAGGATGTCGAGCACGTCGTCGAGGGTGTCCTCGTCGAGGGTGCCGAAGCCCTCGTCCACGAACAGCGTGCCGACCTCCGCGCCGCCCGCCTCCGCCGTGACCACGTCGGCCAGGCCGAGCGCGAGCGCGAGCGAGGTGATGAAGCTCTCGCCGCCCGACAGGGTCGCCGGGTCGCGGTCGACGCCGGTCCAGGCGTCGGCCACCTTCAGGCCCAGGCCGCCGCCGGACCGCGCCCGGGATCCGGCGGTCTTGCGCAGGTCGTGCCGGAGCAGGTAGCGGCCGGACGACATGTGGTCGAGGCGCTCGTTGGCGGCGTCGACCACCTGCCTGAGCCGCTCCCCCAGCACGAACGACGTCAGGCTCATGTTCCACTGGTTGTCGCCGGACGTGCCCGAGGCCAGCGCCGCCATGCGTTCGGCCAGCCGGTGCCGCTCGGCCGCGGGACGCCACCGCTCGATGCGCGCGGCCAGCTCCTCGCGCAGCTCGGCGAGGCGGGCGGCTCTGGCCGCCGCGCGGTCGCGCTCGCTCGCCAGCCGGGTGTGCGCCTCCTCCGCCGCGTCTCTGCCGGCCTCGGCGGCCGCCAGATCGGGCGCGGGCTCGGCGGCCGCGGCGATCAGCTCGGGGTCGGCGAGCAGGGCGGTGACGGCGGCGTGCTGGTCGTCGAGCCGCCGCAGCAGCTCCCCCTTGCCCTCCCGCTCGGCCGGGCTCCGGTACGCCTCCTCGGCCTCCCGCACGTCGGCGAACCCCGCCTCGGCCGCCGCCCGCCCGGCCGCCTCGGCCGCGGCGTCGAGCTCGGCGGCCGCCGCGACCGCCGCCCTGGTGGCCTCCAGTGCCTCGCGCAGCAGCTCGGCCTCGTCGTGGAGCCTGGACAGGCGGGCCGTCAGGGTCGGGTCGCCGCCCCGGGCCGCGTCGAGCCGCGCCCCCAGCCGCCCGGCGTCCGCGCTCAGCTCCTCATGTCTGGTGCGGCCGGCCGCCACCCGCGCCGCGATGCGGCGTCCGCGCTCCTCCAGCTCGGCACGTTCGCGGCCGAGCGCGGCCACCTCGGCCGCCAGCCCCGCCTCCTTGGCCGCCACCGCGGCCAGCCGTCGCAACTCCTCCTCGGCCGCGGCCAGCACCCGCCTCCCGTCGACCTCGCCCGGGGTCTCAGGAAGGGCGTCTGCCGTGAGCGGACGCTCGGAGAGAAGGGTCTCGGGGTGCAGGGTCTGGGCGAGACGGGTGTGCAGACGGGTGCGTTCGGCGGTGAGCCGGGTGCGGTGGGCGTGGTGGGCGGCGAGCGCCTCGGCGATCTCCCTGGCCCGGTCGCGGACGTGGTCGCGGTCGCCTTCGAGGCGGTCGAGCGCGTCGGCGAGGGCGGGCTCCCGGTCGGCGACCGACCGCAGCCGGGCCAGCTCCTCCTCGGCCGCGAGCACGTGCCCGGCCGCGGTGTCGGCGGACAGCCCCTCGGTGGCCTCCGAGGCGTCGGCGAGCCGGGACTCGATGGAGGCCAGAGCGCGTTCGGCGGCCTCCCGGTCGGCGGCGGCCGCCTCGTGGGCGGTCTCGGCGGCGCGCTCGTCGTCGGGCGAGGGCGCGCTGGGGGCCGCGGCGGCGGGCACGGGGTGGTGCTCGGAGCCGCAGACCGCGCACGGACGCCCGTCGGTCAGGTCGCGGGCCAGCTCGGCCGCCATGCCGTCGATCCTGGCCTGACGCAGGTCGAGCCAGCGTTCGCGGGTCTCCTGGGCGCGGTCCACCAGCACCTGGTGGGCGGCGGCGGCCGACTCCAGCTCGGCGGCCAGGGCGTCGCGGCGGTGGGCGGCCTCCAGGACGGCACGGGCGGCGTCGAGCCGGGCGGCGGCGGCCGGCACGGCCGCCGCCTCGGCGCGCACCTCGGCCAGGGCGGCGCCCGCCGCGGCCAGCCGGGCGGGCAGCTCGGCCTCGGCCGCCGCCACCTCGGCCTCGCGCTGGGCCAGCGCCTCCAGCTCACCGGCCAGTGCGGCGAGCTCCCGGTCGACGTCGATCAGGTCGGCGGCGGCGTCGCGTACGGCCTGGGCCGCCGGGATGCGCGCCGCGGCCACCCGCGCGCCGGCCAGCCTGTTCTCGGCGTCGGCGACCAGGCCGGGCAGGACGGCGAGCCGCGCGGCGGCGGTCTCGTCGGCGCTGACCAGCTCGGCCAGCTCCTGCGCCACCCGCGACAGGTCGCGCCGGACGACCGACAGCCGGGCCTCCTCGGTGAGCAGCTCGGACAGCCGGGCCAGCTCGGCGCGGCGCTCCCGCTCCAGGCCCTCCAGCTCCTCCACCGACGGCTCCGCGGCACTCGCCGGCCCCTCGACGCCTGGCGTGGATCGGCGGGTGAGGAGGGGACGGGCGCGGGCCAGGGCGTCGGCGACCATGGCGCGGGCCTTGGCGGCGGCCTCGGCGCGCTGCCCGGCGGCCGTGATGAGCGGGAGCACGCGGTCGGCGCGGGCGGCGTCGTCGATGACGGCCTGGAGGTCGGCGCGTTCGTCGGCGCGCTCGTCGAGGGTGCGGCGCAGGGTCAGGGCCTCGGCGTGGCGGCGGCGGCGGTCGGCGAGGGCGGCGGCCTGCTCGAAGCGCGACCGCGCCGCGCGTACGGCGTCGCCCGCGGCCGCGTGCCGCTCCTCGCACCGGTGGACGACGGCCCGCGCCGCGTCCAGCAACGCGCCGGCCCATCCGAGCGGATCGTCCGCCGCCGACGGCAACCCCCCGTCCCCGGCACCGCCGTCCGGCGCGGAGGCGAGGACGGGCCCGTCGCCCGCGCCGCCGTCCGGCGCGGAGGCGAGGAGAGGCCCGGCGGCCTCCTCCAGGCGTTCGACGGCGAAGGCGACCTCGCGCCCCAGCTCCTGCTCCTCCCGCCCCGTGGCCCGCCGCCGCTCGGCCAGCCACGCCTCGGCCTGGGTGAACACCTTGACGGTGAACAGCCGCTCCAGCAGCCGGGCGCGGTCGTCGCCGTCGGCGCGCAGGAACTTGGCGAAGTCACCCTGCGGCAACATCACCACCTGGCAGAACTGCTCGGCGTTCATCCCGAGCAGCCCGCCCACCAGGTCGCCCGCCTCGTCGAGCCGGGTCGTGAGCCCCTGCCAGGCGGCCCCGCGGCGCTCCTCGACGACGACCTTGGCCTTCTCCTCGGTGAACCCGGCGCCGCGCAACTTGGGACGCTGCCACGACGGCGACCGCCGGATGCGCAGCGAACGGCCCCGGATCGTGACCTCCAGCGTCACCGAAGGGCCGGCGCCGGCGGGCGCGTGGTCGCAGCGCAGGCTGCGGGCGCTGTTGCGCTGGCCGGGCACGACGCCGTAGAGGGCGAAGCAGAGCGCGTCGAGGATCGTGGTCTTGCCCGCCCCGGTGGGCCCGTGGATGAGGAACAGGCCCGCCTCGGTGAGGGCGTCGAAGTCGACCGTCTCGGTGCCGGGGAAGGACCCGAAGGCCGTGAGGGAGAGCAGGTGCGGCCGCATCTACGCCATCGTCTCCTTCATCCGCGACGCCTCGACCGCCTGTCTCAGCAGCTCTTCCTCCTCGGGCGCGGCGGGCTCGCCGCGCACCTCGCGGACGAAGTCGAGGGCGACCTCGGCCTCGGGCCGCCCGCTGACCCGCACCGGCCCGGCGGCGGGCGCCGCGCCCACCGGGTCGAAGGACAGGGCGAGGGCGTGCGGGAACCGGGCCCGCAGCCGGTCCATGGCCTGCTTGGGACGGACGGCGTCGGTCAGGGTGATCTGCAGCCAGTGGTCTTCGTAGGCGGTGAAGGCGGGCAGGGTCAGCAGGTCGTCGAGGTCGCCGCGGAGCCGCCCGACCGGCCGGGGCACGGGCGCGGGCACGAACTCCGCGCCCGAGCCGAGCGTGACCAGCCAGCAGCCCTTGACGTGGCCGGTCTCGGAGAAGGAGTAGGCCAGCGGGGAGCCGGAGTAGCGCACGGTCTCGGACATGCGCTGCCGCCCGTGCAGGTGACCGAGCGCGACGTAGTCGACGCCGTCGAAGGCCGACAGGGGAACGTGGGACACGCCGCCCACGCTGATGTCACGCTCGCTGTCGCTGGCCTGGCCACCGGTCACGAAGCAGTGGGCCAGCACGACGGCGGCCCGACGGCGGACGGCGTCGGCCCGGACGCGGCTCATCGCGTGGGAGATCGCGGCGGTGTGGCCGCGGTCGGGCAGCTGCCAGGGGGTGCGCACCAGCTCGGGCTCCAGGTAGGGGATGCCGTAGAAGGCGACGTCGCCGACCAGCACCGGCTCCCACGACTGCGCGGGCTCGGTGCGGACGTGCACCCCCGAAGACTCGAACAGCGCCGACCCGAACCCGAGCCGCAGCGCCGAGTCGTGGTTGCCGCTGATCAGCACCACCCGCGCCCCGGCGGCGCGCAGGCGGGCCAGCGCGTCGGAGAGCAGGGCCACCGCGTCGACCGGCGGCAGGGCGCGGTCGTAGACGTCGCCGGAGACGGCCACGACGTCGACCCGCTCGGCGCGCACCGTCTCGACCAGGTGGTCGACGAACGCGGCCTGCGCCCCGAGCAGGCTCTCCCGATGGAAGGAGCGCCCGAGGTGCCAGTCGGAGGTGTGCAGGATCCGCATGTCGCAGGAAGCTAACATCTCTCACCGACAAATGCGGCCCCTCCCGTCACAGAAGCCGGGAGTAGGCTGGATGATCAGCGGGCAAACCAACGCACATGGGGAGGCCGATGCGCACTGGCCGTGGCACCTTGAGCGTCGCCGCCGGCCTGGTGCTGGTGGCTCTCGCGTCGGTCGGCTACGTGTTGCCGCCCGCGTTCGACCCGCCGCCGCTGAAGGCGGATCCGGCGTTCGCCGCGATTCCCCCGCAACCGGCCGACGAGCTGCGCCCGGTGGTCGCGGCAGCCCCCGTGCGGCGGGAGGAGATCTCGCTGCCGGCCGAGGGCCAGCGCCTGGAGGGCACCTTACGCGTGCCGCTCTCGCCCGGCCCGCACCCGGCGATGGTGTTCGTGTCGGGGTCGGGCAACGGGTCGCGGACGGAGTTCACGCCGCAGGCGGAGTTCCTGGCCAGGGCGGGCGTGGCGACGATCGCGTTCGACAAGCGCACGGTCGGCTACGACTTCCGCGACCGCGACTTCGGGCTGCTGGCCGACGACGCGCTGCGCATGGTGGAGTACCTGCGCACCCGGCCGGAGGTGGACGCCTCGCGCGTCGGGCTGTGGGGGGTCAGCGAGGGCGGCTGGGTCGTCCCGATCGCGGCGGCGAAGAGCGCGGCGGTGGGCTTCGCGGTGCTGGTCTCCTCGCCGAACGTCTCGCCGCTGCGGCAGGTCGCCTGGGCCCTGAACGAGCAGCTGCTGCGGCTGCACGCCCCCATCGGCGCCCGCGACCTGCTGACCAGGGCGATGGGCGGCGTGGGCTTCACCTTCCTGCGTTACGACGCGATGCCGGCCTTACGTCAGGTCAAGCAGCCGGTCCTGGCGTTCTACGGCACGACCGACCCCTCGATCCCCTTCGTGGAGTCCACCAAGGCGCTGGTCACGGCGCTCACCGAGGCGGGCAACGACCGGTACACGATCCGCTTCATGGACAAGGGCGACCACGCGATGCGGGTCAACGGCGGCCCGTTCACCAAGGGCTACCTGGAGACGCTGGCCAACTGGATCACCGGCCTGCCGGGCACCGCCAGGCCGTCGGCGCACATGGCGGGCAGCACGCCGGTCCAGCGGTTCGAGGCCAGCGACGTGCCCGCGGCCCCCTGGTACGCGGGCGGCACGATGCTCGGGCTGACCATCTGCCTGGCCGCCGTCGGGTACGTGGCGGGCCCGGTGGCGGCGATGGTCGTCCGGCTGCGCGGCCACGGCAGGGAGCCGGTCGAGACCAACGCCCGGCTGTGGCCGCCGATCAGGCGCAGGCTGCGCAGGATGGCGTGGACGGGCCTCGGCCTGCTGGCCTCGGTCGTGGCGTTCATCATGCTGCTGGTGCTGTTCTCGGTGAACCAGGCGGGCGCCTGGCCGGCCGTGCTGGCGGGCTGGCTGGTGGTCCGCGTGCTGGCCGCGCTCATGCTGGTCCAGGAGGTCACGGCGGTGGCCGCGTACGTGTCGGCGCTGCGCGAGGGCATGCAGCCCACCCGGTGGCAGTACGTGGCGATCGGCGGCGTGCTCGGCGGCACCGGGCTGCTCCTGGTGGCGGCGGCCTACTACGGCCTGTTCTCGTTCCCCTGGTAGGAGGTGCCCGAGGTGGAGGTGCCCTGGGTGGAGGTGCCCTGGTAGGCGTTCATCCAGCGGTCGAGCTCGGCGAAGACCTGCTTGCGCGCGGGCTCGGCCGACAGCACCAGGTCGTGCACGCCGTCCTGGATGCGCACGCAGGTGACGTGGGGGCCGATCGAGGTGGCCCAGCGGGCCATGTGCTCCGGGTCGAGCACGATGTCGGCCGAGCGCGCCTCGGGCACGAAGTCGCGTACCCGCAGGCCCGTGGAGGAGGCGAGGACGAGCACCGGCACGTCCACCGCCAGCCCGCGGTGCAGCCGCCGCTGGGCCCGCCGGATGGCGGCCAGCCACATGGCGTGCACGGAGAACCCGACCAGCGGCTTGAGGTCCAGGTCGTAGTCCCATTCGCCCTGTTCGGTGCGGTGCAGGCTCTGGCCGTAGGCGGTGCTGATGCCGAGGGGCAGCGGCCGCCGGACGTAGGACATCGGGGTCTTGAGCAGGTCGGCGGCCAGCCGGAGCGGGGCCGGCACGTTGAGGTCGAGGAACGGGCTGTTGAGCACGAGCCCCTGCACCAGGCCCCGGCCGCGGACCCGGTCCGCCCACAGCGCGGCGATCAGGCCGCCCGTGGAGTGGGCGTTGACGGTCAGCTCGTCGTGGTCGCGGCGGATGAGCCGGACTGCCTCGTCGATCTCGGGGAAGTAGTCGGTGACGCTCCTGATCAGCCCCCTGGTCTGGTGCGGGAGCAGTGAGCGGCCGTACTTGCGCAGGTCGAGGGCGTAGAAGTCGATGCCGCGCTGGACGTAGTGGTCGGCCAGATGGTCCTGGAAGAAGTAGTCGGTGAACCCGTGGACGTAGAGCACCGCCCTGCGCGAACCGGTCTTCCTGGAGATCAGGGTCGCGACGACCTCGCCCTCGAAGTCGGGCTGCATGGGGAGAACGGTGATCTCGTACATATCAGACAGAATATGGATTGTCCGGCCATGTGGGGACGCCGGGCGGAAGGTCGGTGCTCACCTTCATCGGGAAGTCGGCCGGACGCTTCTCCAGGAACGCCGTCACCCCCTCCACCGTGTCGGCCGCGCCCCCGAGTTCGGCCATGAGCCTGGAGTCGGCGGCGTGCGCCTCCCACGGCGAGGCGGCCGACAGGCCCGACCACATCAGCCTGCGCACGGCGGCGACGGAGACGGCCGAGGTGTTGTCGGCGATCTCGCGGCCCAGCGCGTACGCGGCGGGCAGCAGCTCCTCGTCCGGCAGCACCCGCGAGACCAGGCGGCCCTCCAGCGCCTCGGCGGCGGGGAAGACCCGGCCGGTCACCGCCCACTCCATGGCCCGGGAGATGCCGACCACCCGGGGCAGGAACCAGCTCGACGCCGCCTCCGTGACGATGCCGCGCCGGGCGAACACGAACCCGAACCTGGCGCTCTCGGCGGCCAGCCGGACGTCCATGGGCAGCGTCATCGTGACGCCCACGCCCACCGCCGGGCCGTTGATCGCGGCGATGACGGGCTTGAGCGAGGCGGCGATCCGCAGCGCGACCGTGCCGCCGCCATCGCGCGGCGCGCCCTCGATCAGCTCGGCCGGCTCGGCCTCCGCCCGGTGGCCGAACGTGCCCCCGCCGCCGCCCAGGTCGGCCCCAGCGCAGAAGGCCCGCCCGGCTCCCGTGACGACCACCGCGCGCACGTCGTCGTCGGCGTCGGCGAGGTCGAACGCGCTGATCAGCTCGGCGCGCATGGTCAAGGTGAAGGCGTTGAGCCGCTCGGGGCGAGACAGTGTGATGGTGGCGACGCGATCGGCCACGTGGTACGCGATCTCGGAGAAGGCCATGACCCGAATCTTATTCGGTTACCGATGTTCACCCTCCGATAAAGACATATTTCGCATCCAATGCGTAGGCTGCCCGCGCTGTCCGTGCCTGCGGGTTACGGTGGAGTTCGGGGAACGGGGATGCCGTGCAGGGTAAGAAACCGGTGAGCGCGGGAGCGGTCCTCGGCTGGCTGGCGCTCTCGGCGCTGGCGCCCGGGGCCGCCCATCTGCGTGCCGGCCGGCGCACGGCCGGCCTGATCCTGCTGTCGTGCTACTTCGCCGGCCTGCTGGCGCTGCTGGCACTCACGCTGACGACCGACAACCTGCTGGGCTCGCTGACCCAGGACTCGTGGCTGACCGCGATCGTCGTCGGAGCCGCGGCGCTGGGCGTCGCCTGGTTCGCGGTGATCGTGCACTCCTTCGTGGTGCTGCGTCCCGGGCGGCTGCCGCAGAACGGCCAGATCCTGGCCGGCACCCTCGCGGGGCTGCTCGCCGTCGCCGTGGTGGTGCCGTTCGGGCTGGTCGCGCAGTACGTGTGGACGTCCCAGCAGACCCTCGGCGACATCTTCACCGGCCCCGAGCCGGCCGAACCCGCCGTCCCGGCCGGGCAGGAGCCGCCGCGGGACCCATGGGCAGGGCGCGACCGGGTCAACATCCTGCTCCTCGGCGGCGACGCCGACGACAACCGCACCGGCGTGCGCACCGACAGCATGAACGTGGCCAGCATCGACGTGAAGTCCGGCAACACCGTGCTGGTCAGCCTGCCGCGCAACCTGGAGAACGTGCGCTTCCGCCCCGGCACGCCCATGGCCCAGCGATTCCCCGACGGCTTCCGCCTGCCGCCCGACCCCGGCGGCGGCCGCAGCGACCTGCTCAACAGCGTCTGGGAGTACGCCGACGCCCACCCGGAGATCTTCGGCGGCCGCCGGCAGCAGGGCCCGCAGGTGCTCATGGACACCATCGGCTACACCCTCGACCTGAAGATCGACTGGTACGCCCTGGTCAACATGTGGGGCTTCGCCCGGCTCATCGACGCCATCGGCGGCATCACGCTCACCGTCGAGCAGGACGTGGTGTTCGGCAAGTACAACGAGGGCCTGGTCAAGGCCGGCACCAGGAAGCTCAAGGGCGCCGACGCGATGTGGTACGCCCGCTCCCGCACCTTCAGCGACGACTACACCAGGATGCGGCGGCAGCGCTGCGTGCTCGGCGCGCTGCTGGACCAGGCCGACCCGGCGACCGTGCTGGCCCGGTTCAACCGGATCGCGCTGGCCGCCAAGGAGCTGATCAGGACCGACATCCCGCGCTCGATGCTGACGAACCTGGTACCGCTGGCGCTCAAGGTCAAGAACGCGAAGGTGACGAGCCTGCAGTTCGTGCCGCCGCTGATCCGCACCGGTTACCCCGACTGGGACAAGATCCGCCGGCTGACCGCCAAGGCCGTGCGCGACTCGGCCGCGACCACGTCCGCCGTCGCCGCCTCGGCGACCCCGTCGGCGAGCCCGTCCGCCACGGACGGACCCGCACCCGGGAAGTCCGGCAAGCCCTCCGCGCCGCCGACCAAGGGGCTCACCGAGGGATGTGGCGCGGGTTGAGCCGGACGCCCTGACGACCCCGGTCACGGATGGCATGCTGGGGGACCCGGCAAACCTGGAGGAGATTCGCGATGTCCCACCCCCTCGGCAGCTCGCCCGCCGTCCGGCGCACCCCTCTCGACGCCGAGGAGAGAGTGCGGGCCGAGGCCGGGTTCGTCCCCCTCGTGGCCCAGCAGCTGGCCGAGAACGGCCGGTTCAGGGTGAGCGCCGACAGCGCCGAGCTGGTGGAGGTGTTCCAGGGGGTCGCCCGCAAGGTGGGCGAGCTGCTCGGCCGGCCGGTGGTCAGCTACTCCAACGGCCGGTACATGGTGATCACCTTCGCCCAGGACTCACCGGTGGGCTGAGGCCGGACTGCGGTCCAGCAGGACGCGCAGGACCTGGTGGGGGTGCGTCCACAGCAGCGCGCCGCCGGCGCCGGGCACGACGTGCCGCACGGCTCCCGGGATGCGGGCGGTCAGGCCCTCCCCCAGGTCGGGCGAGTGGGTGGCGTCGTGCTCGCCGTACCAGACGTCGACCGGCGCCGTGATCGACGACAGGTCGACGCCCCAGCGGCCCATCGCCAGGACGGTGTCGCGGGCGTAACCGCCCGGCCCCTGCGCGAACGCCTCCGCCAGCGCCTCGCGGTATCCGGCGGCGAACTCGGGCCGCTGGTAGACGGCCAGGTCGCAGGCCGGGCTGCCGCCCATCACCAGGTCCCACATCGCCTGCGGGGTGAAGCCCGCGAAGATCCGCTCGGCCGCCTCGGGGTCGTGCGTGGACAGCTCCGTCAGCTGCCGCAGCTCGGCGGGCAGCACGCCGGCGAAGCGGGCGTCGGCCACCTCGTCGGCGGCCGAGACCAGGGCCAGCGCGCCGGTCACGCCGGCGGCGGCGCAGGCGAGCGCGAACGGCGCGCCCTGCGAGTTGCCCACCATGGCCGGACGCCCGAGGCCGCGCAGCCCGGCGAAGACCTCGACGTCGGCGGCGAACCCGGCGAACGTGCGGCCCGGCGCGGGGGTGGAGGCGCCCAGGCCGGGCCGGTCCAGGGAGATCAGGCGCACGCCGAGGTCGTCGGGCGCCGCCGCGCCCATGCCGAGCCGGCGGCTGGTGGCGGCCCCTGGGGAGAGCAGGACCGGCCTCCCGTCCGGCGGCCCCCACTCGGCCCAGCCCAGGAGGCGGCCATCGGGCAGCCGTTCGGCGCCCGTGCGGGCAGGAGGTGCGACCAAGGTGTTCATGCGCCCATCATCCCGTGCGCACCTCGGGGTGCTTCCACCGGTTTTCCGTGGCACGCCGGGCCGCCCGGCAGGTGAATCCGCAGGTCATCCTGCACACTGGGCTTGTGCTCATCGATCTCGTTCCGCCCTTCGAAGGGCGTCACTGTGAGACGACCACCGCCGGCACGCTGCTGCGGCACGCGGGCGTGGAGCTGTCGGAGGCGATGCTGTTCGGGCTGGGCGAAGGGCTGAGCTTCATCTACTGGGACAGCGGCTCGCTGGACGTCCCGCTGATCGGCGGACGGGTCAAGCCGCACGCGCTGACCGAGAAGCTGGCCGCCGCGCTCGGGTTCACGCTGGACACGCAGGAGACCTCCTCCCCCATCACGGCCTGGTCGAACGTCCGCCGGCACCTCGACGAGGGCACCCCCGTCGGGATCCGGCTCGACTGCTATCACCTCGACTACATCAGGACGCCCTACCACTTCGGCGGCCACTACGTGGCGATGGTCGGCTACGACGAGGGCCACGCCCACCTCGTGGACACCGCCCAGCAGGGCACCCGCAACCGGGTCCCGCTCGACTCGCTCGAACGGGCCCGCGCGGCGACCGGGCCGATGACGGCGCACAACCTGTCGTACACGCTGGGGCCGTGCGCCGAGCCCGACCTGCCGCAGTCCGTCAGGACGGCCGTCCGGTCCACCGCCGCCGCCTTCCTCAACCCGGCGATGAGGAACATCGGCTACCGGGGCATCGAGCAGGCCGCCGCGCTCATCCCCACCTGGCTGGAGCGCGGGCCGACCGCGCAGCTCACGCGTACGGCCAACCTCATGGAGCGGGGCGGCACGGGCGGCGCGTTCTTCCGCAACCTCTACACCGAGTTCCTGGCCGAGGCCCAGATGATCGCGCCCGGCAAGGCCCTGGAGACGGCCTGCCAGGCGTACATGGCGCTGGCGCCCAAGTGGAGCGAGGTGGCCGACCTGCTGGCCCAGGCCGGGGAGACCGGCCGGCAACAGCCGCTCGACCAGGCGGGGACGCTGCTGTACGACCTGGCCGTGCGCGAGCGGCTGGCCATGGAGACGCTGTACGAGGCGGCGTAGCGGGAGCGGGGACCGGCGGGGTCAGCGGGGGGCAGCGGGGGTCAGCGGGGACGGCGGAAGGTGGCGCGCCAGCGGTGGCGTCCGCCGTCGCGCAGGTCCTCGATCCGCTCAGCCGTCAGCCCGCCGGTCGCGAACGCCGCGATCTCCGACGCCGTCAGCGGCCACGGCGGGGCGCCGACCGGCCCGCCGTCCTCGCGGCCGGACGCGATCACCAGCAGCGTGCCCCCGGGGCGGACGAACCCGGCGACGCTCTCGGTGGCGCGGGCGTGCAGCTCCTCCGGGAGGGCCTGCACGGTCATGATCTCCACCACCAGGTCGAAGGCGTGCCGCCAGGCGGCGGGCGGGTCGAGCAGGTCGGCGGTGACGTAGTCGACCGGGCTGTCCGGGAACCGCTCGCGGGCCAGGCGCACGGCCGACGCGCTCACGTCGAAGGCGACCGTCGCGTGACCGAGGGCCGCCACGTGCTCGGCGTCGTCGCCCAGGCCCGCGCCCACCACGAGCGCCCGCCCGCCGCCGGGGCCGCGTCCGGCGGTCCACTCCACGAGCAGGAAGTGCGGGGTGCGCGAGTCCCAGGGCACGATCGCGTCGCCGGTCGCCGACTCGGCGTAGAGGTGCTCGAACCAGCCGGTCGGGTCGTCGGCGGCCAGCGATCGGGCGGCCAGCCGCCTGGCGTCGGCGTCGGGGTCGCGCTCGGTCATCGGCTCTCCGGGTCGGTCATGCGGGTCATGCGGGCCGGTCATGCGTGGAAGGACTCCTTGGCCAGGCGGCCGAGGCGGGTCTCGTCGATGGTGTGGCCCAGGCCGGGCTGGGTGAGCGGGACGGCGATGACGCCCGCGTTCGCGCCCACCAGCGGCGTGACGATCTGGTTCTGCTTCGGCGGCTGGGTGACGTCGCACGGCAGCGTGCAGCCGGGCAGGCTGGCGACCGCCACCGTGGCCGCCCTGGCCAGGCCGGCTCCCCGGCCGCCCGCGCACTGGATGTCCCAGCCGGCGGCGGCGGCCCGGTCGTGCGCCCGCCGGGCCTCCGACAACGACGGGAAGGCGGTGGGGCGCAGCAGGA
The DNA here is from genome assembly GCF_044465465.1 of Nonomuraea sp. NPDC049655. Lineage (NCBI taxonomy): Bacteria > Bacillati > Actinomycetota > Actinomycetes > Streptosporangiales > Streptosporangiaceae > Nonomuraea > Nonomuraea sp. NPDC049655. The sequence continues at coordinate 18,338 of NZ_JBITLS010000011.1, forward strand.
GCACCCTGGCGGCGCGCAGGGTCAGGTAGTCGTCCAGCTCGGCGGTCGAGCGCACCTCGACGGCGACCGAGGCGGCCACGTCGTCCTGGAGCGCGGCGTGCGCGTGCACGTCGCTGAGCGGGAAGGGCCGCTCGATGACCTCCAGGCCGTAGGAGTCGAGGGCGACGAGCTGGCCGAGGTCGGTGTAGGCGTTGCCGCCGTCGACGGCCAGGGTCAGGGCGGGGTAGGCGCGCCGGACCGCGCGTACGGGCTCGACGTCCCAGCCGGGCCTGATGTCGAGGGTGACGTGCCCGTAACCGGCGCAGACCTGCTGGTTGACGCGGGCGACCAGGCTCTCGACGGACGGGTCGGGCGCCAGGCGCACGGTGGCCATCACCGAGGTGCGGGTGCCGCCGATCGCGTGCGCGAGCGGCACGCCGCGCATCCTGGTCCACAGGTCCCAGCACGCCATGTCGACGGCCGGATCGCCGCTCGGCACGGCGTCGGGGTGCTCCCAGTCGACGCCGATCAGCAGCGCGGCCAGCGACTCCTCCAGCCGCGACCAGGCCTTGGGCTCCGGCGAGACGGCCTCGCCCCAGCCGGTCATGCCGCCGTGGTCGGTGAGCTTGACGAGCAGGCTCTCCGACCTCGCGCCGTACGGCAGGACCAGCCGGAAGACCTCCAGCTCCCGCACTCGCGGCATGAACCCCCCTTAAGCCATGACGAGAGAGTCGTCGCGCCTGGTGAAGGCCGTCCACGCCGATGCGTTTGGCAGCGTTCTCAGCACTATGACGTTCTCATCACTATGACGCGGTCCCTTCCATAGTGCCTGCCTTGGCGGACTGCACAAAACGGGGGGCCAGCACGACGGCCAGGACGGCGAGCACGACGGTGAATCCGAGCCCCACGGCGTAGTTCTCGCCCGTGGCGGTGAACAGGGCGCCGCTGACGGCGACGGCCACGACGGTGAACACCGACTCGCCGACGCCCACGGCCGCGCTGTTCTGCCCTTCCTCGCCCTCCTTGGACATCTCCAGCACCAGCACGGACACCGTGGGGTGCAGCGCGCCGATGCCGAGGCCGGAGATGGCCATGGCGACATAGGCGACCGCGATGGGCAGGGAATCGACGAGCACGAGCGAGACCAGCGCGATGCCGACGGCGATCATCGCGGCGCCGCCGCGGATGGCGACCATGTGGCTGATCGTGCCGCGGCCCTTGATCCAGGAGCCGGTGGACCAGCCGAGCGCCCCCACCGTGAGGACGACGCCCGCGCCGGTGGCGGTCAGGCCGCGCTCGTTCATCAGCATGAGCGGGATGAGCACCTCGGCGGCCATGAGCGAGCCGTAGGCCAGGCCGCGCAGCACGGGGGCGGTCGGCAGGCCGCGGGCGGCGCGCAGCGAGCCGGGCAGCAGCAGCTTGGGCAGGGCCACGGCCAGCAGGACGACGCCGGCCACGAGCAGCGGCAGGCCGGCCAGCTTCAGGGCGCTGCCGTACTGGATGAGGGCGGCGGCGACGGCGGTCAGCGTGGCCCAGACGAGCTTGCGGCCGAGGCCCGGGGCGGGTTCGGCGGAGCCGCGTTCGGCCGAGCGGCCCGCGGTGCCGCGCCACAGCAGCAGAGCCGCGGGGATGACCAGCGCGGAGACGCCGAGGAAGATCCAACGCCAGCTCACGTTCTCCACGACGAACCCGGCGATGGCCGGGCCGATCATGGAGGGCACCACCCAGGCGGCCGAGAACAACGCGAACACCTTGGGATGCATGGCCCCCGGGAAGACCCGGGCGACCAGCACGTACAGGGAGACCTGGATCAGCCCGGCGCCGAGCCCCTGGACGAACCGCCCGGCGACCAGCACTTCCATCGTGGGCGCGAACCCGGCGACCAGCAGCCCGGCCACGAAGGCGACCACGCCGACGGCGATCGGCTGCACCGGCCCCCGCACGTCGCTCCACCTGCCGCCGAGCACGGTCGCGATCACGCTGGCCGCGAGGGTGGCGCTGAAGGCCAGGTTGTACAGGGACATGCCGCCAAGGTCGCGGGCCACGATCGGCATCGCGGTCGCCACCGCCATCGCCTCGAAGGCCACCAGCATGACGAGCGCGACCAGGCCGACGCTGAGCGCCCGGTACTGCGCGGACAACACCCCGGCCGGGGCCGGGGCGACGTCCTCGATCGGATCAACAGTCGTAGTCATGACGGTAAAGCTACGAGGAAGCCGGGACCGGCACATCGGGCGCGGGGCCTAGGCAATTGGGCCTAAGGCATGCGCGACTCGATGCCGTCGAGCAGCAGTTCCAGGCCGTAGCGGAAACGTTCCTCGCCGCCGGCGTCGATCAGGTCGTCGATGTGCTCGACCAGGTACGGGAAACGGTCGCGCGGCAGTCCCCGGTAGTAGTCGGCGATCTGGCCGGCGAAGGAGGCGAAGTACTCCTCCTGCGAGGCCACGCCCGCGGCGCGCATCCGGCTGATGTGCACCGAGCCCTCGTAGGCGTCGCCGATGAGGTAGAGGGACAGGCGGTCGAGGCACAGGGCGGCCTCGCGCGGCGGCATGCCGGCCTCCAGCAGCAGCCCGTAGACGAACTCGCCGGTGCGCAGGGAGTTGCCGCCCGAGGGGATGTTCGCCAGGGCCGCCCTGGCGACGTCGGCGTGCTTGTTCAGCACCCGGTAGACCTCCAGCGCGTACGACCTGAGCTGGTCCTTCCACTGGCCTGGGTCGCGCTCGGGCAGGCGGATCTCGCCGAGCACCCGGTCGTAGACCAGTTCGAGCAGCTCCTCCTTGTTGGCCACGTGCGCGTACAGCGAGGCGGGGCCGGTGTCGAGCTCCTGGGCGACGCGTCTCATGCTGAGCGCGTCGAGCCCTTCGGCGTCGAGGACGCGCAGCCCGGTCTCGACGATGAGGTCCTGGCTGAGCTGCCGCCTGATCTGCGGTTGCTTGCGGGACTTGCGCCACGGCGGCACCGGCACGGCTTCTTCCTTGCTCCCCATGGCGAACACTGTACTTGACACGAACGGTGTTCGCCACTAAAACGGTGTTCGTAAACGAACAGTGTTCGTACCTAAGAACGGCGTTCTGAAGGAGTTCCTGTGACAGTGACCAATGCGGGGCAGGCCACGGAGGCCGTCGCGCCCTACCGGTGGCGCTGGGCCGCCCTTTTCGTGATCCTGGCCGCCGAGGTGATGGACCTGCTCGACGCGCTGATCACCACGATCGCCGCCCCCACCATCCGCGCCGACCTGGGCGGCAGCGACAGCCTCGTGCAGTGGCTCGGCGCCGGTTACACACTGGCCATGGCCGTCGGCCTGGTCACCGGCGGGCGGCTCGGCGACCTGTTCGGCCGCAAGCGCATGTTCCTCATCGGCGCCTTCGGCTTCACCGCCGCCTCGCTGCTGTGCGGCGTGGCGGGCAGCCCCGAGATGCTCATCGCCAGCCGCGTGCTGCAGGGCCTGTTCGGCGCCGTGATGTTGCCGCAGGGGCTGGGGCTGATCAAGGAGATGTTCCCGCCGCAGGAGATGGGCAAGGCGTTCGGCATGTTCGGGCCCGTCATGACGATCTCGTCGGTCGGCGGCCCCGTGCTGGCCGGCTGGCTGGTCGACGCCGACTTCTTCGGCACCGGCTGGCGCATGATCTTCCTGATCAACCTGCCGATCGGCCTGGCCGCCGCCGTCGCCGGCATCCGCTTCCTGCCCGAGTACCGCCTCTCGAACGCCACCAGGCTCGACCTGGTCGGCGTCGGCCTGGTCTCCGTGGCCGGGTTCCTGCTGATCTACCCGCTGATCCAGGGCCGGGAGCTCGACTGGCCCGCCTGGACGTTCGTCTCGATGGCCGCCTCGCTGGTCGTCTTCGCCCTGTTCGGCCGGTACGAGTCGCGCCGCGCCGCGTCCGGCAAGGACCCGCTGGTCACGCCCAGCCTGTTCCGCAAGCGGGCCTTCTCCGGCGGCCTGGTGGCCGGTCTGGCGTTCTTCTCCGGCATGATCGGCCTCAGCCTGGTCTTCAGCATCTACATGCAGGCCGGCCTGCACTTCAGCCCGCTCAAGGCGGGCCTGGCCAGCCTTCCCCAGGCGGTCGGCGGCGTGCTCGGCTTCGGCCTGGCCATGTCCGGGCTCCAGGAGAAGCTGGGCCGCGGGCTGCTGCAGATCGGCGTGGTCGTCATGGCCGCCGGCGCGGCCGTGCTCGGGGTGACCATCCAGCTGGCCGGCACCGACGTCGGCGTCTGGCAGCTCGCCCCCGGGCTGGCGCTGGTCGGCATCGGCATGGGCCTGACCATGGCGCCGTTCTTCGACATCGTGCTGGCCGGCGTCGAGCCGCACGAGTCGGGGTCGGCCTCGGGCACGATGACCGCCGTCCAGCAGCTCGGCGGCGCGCTCGGCACCGCCGTGCTCGGCACGCTCTTCTTCAACCTGCTCAAGCAGGAGTGGAGCTTCGGCTCGGCGATGCAGGTGACCGTCTGGGTCGAGGTCGGGCTGCTGGCCGTGACCTTCGCCCTGTCGTTCCTCATGCCGCGCAAGGCCCGCCCCGAACAGGCCGGCCACTGAGCGCCGGCCCGGCCGCGGCTCCCCTGCGGGGGTGGAGCCGCGGCCGTCCGCGCCCCCGGGTCAGCTGCTGACGCGGCATCCGGAGCCGCCGTCTTCCGCGCGCCCCGGTCAGGGGCTGACGCGGCGTCCGGAGCCGCCGTCTTCCGCGTGCCCTGCTCAGGTGCCGACGTGGCGTTCGGCCCAGCGCGCGATGTCGCGGCGTTCGATGGCGGCGGCCATCAGGTCGGGGAAGGCGTCGGGGGTGCAGGCGAACGCGGGCACGCCCATCGCGGCCAGCGCGGCGGCGTTGTCGTGGTCGTAGAAGGGCGCGCCCTCGTCGGAGAGCGCGAGCAGCACGATCACCTGCACTCCGGCCTGGGTCATCGCCGCCACCCGGCGCAGCATCTCCTCGCGCACGCCGCCCTCGTACAGGTCGCTGACCAGGACGAAGACGGAGTCGGCCGGGCGGGTGACGAGGCCCTGGCAGTAGGCGATCGCCCGGTTGATGTCGGTGCCGCCGCCGAGCTGGGTGCCGAACAGCAGCTCGACCGGATCGTGCAACTGCTCGGTCAGGTCGACCACCGCCGTGTCGAACACCACCAGCGACGTCTTCAGCGACCGCATCGAGGCCAGGACCGCCCCGAACACGCTCGAATACACCACCGAGGCCGCCATCGAACCGCTCTGGTCGATGCAGAGCACCACCTCGCGCTGCACCGACCGCTGCCGGCGGGCGTAGCCGACGAGCCGCGACGGGACCACCGTGTTCCGGTCGGGCAGGTAGTTCTTGAGGTTCGCCCGGATCGTCCGGTCCCAGTCGATGTCGGCCACCCGCCTGGGCCGGTGGGTGCGCGCCGAACGGTCGAGCGCGCCCGTCACCGCCGCCCGGGTGCGGTCGGCCAGCCGGCGTTCGAGCTCTTCGACGACCTTGCGCACCACCGCTCTGGCCGACTCGCGAGCCTGCGCGGGCATCACCCGGTTGAGCGCCAGCAGCGTGCCGACCAGGTGCACGTCGGGCTCCACGGCCTCCAGCATCTCCGGTTCGAGCAGCAGCCGGGTGAGGTTCAGCCGCTCGATCGCGTCCTTCTGCATGATCTGGACGACCGTGGACGGGAAGTACGTGCGGATGTCGCCCAGCCAGCGGGCCACCCGCGGCGCGGACGCCCCGAGGCCGCCCTCGCGCCGGCTCTGCCCCTCGCGGCCGTCGTGGTCGTAGACGGCGGCCAGGGCCGCGTCCATCTGCGCGTCGGCACCCTGCAGGGCGCAGCCGGTGCCGTCGGCGTCGCCGCCCCCGAGCACCAGTCGCCACCTGCGCATGCGCTCATCCACGGTCTCTCCCGATGATCGCCAGCACGGTCGCCACGGCTCCCGCCGCGCGCCGCTCGTCGATGTCCGGCTCGTTCCCGTCGCCGGCGCCGCCGGTGCCGCCTGCGCGGCCCGCCGCGCTCACCCGCTCGCCGACGGCCCGCCGCTCCGGCACGGCGAAGCCGCCGAACGTGCGGCGCAGCAGCGGCAGCACGTCGGTGAACTGGTCGGCGGGCAGCGCGGTCAGCCAGGCGTCGACCAGGCCCAGCAGGCGCGGGTCGTGCACCAGGAGCAGGCCGCCGCCGGACAGGAACCCCTCGACCCAGGCCGCCGCCCTGACCGGGGTCTGCCCCCGGGACATGGCCCTGGACATGCGGTCGCCCGCGTCGGCGAGCTCGCCGCAGTCGAGCAGGACGCGGGTGAGCCGGCCCTCGATGAGCCCGTGCAGGTCCTGCCGGTCGGCGATGCCCCGCAAGGTGCCCAGCCACCGGGCCCGCGGCGAACCGCCGGCCCCGTCGTCCGCCTCCCCCGCGCCGCCGCCGTCCGTCTCCACCGCGGGACCCTCGCCGTCCGCCTCCGCCGCCTCAGCGCCGCCGTCCGCCCCGGCCGCGTCGGCCGCCATGGGCGGCGGCGGGGCGGTGGGGGGTTCGGTGAGCAGGGCGACGGCGGCGTGCACGGCGTCGACGTGTTTGAGCAGCTCGGCCGCCGCGTCGTCGTCGAGCGCGGTGACCGCGACCGGCAGCCCGACGCAGATCCGGTCGAGCATCGAGCGCACGATCACCGCCAGCCCCTCGGCCGAGGTGCCGCGCACGTCGCCGTACCGGTGGGCGCGGACCATCGCGGGCAGCGCCGCCATCAGCTGGGTGACGTCGGTGTCCAGCGCCGCCTTGGCCGACAGCGCGGCCAGCACGCCGGGCAGCGCCTGCGGCAGGTCGGCCAGCAGGCACTGCTCCACCAGCGCGGTCAGGTCGGCGAGCGCCGCCGACGCGGCCCCGGCCAGGTCGCGGGCGCGCCGCGCGGCCGCGGCGGCGACGGTGGTGCCGAGGGCTGCGTGCTCGATGAGCGCGAGGTCGTGCTCGGGCCGCCACTGCAACGTCCAGGACTCGCGGAACGTGCCCTTGCCGCGCGCCTGCCCCGGCGTGCCCCAGCCCACCTCCAGCAGCCGCAGCCGGTGCAGCAGGTGGCTGCGCTCCAGGTCGAGCGGCTTGCGCAGGTCGAGGTCGAGCTCCCGGTCGAGGGCCTCGGGCCGCAGCTTCAGCCGCCGCCGCTGCTCGCGCAGGTCGCGCTGGAGCGGGACCATCGGGGTGCCGTCGGTGACGTGGCCGAGCCGGTCGCCGACGACCATCCGCCGCTGGATCAGCTCGACGGCCAGGTCGTCGCCCTCGCACAGCACCGCCCTGGCCGCCTCGGTCACCTCGCCCAGCCCGGCCAGCGGCCTGCCGCGCAGCCCGGCCAGGGTGTCGGCCAGGCGGACGGACTCGATGACGTGCGCGGAGGAGACCGGCAGCCCCTCCTCGCGCAGCACGGCGGCGGCCTCGGTGAGCCAGCGCTCGACCGGCCGGTCGGGGGCGGTGAACAGGTGGTGGTACCAGCCCGGCGAGGTGATGCCCGCGCCGTAGCCGCTCCAGGAGGCCAGCCGCCCGTACGTCCAGGGCACCCACGTCAGCTCGGCCTTCACCTTCGGCATGCCGCGCAGCAGCGCGTTGTCGGCGGCGGCCGGGGGCAGCGGCCCGGCGAGCGCGGGCACGTGCCAGGCGCCGCAGACCACCGCGATCGTGCCGAACCCCTCCTTGATCGCGGCCCGCAGCGCCTTGCGCATGTACGCCTCGCGCCTGGCCTCCCGGCCGGCCGGCACGTGGCCCTCGCGCACGGCGGCCATGGCCTCGGCGATCACCTCGAAGGGGGTGTCGCCGCGGTGCTCGACGACGTCCTCCCACCAGCGTTCCGGGTCGTCGTGCCCGGCCGCGGCGGCCAGCGCGCCGATCGGGTCGGCCCGCAGTCCGTCGCCGGACTCGTCGTGCTCCTCGTGCTCCTCGTCGTCGGCCAGGGAGTGGGCGGCGGGCAGGTCGCAGAAGCGCACCGGGACGCCGGCCGCGACGCCGTACAGGATCGCCTGCCATTCGGGCGAGAACTGCGCGAACGGCCAGAACGCGGCCCTGGCCGGCGCGCCGGGCACGTGCGCGAGCAGCGCGACCGGCGGCTCCAGGTCGGGGGCGAGCGCCACGATCGCGTCGGCCTCCGGCGGCCCCTCGACGAGGATCGCGTCGGGGCGCAGGCGTTCGAGCTCGCGCCGCAGCGCGCGGGCCGAGCCGGGGCCGTGGTGGCGCACGCCCAGCACGGAGACGGCGCTCATGACACCTCGCGGCAGGCGCGGTAGAAGTCGCGCCAGTCGGGACGCTCGCGCACCACGGTCTCCAGGTACTCGCGCCACACCACCCGGTCGGAGACCGGCTCCTGCACCACCGCGCCGACGATCCCGGCCGCGACGTCGGAGGGCCGCAGCACGCCGTCGCCGAAGTGGGCGGCCAGCGCGATGCCGCTGGTGAGCACCGAGATCGCCTCGGCCGTGGACAGGGTGCCGCTCGGCGACTTGACCTTGGTGCGGCCGTCCTCGGTGACGCCGGCGCGCAGCTCGCGGAAGACGGTCACCACGCGCCTGATCTCGGCCAGGCCGGTGGAGGTCTCCGGCAGCTCCAGCGAGCGGCCGAGCTGGGTGACGCGGCGGGCGACGATGTGCACCTCCTCCTCGGCGCTGGCGGGCACGGGCAGCACGACGGTGTTGAACCGGCGGCGCAGGGCGCTGGACAGCTCGTTGACGCCCCGGTCGCGGTCGTTGGCGGTGGCGATGACGTTGAAGCCGCGCTCGGCCTGGACCTCGCGGTTGAGCTCGGGGATCGGCAGCGTCTTCTCCGACAGGACGGTGATCAGCGCGTCCTGGACGTCGGACGGCATGCGGGTCAGCTCCTCGACGCGGGCGACCCGCCCCTCGGCCATGGCCCGCATGACCGGCGAGGGGGTCAGCGCCTCGAACGAGGGGCCCTCGGCCAGCAGCCTGGCGTAGTTCCAGCCGTACCGGACGGCCTCCTCGGCGGTGCCCGCGGTGCCCTGGACGAGCAGCGTCGAGTCGCCGCTGACGGCGGCGGCCAGATGCTCCGACAACCACGTCTTGGCCGTGCCGGGCACGCCGAGCAGCAGCAGCGCGCGGTCGGTCGCGAGCGTGGCCACGGCGACCTCGACGATGCGGCGGGCGCCGACGTATTTGGGGGTGACGCGGTCGTCGTCGCCCAGGATGTAGCGGGTCACCGCCCACGGCGACAACTTCCAGCCGGGGGGCCGGGGGCGGTCGTCGTCCTTGGCCAGGTAGGCCAGTTCCTCGGCGTACTGGTCTTCGGCGTGGGGACGCAGGACGGTCATGCGAGCTCCTTGTACATGTCGGCACGGAAACGCAGGAGGGCGGCGACCTGCTGGATCGGCGCCACCGGCGAGTAGCTCTCGGCCAGCGGGAACAGCGCGGGGTCGATGTGCTCGCCCGCCAGCTTGACCAGCTCGCCGAGGTTCCACGGCTGGACGGCCGCCACCTTGACGATCTTGTGCAGGACGGCCGTGGCCAGGCCCTCCCGCCAATGGGACGAGACGCCGCCGAGCACCATGATCAACTGGCTGTCGAGGTCGTGCTTCTGGACGAAGCCCGCGGCGAGCTCCTGCTGCTCGGCGGGCGGGAGCGCTTCGAGCAGGTCGGCGATCGGGTCCCAGCCGAACATCGCGCGCGCCCACTCCGGGTCCTTCTGCAGCACCGCGGCCCGGACCCAGGCGGCCTTCACCTCGGCGTCCCAGTCGGGGATGCGCATCCTCAGCAGCGCGGACGGCGGCCGGCCCCAGAAGCCCAGCGGGGCGCGGGCCAGGATCTGCTGCAGCCACCAGGCCCGCTCGCCGATGCCGCGCGGCGGCTTGGGACGCACGCCGTCGCGCTCCATCGCCCGGTCGCACTCCAGGGGCGCCTCGACGGCGATGGCCGAGCCGGAGATCGACACGCAGGCGCGGGCCCGCTCGGCCATACGCCTGGACAGGCGGGAGCCGGGCAGCCGGGTCAGCAGGTTGGCGGCGGCCTGGCGGACCTCCCGGCGGCGGTCGTCGAGCGCGGCCTCCAGGAACGGCTCGTCGCCCATGGCGAGCCCGTCGGCCAGCAGCTCGACGAACTCGGCCCGGTCGTCGGGCGTCTCCCGCTCCCAGGTGCTCTCCAGCAGCTCCCTGGCCGCGGCGGGGTCGGCGGCGCGCAGGGCGCGCAGGTGGGCGCGGCGGTCGGCGGGGCCGCCGAGCTCCCAGGTCTCGCCGGTGGGCTCCTCCAGCAGGTAGCCCCACGCCGGGTTGAGGCCGGCCAGCCAGCGGCCGCGCTGCCCGGCCAGCACGCCCAGGTGGGCGCGGATCGAGCGGTCGCGCCGGCCCCGTTCGAGCAGGTCGGGCAGCACGTCGCAGGGCACCCTGCGGCCGGTCGCGGCCGCCGCGGCCAGCCATTCGGGCAGCAGGCGGTCGTAGTCGCCCCCCATGATCCGGACCAGCCGCTCGGCCGCGCGCCTGCCCACGGCGGGCAGCTCCTCCGCCGGGGCGGGGGACGGCGGCGCGGCCTCGACCGGGCCGCGGCCCGCGCGCCGCCGGGCCGTCTCGACGGCGGCGGCCGCCAGCAGGTCTCCCCGGTACGGCCTGCGGTCGGTGCCCACCAGGGCCGTCGAGGCCAGGTCGTCCCAGGTCACAGGAGCACCGCCGTTCCGTCGTCGTCGTAGGTGGTGAGCGGGCGCAGGCCCTGCGGCGTCCATTCGGCGGCCAGCGTGACGGGGCGGCCGCCCGAGACGGCGATCAGCCGCCAGGGGTCGCGGGCCCGGGGATGCAGCGGCAACCCGCCGACCGCCGTGCGGCCGGGGACGACGCCGGCCAGCACGAGCGGCCACGACTCGGTCCAGGGATCGTCGGCCAGCACCCGCGCCACCTCCTCCAGCGCCTCCCCGGCCGGCACCCCGGCCGGCACCCCGGCCGGCACCCCGGCCGGCACCCCGGCCGGCACCCCGGCCGGCACCCCGGCCGGCAGGGCGCCCTCGCCGGGAAGGGGGCCGGCGTCGTGGCGGGCGGCGACGAGGGCGCGGAGGGGCGCGGCGCCGGGGTAGAAGGCGAGGTCGGCGTCGATCGTGGTGCCCGTGACCAGCGAGGCGTCGAGGGCCTGGCCGGGCGGGGCGAAGGAGAGGACCAGCGCCGCCCGGCCGGTGGCGCGGCCCTTGAGCCAGACGCGGCGGGCGGTCAGCCGGTCGTGCTCGTCGTCGCGGCGGCCGAGCACGTGCCAGTGGTCGCGCACCGCCGGCCCGGCCAGCACCTCTTCCCGGGTGACCGGGAAACCGGTGCGGATGCGGACGGTCTCGGCCAGGGGCGCGGGCAGCTCGGCGCGGCGGCGGTGGGCGACGGCGAGCAGGTTGATCAGCGCGTACTCCTCCAGGAGCCGGCCGGGCCAGTCGTCCTCCGCGCGCACCTGGGGCAGCCGGGACACCAGGCCGGCGACGCCGGGGGCCTGGGCGTCGATGAGGCGCTTGGCCAGGCCGTCCCAGTCGTGCTCGGCGGAGGACGCGAGGCCCTGGCGGATCTGGTCGGCCAGCCAGCGCTCCAGCTCCGCCAGCCCGGCCCCCACCCGCGCCTGCCGCACCGACTCCGCCTTCCCCGCCCCGGCGCCGGCGCCGGTCGCGGCCCCAGCTCCAGCTCCGGTCGCGGCGGCATCGTCGCGCGTGGTCTCGGCGCGGGCCGCGGACCTGGCGGCGCGCTCGGCGCGGCCGTCGAGCCACTCGGTGACCCACTGCGGCGCGGCCTCCTCGGCGGGCACGCCGTCGGCCGACCACAGCAGCAGCAGGCCCAGCGCGTGTTTGCAGGGGAACTTGCGGCTGGGGCAGCTGCACCGGTAGGCGGGCTCGGTCAGGTCGACGCACGCCAGGTAGGGCTTGGACCCGCTGCCCGCGCACTCGCCGTACAGGACGCTGCCCGTCGTGCCGCGCGAGGACCACTTGCCCGCCGCGGCCACCCCCTGAGCCGCCTTCCTGGACGACGCGTCGGGGGCGAGGGCGAGCACCTGATCAAGGCTCCACCGTTCGATCACCTGCCGCAGACTAGCCAGGCCGACCGACAGTTCGCGCGGCGGGCGGCCCGTCCGCCGGACGCGGTCCCCGCGCGCCCCGGGCCCTCGTAAGATCGGCCATGTGGAGCTGAGGATCTATCCCGACGGCGCGCCCACCGAGGTCGCCGACGAGGCCGCCGCCCTGGCGCTGGCCGCCGCGCTCGACGGCCAGGCCGTCCTCGACGGCACCCGTTTCCTGCGGCGCGACGTCACCGGCGCGCCCGTCGCCTTCGCCGAGCGGCCGCCCGTGGCCGCCGCGCTCGACCTGCTCCCCCATCCGGAGGGCGGCTGGTACCGCGAGACCTGGCGCTCGCCCGTCACGGTCCGGCCCGACGGCTATCCGGGGCCGCGCGCGAGCGCCACCGGCATCTACTTCCTGCTCCAGCCGGGCGAGGAGTCCGTCCCGCACGTCGTCAGGTCCGACGAGGTGTGGTTGTGGCACCGGGGCGGCCCGCTGAGCCTGACCGTGGGAGACCGCGACGTCGTCCTGGGCCCGCTGGTCGAGCGGGGGCAGGTGCCGCAGGCGGTCGTGCCCGGCGGCGTGTGGCAGTCCGCGCGCCCGGCGGGTGACGAGGCGGTGCTGGTGAGCTGCGTCGTGTCGCCGGGGTTCGACTTCGCCGATTTCACCGCGTGATCGTAAAGATCGTCTTATATAGAAGGCATGCCGGGCATCGAGGCGGCCCTGACCGCCGCTGGGAAGAGCGTCGCGGAGCGCGCCATGCGCGAATGGCTGGCCGTCCGGGCCGCGCGCAAAGACCGGACGAGTGAGCTGAAGGACCTGGTCCAGAGCGGCTTTCGCGACCGGCTGGCGCCTCGCAAGATCGACAACCAGCTCCAGGGCATCGCGCTGGCCGTCGAGGGGCGGCTGTCGCGCCTCATCGAGCAGGAGTTCCGCGGGCTGGACGAGTCCGCGCGGGCCGCCGTCCTGCTGGAGACCGTGGCCGCGCTGCGCGCCGCCGACCTGTCGGACGAGGCGCTGTTCGAGTCCGACGCCGACCCGGCCAAGCTCGCCGAGCGCATCCTGGCCGCCCTCCCGGAACCGCGCCTCGGGGAGGCCGAGGACCGCCTGTACGCCGTCCTGCTCGCCGAGTCCGTCGACTGCCTGGTCGGCCTGATGCGGCAGCTCCCCCAGTACGTGCCGCGCGCCGCCACCGAGACGCTGGGCAGGCTGAGCGGCCTGGCCGAGGGCGTGGAACGGCTGCTCGCCAGGCTGCCGCAGCGCACGCTGGAGGCCCCCGAGGGCACCCAGGACGACGCCGCGTTCGAACGCCTCTACCTCGGCTTCGCCAGCCGCACCCTCGACGAGGTCGAGCTGTTCGGCGTCCGGGTGGAGTCCTACCGCCCGCGCACGTCGCTGAGCATGGCCTACATCAGCCTCAACGTCTCCTCCGGCGAGCGCGGGCCGCGCGCGCCGGAGCGGCTGTCGATCGCCGCGCTCACCGGCGGGCATCCCGCCGAGCGCGGCGCCGAGCGCATCGAGTCGGCGCTCGGCCGCGCCCGGCTCACGCTGCTGCGCGGCGACGCGGGGTCGGGCAAGAGCACGTTGCTGCGCTGGCTCGCGGTGACCGCCGCGCGCGGCGGCTTCTCGGGCGACCTGGCCGCCTGGAACGGCTGCGTGCCGCTGATGATCAAGCTGAGGAGCCATTCGTCGGGACGGCTGCCCGCGCCCGCCGCCTTCCTCGACGACGTCGCGAGGGAGGTCGCCGGGCGCATGCCGCGCGGCTGGGTGGAGCGCGTGCTCGACTCCGGCCGCGGCCTGCTGCTGGTCGACGGGGTGGACGAGCTGCTCGTCCGGCACCGGCCGGCCGTGCGGGAGTGGTTGTCGCGGCTGCTGGCGGCCTATCCCGGGCTGCGGGTCGTGGTGACCTCGCGTCCGACCGCCGCCGACGCCCGCTGGCTGGCCGACGAGGGGTTCGCGGCGTCCACGCTGGAGCCGATGACGCCCGACGACCAGCGGGAGCTGATCCGCCAGTGGCACGTCGCGATGCGCGACTGCCCGAGCCTGCCGTGCGAGCCCGGCGAGCTGGAGGGCTACGAGGTCGCCCTGCTGGCCCGCATGGAGTCCAATCCGCACCTGGGCGTGGTCGCCTCGACCCCGCTGCTGGCCGCCATGTTGTGCGCGCTCAACCTCGACCGCCGCACCCAGCTGCCGCGCAGCCGGATGGGCTTCTACGACGCCGTGCTCAGCCTGCTGCTGGAACGCCGCGACGCCGAGCGGCGGATCGACGACGACATGTCCCTCGACCCCGGCCAGAAGGTGTGGATCCTGCGCGACCTGGCCTGGCGGCTGGTGTCGATGGGCCGTTCCGAGCTGTCGAAGTCGACCGCGCTGCGCCGGGTCGAGCAGAAGCTCGCCTCGATGACCCGCGTCTCGCACACCGCCTCCGACGTGCTGGAACACCTGCTGCGCAGGAGCGGCGTGCTGCGTGAGCCGGTGCCCGGCCGGATCGACTTCGCGCACCGGACCGTGCAGGAGTACCTGGCCGCCGGGCAGCTCGTGGAGGACGAGGACGTCGAGGCCGCGGTCGAGCGGGCCCACCTGGACCAGTGGCGCGAGGTCGTGGTGATGGCCGCCGGGCACGCGAACGGCCGGCTGCGCGGTGAGCTGCTGCGCGGCCTGCTGGACCGGGCCGACCAGGGCGGCAAGCACGCCCGCCGGCTGCGGCTGCTGGTGGCCGCGTGCCTGGAGACCGTCCAGGAGATCCCGGCGGGGCTGCGCGACCGGGTGGAGGCGTGCCTGGCGGAGGTGATCCCGCCGCGTACGGAGGAGGAGGCGACCCTGCTGGCGGCGGCGGGCGAGGAGATCCTGCGCCGCCTGCCCCGCGACCTGACGGCCCTGCCGGTGCGGCGCGCGGCGCTGACGGTCCGCACGACATACCTGACCAACGGCCCGGAGGCCCTGGACCGCCTGGCCGGTTACGCCTCCGACCAGCGCTACGGCGTGCAGGACCAGCTTCGCCAGGGGTGGCAGTACTTCGACGCCGACGTCTACGCCCGCCGCGTCCTGGCCGACATGGAGGACGTCACCTTCTTCGGCTCCCGCCATCTCCGCGCCGCCGCCCGCCTGAAGGCGGCCAACGTGACCGTCACCATGACCGACCCCCTCACCGACCTGCGATTCCTCCGCGACATGCCGCAAGTGCGGGTGTTGAGCGTGCAGGACGCCCCGCTCAGCTCCCTGGACGGCGTGGAGCTGCTGCCCCACCTGCGAACCCTGCAGTTGCGCTGGCTCACCGCGCCCGCGCCCGACCTCGGCGCCATGGAGCGGCTGCCGGCGCTCGACGAGCTGTGGCTCCAGGGAGTCCCGTTCGATCCGGGCATCCTCGACCGCCTGCCTCGCCTGCGCGAACTCGGCATCGACCTACCGGACGACAGTGAGGACTCCTGGCAGGAGCCGCTGTCCCGGCAGAGCGAGCTGGAGTTCCTGTTCCTCATGGGAGACCGCCTGCCGGTTCCCGGGACGGTGTTCGCCGGGATGCGGCTGCTCAAGACGCTGTGGCTGGACGGCGTCGCCGGGGCGGCCGCCTGCCTCGATGTCGCCGCCCGGTCCTGTCCCTCCATCGCCGACCTGTACCTCAACGACCTCGATCACATCGACCTCGCGGCACTCGACCGCTTCTCCCTGACCAGCCTCCACCTGCGCGGCCTCGGCACCCTGACGGATCTCGCCCCGCTGCGCAGCCAGGATCAGCTCAGCCGGCTGACGCTGGCCGGCTGCCCCGGCGTGACCGACCTGTCGCCCCTGGCCGCCCTCCCCCGGCTGCGCACCCTGAGCCTGATCAACATGGGGCACGACCTCGACGTGAGCCCGCTGACCGGGATGCCGGGGCTCACCGTCCGGCTCGGGCACTCGCAGCGGGTCGTCGGCGGGAGCGGGGTGCGGATCAAGAAGATGTGACGTCCCGGCAGGGGTGGGCGGCGCCTTTTACAACCCGGAATTTCGTGCTAAACGTGGCAATATCCCGTTCAGAGTTCCCACCAACCGGCCTTGTCCGGCCTGGCGCCCTGCCCTGATCACGTCCAGGCCGTCGTCACAGAACTTGCACGGCGTGTACACGTTCACCCCCCCGGGACGCCCGGCGTCCGCCCGTGCGCGGGCGCCGCCTCCCGCTGGACGAGAAGGGGAACCACCATGACCCTGCCCCTCGCCGCGACCCCCGCCGTCGACTCCGCCCCCGCCCGCCGCCGCGGACTCGTGCTGCTGCTCAGCGCCCTGGCGGGATTCCTGCTGACCGTGGTGTGGTCGGCCGAGTTCGTGGACCAGACGATCGGCTCGACGGTCGCCGACACGATGCTCGGCCGCGACGCCGACGCCACCCCCATCGCCGGGACGCTCTCCGGCATCGTGTTCGCCTTCGCCTCCGGCCTGGCGGGCTCGTTCACCGCCTGCAACATCGCCGCGCTCGGCGCGGTCGCGCCCCTGGTCGGGGCCAGGCCGTCGGTCGGCGAACGGATCCGCGGGACGCTGCGCCCGCTCGGCTGGCTGGCGGCCGGCGCGCTGGCCGTGTCCGGCGCGTACGGCGTCGTGGTGGGGATCGTGGGCACCGCCATGCCGCAGTTCGCCACGGCCAGGCCCGCGCCGGGCACCCTGTCCCCCGGCCTGATCCAGGCGATGGTCACGTTCGGGCTGATCGGGCTGGCCTTCCTCTACCTGGGCCTGGCCGCGCTCGGCTACCTGCCCGACCCGCTGGCCCGTCACCCGAGGGCCCGCATGGCCGTCATGGGCGCGCTCATCGGCGGCTTCCTGATCGGCCGCCCGTTCCCGCTGTTCCGCCAGCTCTTCAGGGACGCCGCCGAGAGCCACAACCCCCTGTACGGCGCGCTGGCGTTCATGCTGCAGTCGGCCGGCAACATCGTCGTCATGTCGGTCCTGTTCGTGCTGCTCGCCCTGGCCACCGGGGGCCGCGCGCACCGCTGGCTGACCGCCACCCCGACCCGCCTGGCCCTCATCACCGGCGCGGCGCTCGTCGTGGCCGGGGTCTTCACCCTTCTGTACTGGGACGTCCGGATCCTGGCCCGCCGCGACCTCATCTGGTACCCGACGGCGCCCTGGAGCTGACCTGCGCGGCGGCGGCCCGCGGGCGGGCTACCGGCCGTTTCTGCGGGAAGGAGGAAAGGTGACCGTGGGAGGTGCGCGATGAGGGCCGTCATGAACGCCGCGATGTTGCGGATCCGCAGGCACCGGCCGGACCGCAACCCGTTGCGCCGCCGCTCCGACCGGCTGGAGAGCGCCGGGCTGGCGGTGGCGGTGCTCCTCGTCCTGCTGAGCGTCTGGCCGGCCGTGCTGGCCGGCCGCATCACCTACGAGGGCGGCCTGCGCGAGGCCCGCGTGGGCCCCGGCTTCCGGCAACAGGTGACCGCGACGGCGCTGCGGGAGCCGCGGCCCGTGCGGCCGTCGTTCGGCGAGGCGGCGACCACCATGGTCCCGGCGAGCTGGACCACCCCGGCGGGCGTGGCCAGGACCGGGCAGGTGCAGGTGCCGGCCGGCACGCGGGCAGGCCAGACCGTCCCCCTGTGGATCGACGGCGAGGGCGACCCCACGACGCCGCCGCCGAGCCGCACCGACGTGGTCCTGCGTGGCGTGGGCATGGCGGCGTTCGTCCAGGTGCTGGCCTTCCTGCTGGTGCTGGGGGCCGTCGTGGCGCTGCGCCGGCTGCTGGACCGGCGCAGGTACGCCGACTGGGACGCGGCCTGGATCCGCGCCAACGACCGGTGGCGCCGCCCGCGCCGCCCGTAGCCGGGTCATGCGGTTTACCGCCGTGTGTCCGGGCAGCCGTACGCGGGAGGAGGCGAGCCATGGAAGCCAAGGAGTGGACGGTCCGGATCAGTCTCGCCGAGGACGGCGACGACACCTCGGCGCGGGCGATCCTGACAGTCCCGGACGGCACGCGGGTCGAGGGGTCGGGCCACGCCCGCCGCAACCCCGCCGACCCGTCCATGCCCGAGGTCGGGGACGAGCTGGCCGTCGCGCGGGCGCTGGCCGACCTGGCCGGCCGGCTGTCCAGCGACGCCCGGCACGAGCTCGGCGACGGCGGCCCGGTGCCGACCAGGTCGTGGTGAGGGCCGCGATATCGACTTGACGCACCCGCCCCCGGTCCGCTGACATGGCCCCCGCGGATCGTACGGACCGGAGGGGACGCGCATGGGCGGCAGGATGCACGCGGACGAGGCCGACATCGACGAGGCCCTCGTCCGGCGGCTGCTGGCCGCGCAGTTCCCGCGGTGGGCCGGTCTCCCGCTGCGCCGCTTCCCCTCCTCCGGCACCGTCAACGCGGTCTTCCGGCTCGGCGACGACCTGGCCGTCCGCCTGCCGCGCGTCAAGCAGGGCGTCGGCGACGTCGCCAGGGAAGGGCGGTGGTTGCCGCTGCTGGCCCCCGCGCTGCCCGTCCCGATCCCCGCGGTGCTCGGCCAGGGCCTGCCGGGCGAGGGGTTCCCCTGGCCGTGGTCGGTGTGCCGGTGGCTGGACGGCGACAACCCGGAGGCCGGGGCGCTCTCCGGGGACGGGGAGGCGCTGGCCGCCGATCTGGCGGCGTTCGTCGCCGCGCTGCGCGAGGTCGAGCCCGCCGGGGCGCCCGGCGCCTACCGGGGCGGCCCGCTGTCCCGCCTCGACGAGGCCACCCGGGCCGCGATCGGCGAGCTCGACGGCATGATCGACACCGCCGCCGCCACGGCCGCCTGGAAGGACGCGCTGAGCGCGCCCGAATGGCAGGGCGGGCCCGTCTGGGTGCACGCCGACCTGATGCCGGGCAACCTGCTGGTCCGCGACGGCCGGCTGAGCGGGGTCATCGACTGGGGCACGGCCGGCGCGGGCGACCCGGCCTGCGACCTGATCCCGGCCTGGAACCTGCTGCCGCCCGCCGCCCGCGAGGTCTTCCGGGCCGCGCTCGGCGCCGACGACGCCACCTGGGCGCGCGGCCGCGGCCGGGCCCTGTCCATGGCGCTCATCCAGCTCCCCTACTACAAGGACACCAACCCGGCCATGGCGGCCAACGCCCGGCACGTGATCCGCGAGGTGCTCGGCAGCCCGCGCTGAACCGCACACTGAAGCGCACGCTGACGGGATTCTTGGGTTTTTTCCGGCGAGATGATTGTCTGTCCGGAGGAACTACGAGGAGGCCACCGGTGAGCCGTCAGATCGTGTCAATCGTGGGTGGGAAGGACACCACCGGCGAGAGCGTGTACGAGTCGACCAATCCCGCCCGCCCCGGCGAGGTCGTGGCCCGGGTCGGCCTGGCCGACGCCGCCGCGTTCGCCGCCGCCTGCCGCACCGCCAAGGAGGCCCAGCGCGAGTGGGCCAAGGTGCCGGCGCCGGTGCGCGGCCGGGTGATCGCCTCCATCGGGCGGCTGGTCGAGGCCAACGCCGAGAGCCTGGCCCGCCTGGTCACCCGGGAGATCGGCAAGCCGTACGCCGAGGCGCTGGGCGAGGTGCGGGAGATCGTCGACACCTGTGACTTCTTCCTGGGCGAGGGCCGCCGGCTCTACGGGCAGACCGTTCCGTCGGAGATGCCGGACAAGAACCTGTTCACGTTCCGCAACCCGGTCGGGGTCGCCGCGGTGATCACGGCGGGCAACTTCCCCGTGGCCGTGCCGTCCTGGTACCTCGTGCCCGCGCTGCTGTGCGGCAACGCCGTGGTGTGGAAGCCCGCCGAGTACGCCGCCGCCTCCGCCGAGGCCATGTACCGGCTGTTCGCCGCCTCGGGGCTGCCCGACGGGGTGCTCAACGTGGTCTTCGCCGACGGCGCGCAGACCTTCGCGGGGCTGGAGCTGGCCCTGGAGGAGGGCAGCGTGCACAAGGTCGGCTTCACCGGGTCGAGCGAGGTCGGCAGGAAGGTCGGCGAGCTGGCCGGGCGCCACCTGCAGTCGGCGTGCCTGGAGCTCGGCGGCAAGAACCCGATGGTGATCATGCCGGACGCCGACCTCGACCTGGCCGTCGAGGGCGCGCTGTTCTCCGGCTTCGGCACCGCCGGTCAGCGCTGCACCAGCCTGGGCACGGTCATCGTGCACGAGAGCGTGCACGAGGAGTTCGTCGAGCGGTTCGCGCGGGCGGCCGCGGCGGCCAGGATCGGCGACCCCGAGCAGGACGTGCTGGCCGGACCGCTGCTCGACCAGAAGTTCGCCGACCGGTACGAGGAGTACCTGACCTGGATCCAGCCCCACCACGAGGTCGTCTCGGGCAGCACGGGCAGGATCACCGAGGACAACCCGCGCGGCGACTTCGACGGCGACGGCGGCCTCTACTACCACCCGGTCATCGTCGACGGCGTGCGGCCCGGCGACCGGCTGTTCCTGGAGGAGACGTTCGGCCCGATCGTCGGCGTGACCACCTTCTCCACCCTGGACGAGGCCGTCGAGCTGGCCAACCGCCCCGGTTACGGCCTGTCGAGCTCGATCTACACGACCAACCCCAAGCACGCCTTCCGCTTCCGCGAGGGCATCTCGGCCGGCATGGTCAGCGTCAACAACTCCACCTCCGGCGCCGAGGCGCACCTGCCCTTCGGCGGCAACGGCAAGTCGGGCAACGGCAGCCGCCAGTCGGGCATGTGGGTGCTCGACCAGTTCACCCGCTGGCAGGCGATGAACTGGGACTTCTCGGGCCGGCTGCAGAAGGCCCAGATGGACGTGGCGGAGATCGTCCCGGACCTGGAGTTCCGGATCTGAGACGCAGGAAGCCGCCCCCGGCCGGGGGCGGCTTCTCATTCGTGCGGGCGGATCAGACCTGGCCGGCCTTCTCCAGGGCCTCGCAGCAGGTGTTCACCAGCAGGCGGGTGACCACGTACGGGTCGACGTTGGCGTTCGGGCGGCGGTCCTCGATGTAGCCCTTCTTGTCCACCTCGACCTGCCACGGGATGCGCACGGACGCGCCGCGGTTGGACACGCCGTAGGTGTACTTGTTCCACGGGGCGGTCTCGTGGTGGCCGGTCAGGCGCAGCTCGATGTCGGCGCCGTACTGGGAGACGTGCTCCATGGGCTTGTCGCCCTCGCCGAGCGATTCGCAGGCGGTGATGATGGCGTCGTAGCTCTCGCGCATCGCCTTGGTGGAGAAGTTGGTGTGCGCGCCGGCGCCGTTCCAGTCGCCGCGGGCGGGCTTGGCGTCGAGGGTGGCCTCGACGCCGAACTCCTCGGCCGTCCGGTAGAGCAGGTAGCGGGCGACCCACATGTGGTCGGAGACCTCAAGGGGGCCGGCCGGGCCGATCTGGAACTCCCACTGGCCGGGCATGACCTCGGCGTTGATGCCGGAGACGGCCAGGCCGGCCGTCAGGCAGCGGTCGAGGTGCAGCTCGACGATGTCGCGGCCGAACACGGCCTCGGCGCCCACGCCGCAGTAGTAGTGGCCCTGCGGGGCGGGGAAGCCGCCCTCGGGGAAGCCGAGCGGGCGGCTGCCCTTGAAGAAGGTGTACTCCTGCTCGATGCCGAACCAGGACTCCTGGTCGGCGTACCGCTCGGCGATCGGGCGCAGCAGGGCGCGGGTGTTGCTGGAGTGGGGCGTCCCGTCGATCTCCTCGACCTCGCACAGCACGAGCACGTTGTCGCCGCCGCGGATCGGGTCGGGGCAGGTGAACACCGGGCGGAGCACGCGGTCGGAGGCGTGGCCCTGGGCCTGGTTGGTGCTGGAGCCGTCGAAGCCCCAGACCGGAGGCTCGGCACCGTCGGCCAGGATCTTCGTCTTCGAGCGCAGCAGAGCGGTGGGCTCGGTGCCGTCGATCCAGATGTACTCAGCCTTGTAGCTCACGGTGATCCTTTCGGGATTTCTCTCAGCCACGCCGAGTCTTATGGATGGCCATTTCCCGGTTTTTGCCCGAATGTGAACGCCGTGTTAATCGTGCCACCACCCGTCCCGCTATTAGGGGGTAAATCCAATAAAGACGGTTAGCTGGGGCAGGTCGGCCGTCCGGGGGACGGCGGCCGTACGACGATCGAGGCCGGGGGATGATGATCATGGAGGATGTCTGGTTCGGCGCGCTGCTCGCGCCCGAGGCGGCGGACGGCGACCGGGTCCTGCGGCACGCCGAGCTCGCCGACCGGCTCGGCCTGGACCTGGTCGGCGTCCAGGACCACCCCTACCAGGCGGGATTCCTCGACTCCTGGACCCTGCTGGCCACCATCGCGCAGCGCACCGAGCGCGTCCGGCTGGTGCCCGACGTGGCCAACGTGCCGCTGCGCCCGCCCGCCGTGCTGGCCAGGGCCGCCGCCTCGCTGGACATCCTCAGCGGCGGCCGGGTGGAGCTGGGGCTCGGCGCGGGCGCGCTGTGGGACGCCATCGCCGCCATGGGCGGCCCCCGGCTCTCCCCCGGTGAGTCGATCGAGGCGCTGGCCGAGGCGATCACCGTCATCCGGGCGCTGTGGACGCCGGGCGACCCGGTGACCTTCTCCGGCGGCCACCACCGGCTGGCGGGCGCGCGGCCCGGCCCCTTCCCGCCGCACCCGATCGGGATCTGGATCGGCGCGACCGGGCGGCGGATGCTGGAGCTGACCGGCCGGACCGGCGACGGCTGGCTGACCTCGTCCTTCCACAGCCCGCCCGAGGCGGTGACCGCGCAGGCCAGGATCCTCGACGCGGCCGCCGCGGCCGCCGGGCGCGACCCGGCGGCGATCCGCAAGGTCTACAACCTCGGCGGCAGCCTGTCGCCGCTGCCCGGCGCGGGCTTCCTCGACGGGCCCGCCGCCCTGTGGGCCGAGCAGCTCACGGAGCTGGTGTTCGAGGCGGGCATGAGCGGGTTCGTGCTGGCCCCGGGGGTGGAGGCCGAGCGCGATCTGCGGGTGTTCGCCGAGGAGGTCGCGCCCGCCGTACGGGCGGCCGTGGCCAGGGAACGCG
This sequence comes from Nonomuraea sp. NPDC049655, assembly GCF_044465465.1. Taxonomy (NCBI): domain Bacteria; kingdom Bacillati; phylum Actinomycetota; class Actinomycetes; order Streptosporangiales; family Streptosporangiaceae; genus Nonomuraea; species Nonomuraea sp. NPDC049655. The sequence continues at coordinate 41,093 of NZ_JBITLS010000011.1, forward strand.
GCCGGCCCGCGCCCGAGCCGGTCCGCCGGCCGGTGACGATCCCCGACCTGGACGAGCCCGGCCGGCCCAGGACGGCCGGCGGCGACCCGGCCGCCCTGACCCCCGACCAGGCCCGGCTTGGCCGCCGCCTGGTGGACGTGCACGACGGCTACCGCGCCCAGCTCCGGCAGGTCAGGGACGCGGTCGAGCAGGTCGCCGCCGAGACCGCGGCCCCGCGCCAGGACGGCGACCGGCTCGCGCTGCGCCAGAACCACTGGACGCTCGGCGTGTTCTGCGCGACCTTCCGCCGCCTGCTGACCGTGCACCACGACGTCGAGCACGGCAGCACCTTCCCCGCCCTCACCGAGCGCGACCCCGCCCTGGAGCCGGTGGTCAAGAAGCTGGAACAGGAGCACGAGGTCATCGCCGAGCTGCTGGACCGCCTGGACCGGGCGTGCGCGGAGATGATCGCCGACCCGGCCAGGATCGACCGGGTCCGGGCCGGCGTCGAACGGCTCTCGCGGGCCCTGGCCTCGCACTTCGCCTACGAGGAGGCGGAACTGGCCGAGCCGGTCGGCCGCCTGGAGATCCGCCTCCAGCCCGAGGAGCGTTCGTGGACGTGTCCGCGCCCGTGTGGTGGCTGACGATCCTGGGGATCGCCGGCCTGCTGCTGTTCGACTTCTTCTTCCACGTGCGGCAGGCGCACGTCCCCGCGCTGCGCGAGGCGGCCGTCTGGTCGGCCCTGTACGTCGGGATCGCCCTGCTGTTCGGCGTGGGCGTGTGGGCGTTCGGCGGCGCCGAGCCGGGCGCGGAGTACTTCGCCGGGTACGTGACGGAGAAGGCGCTGTCGGTCGACAACCTGTTCGTCTTCCTCGTCATCATGGCGAGCTTCCGGGTGCCGCGCGCCGACCAGCAGAAGGCCCTGCTGTTCGGCATCGTCTTCTCGCTGATCGCCAGGACCGGGTTCATCCTCCTCGGCGCCGCGATGATCGAGACGTTCGCCTGGGTGTTCTACGTCTTCAGCCTGATTCTGCTGCTCACGGCGGGCAACCTGCTGCGGCCCGAGGGCGCCGAGGGCCACACCGACAACGTCATGGTCCGCCTGGCCCGCCGGCTGTTCCGCGCCACCGACAGCTACGACGGCGACCGGCTGTTCACGGTGGTGGACGGCCGCCGGGTGATGACGCCGATGTTGCTGGTCATGATCGCCCTGGCCGGCACCGACGTGCTGTTCGCGCTCGACTCCATCCCGGCCATCTTCGGCCTCACCCAGAACGTCTACCTCGTCTTCACCGCCACCGCCTTCTCCCTGCTGGGGCTGCGGCAGCTCTACTTCCTCATCGACGGCCTGCTCGACCGGCTCATCTACCTCGCCTACGGGCTGGCGGTCATCCTGGCCTTCATCGGCGTCAAACTCGGGCTGCACGCGCTGCACGAGAACAACGTGCCGTTCATCAACGACGGCGAGCCGGTGAACGTCACCGAGATCAGCACCGGGCTGTCCCTGTCGGTGATCGTCGGCGTGCTGCTGGTCACCGTGGCCGCCTCGCTGGCCAGCCCCCGCGGCCGGGCGCAGAACGTGGTGTCGGCCGTCCGCCGGCACGCCCAGGACTACCTGGACGTGGAGAAGGACCCGGCGCGGCGCGAGGAGGTCTACCGCGACCTGCTCGCGGCCGAGGCGCGGCTGGGCGAGCTGCCGGAGCGGCAGCGGGCCGGCGTCGCCCGGGACGAGCGGCTGGCCGCCCTGGTGGCGCGAGCGCACGCCGAGCACCAGGGCGGGCATCAGGGCGGGCACCAGGGCGGGCAGGGCCCGGCTAGGTAGGGGTGGCCTGGCGGGAGGTCAGCGGGGCCGCGATGTGCTCCAGCGGCGTGCGCTCGGCCTTCACCCCGAAGACGATCTCCACCAGCCCGGCCGCCACCATCATCGCGGCGCCGAAGCAGTAGCCGTAGAACAGCCGGGTGGGGTCGGGGTCGCGCTGGTCGCCGATGAGCGAGGCGAAGACCGTCGGCCCGAACGCGCCCGCGACCTGCCCGAGCGCGAAGAAGATGGCGATGGCCTGGGCCCGCAGCTCGATCGGGAAGATCTCGCTCACGGTCAGGTACGCCGAGCTGGCCGCCGCCGAGGCGATGAAGAAGATCACCGACCAGAGCACGGTCTGCGTGACCGCCGTCAGCATCCCCTCCTTGAACAGCCACCCGGTCACCGCCAGCAGCAGCCCCGAGGTGATGTACGTGGCCGAGATCATCTGCCTGCGCCCGACCGTGTCGAACAGCCTGCCGAGCAGCAGCGGCCCGAGCAGGTTCCCGGCCGCGAAGGCGAACATGTACTGCGGCACCGAGCCCGCCGGGACGCCGTAGAAGTGCGTCAGCACCAGCGAGTAGGTGAAGAACACGGCGTTGTAGAGGAACGACTGGCAGATCATCAGCGTCGCCCCCAGCACCGAGCGTTCCGGGTACGTGCGGAACAACGTCCTGGCGACCTGCGACAGCGGCGCGTGATGCTCGGGGACGATCTCCAGCGCCTGCTCCTGCGGCACCGGCTCCAGCCTGACCCGGTCCTCCCGCTCGACCTCCCGCTCGATGCGGGCGACGACCAGCTCGGCCTCCTCCTCACGGCCGTGCGTCATCAGCCAGCGCGGGCTCTCCGGCAGGTGCCGGCGCAGCCCCCAGATGGCCAGGCCGATCACCGGCCCGACCGCGAACCCGAGCCGCCAGGCCCAGTCGGGGTCCAGCGGCCCGCCCGGGTGCAGCAGCAGGAACGTGGCCGAGGTGGCCAGCAGCGACCCCAGCCAGTAGGTGCCGTTGATGGCCAGGTCCACGTGGCCCCGGTAGTGGGAGGGGATCATCTCGTCGATGGCGGAGTTGACGGCCGCGTACTCGCCGCCGATGCCCGCCCCGGCCACGAACCGCAGCACCAGGAAGCTCCACAGGTCCCACGACAGAGCGGTCAGGCCGCTGGCGACCAGGTAGATGCCGAGCGTGAGGATGAACAGCTTCCGGCGGCCGAGCCGGTCGGACAGCCAGCCGAAGTAGAGCGCGCCGGCCACCTGGCCGATCAGGTAGACGGTGGCCGACAGGCCCACCTCGGCGGAGGTGAAGCCGAGCGTGTCGGGGCGCTGCAGGAACGCCCCGACGTTGCTGGCGATGGTGATCTCCAGCCCGTCGAGCACCCAGGCCACGCCGAGCGCGATCACCAGCCGGGTGTGGAACGGCGCCCACGGCAGGCGGTCCATGCGGGCGGGGACCAGGCTGCGTACGACGCCGTCCTTGCTCATAGATCCTTACTCTAAGTGACCATATGATCACCCATCGGCCCGGGTCCCGTTGCCGTTGCCGTCGTAGCCGAGCAGCCGCATGGCGGTGTCCGGGTCCATGGCCGCGGCCAGCAGCTGGGCCCGCCGGTGGGCCTCGTCGCGCTCGCGTTCCGCCTTGGCCTGCGCCGTCCGTACGCCCCTGACCGCCACGAACGCGAGCCCGGCGCCCACGACCACCCCGACGACCACGACGAACAGCAGGAGCAGCAGGGCCGGCGAGGCGAGCGCGGGAGCCGCCGCGACGTCGGCGCCCGCGCCGGGCACCGCGCCCGTCACCGCCAGCGCCGCGATCAGGGCCAGCGCGATCAGCCCGAGCAGGCTGGCCACGACCAGCCAGGCCCGTCCGGCACGCCGCCGCGGCCGGACCTCGGCGACCGCCCCGGGGACCGGCCCGAAGCCCGCGTGCGGGACGGCGGCCGAAATCCCCTCCGGGACCGCCTGGACCACCGACGGGACCGCTGACGGGCCCGCTGACGGGCCCGCTGATGGGACCGCGGCGGCCCGCGGGGCTGGCGCCCACGGCACGAACTCGGGCCGATCACCACCCTGTTCGACGCCCTGCCCGACGCCCAGGTCGATCCGGGTGACCTCGGCCGTGATCACCTGCGCCACGGCCGGGCCGGCGCCCGCGGCCGGGGCGGCGAAGGCGACCGCCCGCGGCGCGGCCTCCTCCTCCACCGGGCCGGGCAGCTCGCGCTCGATGCGGCTGTGCTCCTTGTGCGCCCTGGCCGCGTCGTGGTGGTAGTCCTCCAGCTGCTCGTAGAGCTCGTCGGAGGCGTAGATCGTGCCGTCCACGAGCGGTCCGCGCTCGCCGCGGATGACGGCCACCACGTCGTCGCCGTTGAGCGTCTTGTGCGTCTCCAGGGCGTGCGCCAGGCACAGCACCTGCCTGCGGTGCTCCTCCAGCAGCCGCTCGGTCTTCTCCAGCAGCCGCACCAGGTTGAACTCGATGCGCTCGCCCAGCACGTCGGGGGTCAGGTCGGGCGCGGCGCGCACCGGCTCGCGCTCGGTGATGCCGATGCCGCCGCCCCCGCCGCCCCGCCCGCGCATGGCCTTGCCGCCGTGGATCTCCAGCTCCTGGAGCGCGGGCAGCGACGTGACGCCGGAGCCCATCCCCCAGTACGACTCCATGAGCGCGGTGAGGAACGTGGCCGCGTGCAGGTCGCCGGAGACGCCGGAGGAGTTGTCCTCGCCGAAGAACATGCGCTCGCCGGCCAGCGAGGCCAGGGAGACCATGATGTCGGCCTCGTACTCGGACTTCCAGCGGGTGAACTGGTCCTCGGGCTTGATCGAGGCGACCATGCCCAGGTAGTCGGCGCCCTTCTCGATGGTGGCGATGTCGATCTCCAGATGGAACCGGGTCACGTACGCCACCACGGCGTGGCACGCCTCGTGCACGGCCACGGCGTGCCGCTCGCGCTCGATGTACTCGACGTCCTCGGGCGGGCCGAGCTGCTTGAGCCGCTTGGCGCGCAGCACGTCCGACCAGGTGATGACCTCCCGGCCGGCACGGATGGCGGTGATCAGCGACTCGTTGACCAGGTCCTTGATCGTGGCCCCGGTCGCGTACGGCGTGATCGTGGCCAGCTTGTCGATCTGCTCCCCGGTGAGCTCGTGCTCGACCTTGTCGAAATAGCCCTGGTACGTCCGCACCCGCCCGGCCTTGGACGGGTAGCCGACCTTGTAGATGCGGTCGATGCGGCCCGGCCGCAGCAGCGCCTCGTCCAGCGCGTCGGGCCGGTTGGTGGCCATCATGACGAGGATGCGGTATTTGGGCGGCGGCTTGGGCCGCATCCCGAGTAGCCGCCTGACCAGCCGGTTGAAGAAGCCGCGCGGCTTCTTGAGCCCGGACAGCTCGGTGAGCAGCGCCTGGAGGGTGCCGGGGTCGCCGCTGTTCATCATGCCGCCGCCGGCGAAGAAGCGCTCGCGCCAGGTGCCCGGCGGGTCGGCGGCGTCGGCGGCCGCGCGCCGGCCCTTGAAGGCCAGCACCGAACGGCTCTCCTCCGACAGGTACGTCATCCCGTGGCAGCCGGAGTGCGCAGCGAAGCCGGAGGGCCCTGTGAAGCCGGGGTGCCCTGTGAAGCCGGAGTGCGCGGACAAGCCGGTGTGCGCCGAGAAGCCGCCCTGCCCGGGCGGACCCTGCTGGGCCAGCTTGCCGCGCTTGCCGAGCGAGTCGGCCTCGTCGAAGAAGACGATCACGCCGCCGTACCGCAGCGCCAGCTTGCGCAGCTTCCTGAACAGGCCCTTGACCTTCAGGATGCCGACGCCCATGAACATGTTCGTGAAGGCTCCCGGATCCACGAACACGTACGGCTTGCCGGTCTCGCCGGCCACGGCCTCGGCCATCAGGGTCTTGCCGGTGCCGGGCGGGCCCCACAGCAGCAGGCCGCTGGGCACGTACCCGCCGCGCCGCTCGATCTCGTCGGGCCGCTCCAGGAAGACGATGTTCTCCTGGACCCGCTCGACCACGTGGTCCTGTCCCCAGACGTCGGCGAAGCGGGTCTTGATGTCGTCGGGGAAGTACGTCTCCACGCCGCCCCTGGACAGGAACCAGAACAGGCCGACGAACTGGATGATGACGAAGAAGAACAGGAAGACGATCTGCAGCAGGAACGGCAGCGCCTGCCAGATCAGCGTCGGCGCCTGCAACAGGGCGACGAACGGGCTGACGTCCAGCACCGCCCCCGCCACGAGCGCGGTCAGCGTGACGAAGAAGGCGATCTTCAGGGCTCTGGAGATGCGGTACCTGGTCCAGTCGTCGAAGCGCCGGTGCGTCCACCGCTCGAACCCGCCGAAGACCTTCTGGCTCCAGAACCGGTGGTAGCCCGACCAGTGCTCGCTGACCAGGAAGTGCAGTTGCCGCAGGGCCTCGGCGCCGAGCAGCCAGAAGATCCACTGGTATTCGTAGCCGATCTTCCAGGCCGCCTCGGGAAAGGTCACGACGCCCGTCCAGTCGGCCATCACCTTCCAGGTGAGGATCAGGTAGGCCAGGACCAGCGCGACGAGGAACTTGCTCCGGTCCCAGAACTGCATCTTCTTCCTGGTCACGGAGTCGGGGTCGGAGGGCCCGCTGCCGGGGGCGCGCAGCCCTTCGTGCTGAACGGTGGTGGTCACTGACGTCCCCTCATCCGGGCAGCCGGAGCAGCTTGAACGAACCCGCGATCTTGTCGAACTCGGCGCCGCGGTCGCGGTAGCAGGTCGCCCGGCAGCCGATGAGCATGACCGAGACCGTCGCGCCCTTCTCGTCGAGGATCGCGGTCTGGTCGAACGTCTGGACGTCGGCGCCGATCTGGTAGTTGAAGCGCACCCGCACGCCTCTGGCGCCGTTCTCCAGGGCGAGGACGTCGTCGCTGAGGAGCTCGAACTTGGCGAACATGGGCGGCCGGCCGGTGGTCATGGCCTGCTGCTCGTACAGCTCGCGCATCGGGTCCGTCACGGGCAGCACGAAGTCGCGCAGCCGGTTGAGCGAGATCGCGTCCCGCTGCTGCTCGGTGAGCTTGTGCACGGTGGCGTACACGAACGGGTCGGACGAGCTCAGCAGATGGTTGACCGACGGCTCGGCCGACTGGTCGAAGGCCGTGGACCAGACCCGCTGCGCGCGTGTCGCCGCCGCCAGCGAACCGGGCCGGTCACCCGTCAGATACAGTTCGATCGGATTGGCGTTGAGCTGCGTGAACGAGGCGGGCACCTTGAAATAGGTGGTGCCTTCCCTGTCCCGTACGTAGGTGAACTCCGGCTGCCCGCACGCCGGCAGCACGAAAACCGCGACCATGAGCGCGATCCAAGCCCGTGTCCTTTTCACCTGGGCTTACCTCCGCTTTACGGACCAACGCAGTTGTTGTGCCCGCTTTCATGCGGAATGAGGCCGGATGCACGATGAGAAATCTTGACCAAATCTTGGCCATTGATTGGCTTTACTTGTTACAGACCACCAAATGGTGGTATGGGCCAGGTCGCCACACTCTACGGTCGCCCGGGATACAACGTTCGTGCAACCCCCATTGGTAGACCACAGGAAGTAGCAAAGGATATGAGGACGCCCATCCCGAGCCTCGGAGCGCACCATGAAAGAACCCGCGATGGAGACCGTCGACTCCTTCGGCATGACGGCTGAGCGGCAGTTCGCCGACCTGTGGTCGAGGACCGCCCTGTCGGTCAAGGAGCGCCGGCTGCTGCTGCTCGGGCTGCTCGTCGGACAGGGGCTCGACGAGCTGACCGCCGTGCAGCTCGACGTCGCGCTGCGGGCGGGCGACCTGAGCGAGAGCGAGCTGCGCGAAGTGGTGGTCTTCCTGACCCACTACGCCGGCTGGACCCGCGGATCGCGGCTCAACGACCAGGTCGAGGAGCTGATCGAGCGGGTCAGGCAGGCTCGATCCGGTAGAGCGGACCCCGCAGGCTGAGCGCGTAGAGCTCGCCGTCGAGCCCCTCCCCGAAGGAGGAGAGCTGCTCGACCCGGCCGATCTCGGCCGCCTTCGACGGCTCGGCCGCGGGCGCGGCCCTGACCCAGCCGGCGCAGAAGTCCCCGTACAGGAAGCTGCCGCGCAGCCAGGGCAGGGCGGCGCCGCGGTAGACGTACCCGGCGATCACCGAGCAGCTGCCGTCCTTGTGCAGGGGGTAGGTGATGACCGGCTCGGTCAGGCCGCGGCCCGTGCCGCCGCGGAAGGGCCGCCCGCCCTCGCGCAGGTTCCAGCCGTAGTTCTCGCCGCCCTTGGAGGCGGCCGGCTGGCGGTCGACCTCCTCCACCTCGTCCTGGCCGACGTCGCCGATCCACAGGTCGCCGCTGTGCCGGTCGAAGCCGAACCGCCAGGGGTTGCGCAGGCCGTAGGCCCAGATCTCGGGCCGCGCGCCGTCCTTCCCGGCGAACGGGTTGTCCCGCGGCACCTTGTACGGCCTGCCGCGCGGGTCGATGCGCAGGATCTTGCCCAGCAGCGTGCCGAGATCCTGGCCGTTGCCCTGCGGGTCGCCCGCGCTGCCGCCGTCGCCGAGCCCGACGTAGAGATGGCCGTCGGGGCCGAAGGCGAGCTGGCCGCCGTTGTGGTTGGCGTACGGCTGCTCCTGGGTGAGCACGTCGCGCCGGCCGGTCGCGCGCCGGCCGTCGAAGGCCCATTCGGTGACGTGGGTGGCGCCGCGGGTGTCGGTCCAGTCGAGGTAGAGCCAGCGGCCGGAGGGATGGAAGGCCACGCCGAGCAGGCCCTGCTCGTTGCCGCCGCTCACCTCGCCCGACAGGTCGACGATGACGTCGCCGTCCGTGGCGCGCAGCCGGCCGTCCTGCTCGGCGACGTAGAGCCGGGCGTCGCCCTTGCGCGCGGCGAGGGCGACCGGCCGTTCGAACCGGCCGAGCTCGCGGAAGCGCACCTGCCGGGGAGCGCTCTTCGGCTCGGGGCTCGCCGGCGGAGAAGCCCGGGTGGAGGCCGGCGGGGCGGGCGGGGCGGAGGACACGGTGGCCGGGCCGGGCGGGGACGAGGCGGCCGAGCAGGCGGTGAGGGCCAGGAGGAGCACGGCCGCGAGGGGGCGCACGCCGTCCATACTCGCACGCCCGACCGGGGACGTTAAGGTTCAGGACATGCCTACCGCATTGATCACGGGCGCCACCGCCGGCATCGGCGCCGCGTTCGCCCGCCGCCTGGCCGCCGACGCCTGCTCGCTCGTCCTGGTCGCGCGCGACGAGCAGCGGCTCGTCCAGGTCGCCGACCAGCTCAGGCTCAGGTACGGCGTGGACGTCGAGGTGCTGCCCGCCGACCTGGCCACCGAGGAGGGCCTGGCCAGGGTCGAGTCGAGACTCCGCGACGGCGTCGACCTGCTGGTGAACAACGCCGGTTTCGGCCACCCCGGCGACTTCCTGAAGGTGCCGGTCGAGGACGAGCTGCGCATGTTGAAGGTCCACTGCGAGGCCGTGCTGCGGCTCACCCTGGCGGCGCTGCCCGCGATGCGCAAGCGCGACCGGGGCGCGGTGATCAACGTGGCGTCGGTCGCGGCGTTCTTCTCCCGCGGCACCTACAGCGCCTCGAAGGCGTGGGTGGTCAACTTCAGCGAGTCGGCGGCCAACGACGTGCGCAACCCGCGGATCAAGATCATGGCGCTGTGCCCGGGTTTCGTGCGCACCGAGTTCCACCAGCGGGCGTCCATGGACACCTCGGGCATCCCAGGGTTCCTGTGGCTGAAGGCCGACAACGTGGTCAGGGACGCCATGCGCGACCTCGCGCTCGGCAAGCGGGTCTCGGTGCCCGACCTGCGCTACAAGGCCATCGTGGCGATCGGCAAGCTGGTGCCGCACAACCTGGCCGGGCGCGTCTCGGCCAGGCTCGGCCGCCGCTGACCTCGGGGCGTACCACAACAAGGTGGGCCCCCGCCGCGGGAGGGGGTCGCGGTGGGGGCCCGGGACGGCCGTGAGTGACTCACGGCCGGGAACCGGAAGATCCGGCGGGCTCTGCTAGCGGTTGGCCTCGTGGCCGATGGCCAGGCCGCTCGTCGGGTCGAAGAAGTGCAGGTTGTGCGTGTCCAGCACCAGGTCGATGCGCTGGCCGGGGCGCACGTGGCTACGGGCGTTGACGCGGGCGGTCCACAGGGACTTGTCGCCCACGAGCGGCAGCGCCGCCTCCTCGTCGTCGCCCGTGTCGGCGGCGGCGACGGTGTCCTTGTGCTCGACCGGCGGGGCGTCGATCAGGAACAGCACGTTGATCTCGGAGCCCAGCTCCTCGGTGACCTCCGCCTTGACGGGCAGGGTGGCCCAGCCGTTGGCGTGGTTGCCGGCCGAGTTGGCGTCCTCGAAGTCCGACGGGCGGATGCCGAGGATGACCTTCTTGCCGATGTACTGGTCGAGGCCCGGCTTGTCGGCGAAGGCCGAGTCGGGGATCGGCAGGCTGATGTCGGCGAAGCGCACGACCGCGCCGTTGTCGCGGGCCAGCTCGGCGGTGACGAAGTTCATCGAGGGCGAGCCCATGAAGCCGGCGACGAACAGGTTGACCGGCTTGTCGAACAGGTTCTGCGGGGTGTCGACCTGCTGGAGCAGACCGTCGCGCAGGACGCAGACGCGGTCGCCGAGGGTCATGGCCTCGACCTGGTCGTGGGTGACGTACACGGTGGTGACGCCGAGGCGCTCGTGCAGGGTGTTGAGCGAGGCGCGCATGGAGACGCGGAGCTTGGCGTCGAGGTTCGACAGCGGCTCGTCCATGAGGAAGGCCTGCGGCTCGCGGACGATGGCGCGGCCCATGGCGACACGCTGGCGCTGACCACCGGACAGAGCGGCCGGCTTGCGCTTGAGGTAGGTCTCCAGGCCGAGCATCTTGGCGGCCTCGTTGACCCGCTTCTGGATCTCCGGCTTGGGCATCTTGCGGAGCTTGAGGCCGAAGGCGAGGTTCTCCTCGACCGTCATGTGCGGGTAGAGCGCGTAGTTCTGGAAGACCATCGCGATGTCGCGGTCCTTCGGCGGAAGGTGGTTGACCACCTTGTCACCGATGGCGATCTCGCCGCCGCTGATGTCCTCAAGGCCGGCGATCATCCGGAGCGCGGTCGACTTGCCGCAACCCGATGGGCCCACCAGCACCATGAACTCGCCGTCCTTGATCTCAAGGTTCAGCCCGTTCACGGCCTTCACGCCACCGGCGTAGATCTTGTCGACGTTCGTCAGAACGATGGATGCCATGACATTCCTTCGCGCTCCAGGGCGATCGGCCCGGACGTTGGTTCTCGGTTCCCGTGGATACGTTTTCACGTATCTCACCCGAAACGGACATCGGTGTCAAGGGGTACCGCGTGACCAGCCTTTGGAGGACCGATGGTCTTCCGGTGACCTGGAATCCATGATGGAATCGTTTCCATGGAGAAGCGGGCGACGATCAAGGATGTGGCCGAGGCGGCGGGCGTCGGCGTCGCGACCGTGTCCCGGGTGCTGTCGGGCGGCTCGGCCAGCCCCAGCACCAGGGAGCGGGTGCTGGCCGTCGCCGCCCAGCTCGACTACCGGCCCAGCGCGCTCGGCCGCAACCTGCGCCAGCGCCGCACCGGCGGCCTGGGCCTGCTGGTGCCCGACCTCACCGACACCTTCTACGGGCAGCTCTGCGAGGGCGTGCTCGCCTGCGCCCGGTCGGCGGGCGAGCCCGTCGTGCTGGGCTCGACGGGCGGCGACCCCGAGCAGGAGGCCGAGCTGATCGGCATGCTGCTCGAACAGAGCGTCGACCGGGTGATCGCGGTGCCCTCCGGCGACGCCGAGACGTGGGCCCCCGCGCTCAGGGCGGGCATGACGGTGGTCTTCGCCGACCGCCTGCCGCCCGAGGCCGGGCGCGACGGCGACCGCGACCCCGCCGAGAGCGCCCTCGACGATCTCATGCTCCTCGACGGCGTGGCTCCCCGCGGGCGCGTCCCCGAGAGCGCCGCGCGTCCGCTCGACGTGCCCGCCGTGCTGGCCGACGACCGCGCCGGCATCCGTACGGCCGTGCGCTACCTGCGGGGCCTCGGCCACCGGCGCATCGCCTTCCTCGGCGGCCCCGGCCACGACCGGCGGGCCGCCGCCTTCCGCGAGGCCGTGGGCGCGCCGGTGGACGAGGAGCTGGTGGTGTTCGGCACCGGCAGCCGCGACTCGGCGTACGCCGCCGCCTCCGGCCTGTTCCAGAGCCGTCCCGACCTGTCGGCCGTCGTCGCGGGCGGGAACGTCCTGGGCGAGGCGGCCGTGCTGGCCGCCCGCGAGCTCGACCTGCGGGTGCCGAAGGACGTGTCGCTGGTGATGTACGACGACGTGCCCTGGGCCGAGCTGTGCGCCCCGCCGCTGACCGTGATCGCCCAGCCGGGCCGCGACATGGGATACCGGGCCTGCGAGCTGGTGCTGCGCGAGGGCACCCGGCGGGCGCGCTCGGTGGTGCTGCCCACCGAGCTGATCATCCGCGGGAGCTGCGGCCCCCGCAGGTGACCGGCGAGCGGCACGCGCTCAGCTCTCGCCGAGGACGTCCCGCGCGTGCGCCTCGATCACCTGGGCCACCTCCGCAGGCGCTCTCAGGTGCGCGCCGTGCCCCTGCCCGTGCAGCGTGACGCGCCGGGCGCCGGGGATCGTCTCCCGCAGGGCGTCGAGCCGCGCGCCGAGATGGGCGGGGCTGCGGTCGCCGCCGAGCAGCACCACCGGCGTGCGGATCGCCGCGTACGCCGCCCGCCGGTCGCCCAGGGCGTCGATCGCCAGCAGGTCGTCGATCTGGCGGGGCGCGCGCAACCGCGTCGGCCGATGGCAGGCCACCGCCACGGAGGTCAGCCAGGAGATCGCCGGCGACAGGCCCACCACGTCCCTGAAGAAGATCCGCATCGCCCGGCCCGGCCGGCCCGCCGCCACCGCGGCCACGGCCGCCTGGCTGGCCGCGCCGCCGAGCGAGGGTCCGAGGGCGACGGGCGGCTCGTACAGGACCGCGCCCGCGAAGGCGTCCGGCGCGAGGAGCAGGGACTCCAGCGCGGCCACCGCGCCGGAGGAATGCCCGACGAGCAGGACGGGCCCGCCGAGCGCGGCCGCCACCGCCACCGCGTCGGCGGCCTCCTGCGCCATGGTGGCGGGCCCGGCCAGGTCCGGCCGGTACTGGCGGCGCCGGACACGCACCACGCGGAACCGCGGCGCGAGCAGCCCCGCGACCTTGCCCCACTGGGTGCCGTCGTCGAGCCCCGCGTGCAGGACGAGGACGGCCGGGCCCCGCCCCTCCTCGACCACCCGGACGTCGGTCCCGTCGGCGGATGTCACCGTGAGCATGGCGCCTCCTCAGTGCGGCCACTGTACGCCTCCTCAGCCCCGTAGTACCTCAGAGCTACGCGAAAGGTGCATCCCCCAGCGGGAAGCCGACTACAAGGCGTGATCCCTACCTTCGGTGCCGGAAGGAAGAACCGGCACGGAAGGGGACCATTCGCCATGGCATCGCTGAGGAACCGCCTGCTCGCCGCGCTCGTCACCGCTTCGGTGGCGGTGCCCGCGTCCGGCGCCGGCGGGTCCGCGGGGGTGCCCGCGCCCGTTCCCGCCGCCGTGGCGCCGCTGCGCGCCGCCACCCCGGCCGCGCTGTCCGACGAGCTGACCGGGCGGTACGCCGCCGGGCGCGCCGCCGTCCTGGCCGCCGAGCGCACCGCCGCCGCGCGGGGGCACCGCCTGCGGGCGGCGGCGCTGCGGGCCATGGCCGACCCGTCGCGCACGTTCCTGTCCTTCGACGGGCGCGACGGCGGCCGGACCGTGGAGGTCTTCGGCGACCTGGCGACGGCCCGGCGGATCGCCGTCCTGGTGCCCGGCTCCGACACGAACCTCGACCGGTACGGCCGCCTGCACGCCAGCGCGACGCGGCTGCGCGAGGCGCTCGGCGACGGCTCGGCGGTCATCGCCTGGGCCGGCTACCGCACGCCCGGCACGCTCAGCCTGGACGTGCTGACGCCCGCGCGGGCCGACGAGGCCGTGCCCGGGTTGCGCGCGTTCGTCCGTGAGCTGCGCGCGGTCAGGCCCGGCGCCCGGCTGTCGCTCGTGTGCCACTCCTACGGCTCGGTGGTGTGCGGACGGGCCGCGCCCGGCCTGGACGTGGCCGACATCGTCCTGATGGGCAGCCCCGGCGCGGGCGTCCCCGACGTCGCCGCCATGCGCACCCGCGCGGTCGTGTGGGCCGGGCGCGGCGCCGCCGACTGGATCGCCGGCGTGCCGCACGCGCTGGTCGAGCTGCCGTTCGTCACGGTCGGGCTGGGGGCGGACCCGGTCTCGCCCGGGTTCGGCGCCCGCGTCTTCGCGGCGGGCGACGGCGGCCACAGCGACTACCTGCGGCCCGGCTCCCCCGCCCTGAGGGCCGTCGCCCGCATCGTCTCCGGAGAGGCCGACCGCGATGTCTGACTCCTCCCCCCGCGTCGTCTCCGGAGAGGCGCCCGCGATGTCTGGCTCCTCCCTCCGCACGCGCTCCGGACCGCGCGGGCTCGCCGCCCGCGTCGAGGCCGGGACGCCGCCGGAGCGCGACCGGGCCCTGGACGCGCTGCGGGCCCTGGCCATCCTCGGGGTGGTGGCCGGGCACTGGCTGGTGACCGCCGTGGTCAGCGACAGCGGCAGCCTGCGCGTCACCAGCCCGCTCAAGTACCTGCCGCAGCTCGCCCCGATGTCGTGGGCGTTCCAGATGCTGGCGATCTTCTTCCTGGTGGGCGGGCTGGTCGGGGCGAAGGGCCACCGGTCGGCGCGGGCGGCCGGCATCGGCTACGTCCCGTGGCTGCGCGGCCGGTTGGGGCGGCTGTTCCGCCCGGTGGCGGTCGTCGTGGCGGTGTGGGCCGTGGCGGCGGTCGCGATGCTCGCCTCCGGCGTGCCGCTGGAGGACGTGCGGCTGCTGGTCAGGATGGCGGCGGCGCCGATGTGGTTCCTGCTGGTGTTCGCCGCGCTGACGGCGGCCACGCCGCTGGCCGCCCGGCTGCACCCGGCCTGGCCGCTCGCGGCGGTGGCGGCCTCCGACGCGGTGCGGTTCGGGCCCGGCGGCCCGGAGTGGTTGTGGTGGGTGAACCTGACGGCCGGCTGGCTGGTGCCGTACTGCCTGGGCGCGGCCTGGGCCCGCGGGCGGCTGCGGAGCCGGGCCACCGGCTGGACGCTGCTGACCGGCGGCGCGGCCACGGCCCTGGCGCTGGTGGTGTGGGGCGGCTACCCGGCGACCATGGTCGGGGTGCCGGGCGCCCCGGTCTCCAACCTGGACCCGCCCTCGCTCGCGGCCGTCAGCTTCGGGCTCGCCCAGTGCGGCGCGGCGCTGCTGCTGCTCGGCCCGCTGCGCCGGCTGCTGCGCCGCCCCGCCGTCTGGGCGCCCGTGGCCGTGGCGAACCTGGCCGCGATGACGATCTTCCTGTGGCACCAGACCGCGCTGATCGCGGTGACCGAGCTCGGCCTGCTGGCGAGCCGGGCGCTGCCGGAGAGCCGGGCGCTGACCGGCCTGCACACCCCGCCCGAGGAGCTCGGGTGGGTGGCGGCCCGGCTGGCCTGGCTGCCGGCGTTCGCGGCGGCGCTGCTGGTGTGCTGCGCCGCCTTCCACGCCTACGAACGCCGGCGGCCCCGCTAGAGCAGCTTCTCGATGGCCGCGACGACGGCCGGGTCGTCGGGGGCGGTGCGGGGACGGAAGCGGGCCACGACGTTGCCCTCGCGGTCGAGCAGGAACTTCTCGAAGTTCCACTGGACGTCGCCCGCCGCGCCCTCCTCGTCGGCCGTCTCGGTGAGCTCGGCGTAGAGCGGGTGCCGGCCGGGGCCGTTGACGTCGGCCTTGGCCAGCAGCGGGAAGTCGACGCCGTAGGTCGCCGAGCAGAACTCCTGGATCTCCTCCGCCGTGCCGGGCTCCTGGCCGGCGAACTGGTTGCAGGGCACGCCGACCACGCTGAAGCCGCGCGGGCCGAAGTCCTGCTGGAGCTGGACCAGGCCGGCGTACTGCGGTGTCAGGCCGCAGCGGGAGGCCACGTTGACCAGCAGCACGGCCTTGTCGCCGGCGAGGTCTCCGAGCGTGGTGGGGTCGTCGGCGAGGGTGCGGAGCGGGATGTCGCGAAGGCTCATGATCTGAAGCTTACAGAACGACGCCCGCCGCAGATTGTGACCTATTCCTCATTTTTCCCGCGAAACCCCTGAATATCAATATGTCGCGATCTTGGAATTTCGCCTGATTTTTCATGGTCAATTAGGAAATGTGGGTGTTTGTCATGCAGGGTGACGCGGTCCCCGTCCCCTTCGAAAGGGAATCCGCATGCCCATGCTCCGCCGTACCGGTGTCCTGGTCCTCGCCGCAACGCTCGCGACGGTGACCGGCACCACGGCCGCACAGGCGCAGAGCTCCCAGAGCAGTGGCAGGAACAAAGCCATCGCCAAGTCCCTGGTCGCCCAGCGCGGCTGGGGCGCCGCGAGCTACGGCTGCCTGGTCAGGCTCTGGGCCAGAGAGAGCGGCTGGAACCACAGGGCCGGCAACCGGTCGGGCGCCTACGGCATCCCGCAGGCGCTACCGGGCCACAAGATGGCCTCCTCGGGCGCCGACTGGCTCACGAACCCGCGCACCCAGATCCGTTGGGGTCTGGGCTACATCAAGCAGCGGTACGGCTCGCCGTGTCGCGCGTGGGCGCACTTCCAATCCCACAGTTGGTACTGAGCCAAACCCCAGGTACGTCCGCGTTTTTACCCAAGGACATGCCATATGGGCGACGGGCCGGGCAATCCTGGCCCAGCGAGATCGCCCTTTATCCGAATTGAGCGCGCAAACACCTGTCCTTCGCGTGTCGAGATCGCGGCCCGCGGTCACGGCCCGTAATAGGAATCGTGCTTGAGGACACGTCGTGGCGCCTTCCGGGCCGTCCAGCACGATCGGGCGGTACAGGATCCCGGGAGGCCGCGCGGACCCTCCGCGTCCGAGCCACGGACGCGGACCGGCAGGGCGCCCCGGAGGGGGCGCCCGTCCGCACGCGACCCGAAAGCAAGGATCGCCTTGGACAGCAAACGCGTGCTCAGCGGCACTCTTCTCACTATCAGCGCGTTCGGCGTCAGCACCGGCCCGGCCTGGGCGGAGTCCCGGCCTCCGGTGATCAAGATGCGGACCTGGACAACGTCAGCGCAACCGAAGATCGCGGCCGTACGGCCCGCCGGAAGAAACAAGAAGATCGCCCTGGGACAGGTCGTCCGGCGCGCGTGGAACTACCGGGAGTTCCGCTGCCTGGACAACCTGTGGACCAGGGAGAGCAATTGGAACCACCACGCGCTCAACCGGTCGTCGGGCGCCTACGGGATCCCGCAGGCGCTGCCCGCGGGCAAGATGAGCGGCGCGGGCAAGGACTGGCGGTCCAACCCCGAGACGCAGATCCGCTGGGGCCTGGCCTACATCAAGGGAAGGTACGGCAGGCCCTGCGGCGCCTGGGGGCACTGGCAATCGCACAACTGGTACTGATCTCGCGTGCCGGAGGGCATCCGGGCCCGCCCGGGTGCCCTCCTACTGACCCGCGTGCACCGCGATGGCCTGGATGAGCAGTTCGACCCCGAACTCGAACTCCGCCTCGTGGTCGCACTCGGCCAGCAGCGGCGCCAGCGCGCTCACCTCGGGGAACAACGCCGGATCGACGACGGCTGCCTCGACCGTGCGGCTGTGGACGGGCGCGAAGGTGGGCGTCACGCCGACCTCGCGCAGCAGCGAGCCCACGATGAAGGCGATGAACATGCGCAACATCCGGACGGCGTCGGGCCCGTCGAAGCCCGCGCCGCGCAGCGTGGCCAGCGCCCGCTCGACCGGCAGCAGCCCGGCGTGGGAGTGGAGCTGGCGGCTGACCACCACCATGGTCGAGCGCGGATGGTGATGGGCGATCTGCCGGAAGGCCCGCGCCTGCGCCCGCACCCGGTCGGTCCAGTGGGCGTCGGGGTCGTCGGTGAACTCGATGCCGCTCAGCACGCTCTCGGCCACGCCGTTGAGCAGCGCGTCCTTGTTCGGCACGTGGTTGTAGAGGGACATCACGCCGACGCCGAGCTCGGCCGCGATGCGGCGCATGGAGACCGCGTCGGCGCCCTCGCGCTCGATGAGGTCGATGGCCGCGGCCACGATGCGGGGCCTGGACAGGGGCTCGGTGGTCATAGCTCATTCTATTGACGCACGTACACCGTACGTGCAAGGGTCGAGCCGTGGACGTACACCGTACGTAATCCCCTCGCGGAGGTCCCCCATGTCGACGCACGATCTCTACACCCTCCCCGCCGAGCTCTCCACCTGGGACGTCGGCATGGCCGGCGCCAGCCGGTTCACCTGGGAGTACGACGAGGGCCGCGACCGCATGCTGGCCTTGTACCAGAAGGGCAAGGACAAGCAGTGGGACTCGGCCAAGCGCATCGACTGGGACCTGGAGGTGGACCCGTACAACGTGCTCGGGATCCCCGACAACACGATCGCCATCCACGACACCCCGCTGTGGCACCGGCTCGGCCCCCAGCAGCGCCAGGACGTGCGACTGCACGGCGCGGCCTGGCAGTTCTCCCAGTTCCTGCACGGCGAGCAGGGCGCGATGATCTGCTCGGCCCGGATCGTGGAGTCGGTGCCCGACCTGGACTCCAAGTTCTACGCCGCCACCCAGACCATGGACGAGGCCCGCCACGCCGAGACCTACGCCCGCTTCCTCCAGGAGAAGGTGGGCCTGGCGTACCCGATCAACGAGCACCTCAAGGCGCTGCTGGAGAGCACGCTCAGCGACTCCCGCTGGGACATGCCCTACCTCGGCATGCAGGTGCTCATCGAGGGCCTGGCCCTGGCCGCGTTCGGCGTCATGCGCGACATCACCACCAAGCCGCTGCCCAAGCAGATCCTCGCGTACGTGATGCAGGACGAGGCCCGGCACGTCGCCTTCGGCCGGATGGCGCTGCGCGACTACTACAAGAACCTGTCGGAGTCCGAGCTGCGCGAGCGCGAGGACTTCGTCATCGAGGGCTGCTACCTCATGCGCGACCGGCTGCGCGGCGCGGAGTCCTGGGAGCACCTGGGCCTGTCCAGGGCCGAGACCGACGAGGTCATGCGGGCCACCGACCAGTCGGAGTACCTGCGGCTGTTCCGCTCGCTGCTGTTCAGCAGGATCGTGCCGTGCGTCAAGGACATCGGGCTGTGGAGCCCGCGGCTGCAGCAGGCGTACGCCGACATGGGCGTGCTGGAGATGGCCGGCCAGTCGCTCGACGCCCTCATGAAGCAGGACGAGGACATCGCCGACAAGCTGGACGCCGCCCGCTTCGCCGCCGAGGAGGCCGAGCGGCACGCCGAGGTCGCCGACACGATCGCCCTCGGCACGTCCGCCCCCTGACCGGCCCGCCCGGCCGGGCGGCGTCCTCAGCGTCCGCCGTGGAAGCGGCGGTGCAGTTCGTGCACCTGCCCGGCCAGCTCCGGGACGGGCCCGTCCACCGGGACGCCCGGCGCGACGGCGTTGACCGGCAGCGTGCTCACCGGCGGCGCCGGCACGCCCAGCTCCGCCAGCCAGCCGCCGAGCTGCTCCGACGACGCGACGTAGACGATGCGCCCGAGGCCCACCCAGGCGTGGGCCGCCGCGCACATCGGGCAGTGCTCGCCGGAGGTGTAGACGGTGGCCGCCGCCCGCTCCTGCGGGGTCAGGTTGGCCGCCGCCCACCGCGCCAGCTCGAACTCCGGATGCCGGGTGCGGTCGCCCCCGGCCACCCGGTTGTGGTCCTCGGCCAGCACGGCGCCGTCCGCGGCGACCAGCACGGACCCGAAGGGCTCGTCGCCCGACTCCAGCGCCTCGGTGGCCAGCTCGACACAGCGCCGCAGGTACGGCAGTTCACTCTCGTCGATCATCACGACTTCCTGTCCGGTGAGAATGGTGAGCGGAAAGGACAGCTCCGCCTTAGCCCGCGCCGCGCCCGAGCCGCAGGTGGCAGTGTGCCCGGCCGTCCGGACGGCGGCGGGCGCGGGGTCGCCGGACGCGCCGTGACGGTCTCGTTTCTGCCCGTAACCTGCAGAAACCCCCACATTTACCGCAAAAAATGGGTTGATCCCACGTATTAATGTGGATGGGATGCCTCCCGATACTGACACACCTCGCCGTCCCCTGCTCTCCTCCAACTCCCTGTGGCGGATGAAGTCCTACCTCCGCCCGTACGCCGCCAGACTGGTGCTCATCTGGCTGGCCGCGATCCTCAGCATCGCCGCGAGCATCGCGCTCCCCCTGATCAGCGAGAAGGTCATCGACGGTCCCGTGACGCGGGGCGACTCCGACGGGCTGCTCCCGCTCGGTCTCATCGCCCTGGGCGTGGGCGTCGTGGAGGCCGGGCTGATCTTCCTGCGGCGCTGGACCCAGGTCAAACCCGTCCTCGGGCTGGAGACCGCGATCCGCGACGACCTCTACGAGCACCTGCAGCGCCTGCCGATGGGCTTCCACGGCGACTGGCAGTCGGGCCAGCTGCTGTCGCGGGCCACGACGGACCTGTCCACGATCCGCCGCTTCCTCGGCTTCGGCATGCTCTTCCTGGTGATGAACGTCCTCCAGCTCATCACGGTGACCGTGCTCCTGCTGAACAAGTACTGGCCGCTCGGGCTGCTGGTGCTGGCCTCGGCCGTGCCGATCGTGTGGACGTCCCTGCGGTTCGAGAAGCGGTACATCAAGATCTCCCGCCAGGTCCAGGACGAGCAGGGCGACCTCGCCACGCTCGTCGAGGAGTCGGCCATCGGCATCCGTACGATCAAGGCGTTCGGCCGCCGCCACCACGTCTACGACCGCTACGACGAGGCGGCCCGCAAGGTGTACGGCAGCTCGGTCGACAAGGCCACCCTGTCGGCCCGGTTCTTCGCCTTCCTCGAAGTGATCCCCAACGTCACCCTCGCCCTGGTGCTGCTGCTCGGCGCGCTCGCGGTGGGCTCCGGCTCGATGACGCTGGGCACGCTGGTCGCCTTCACCACCCTGATGCTCCAGCTCGTCTGGCCGATCGCCAGCCTCGGCTACATCCTGGCCATGGCCCAGGAGGCGATGACCTCCGCCGACCGGGTCATGGAGGTCATGGACACCGTCCCGGCGATCGAGAGCGGCAGCCGCACGATCGAGCTGCCCCGGGGCCACCTGCGGTTCGAGGGCGTCGGGTTCGCCTTCCCCGGCGCGGACGAGCCGGTGCTGCGCGACGTCTGGCTGGACGTGCACCCCGGCGAGACGGTCGCGATCGTGGGCGCGACCGGCGCGGGCAAGACCACGCTGACCGCGCTGGTGCCCCGGCTGCTCGACGCCACCACGGGCCGCGTGACCATCGACGGCGAGGACGTGCGCGACCTCGACCTGACCACGCTGCGCTCGCTGGTGGCCACCGCGTTCGAGGAGCCGACGCTGTTCTCGATGAGCGTGCGCGAGAACCTCATGCTCGGCCGGCTCGACGCCACCGAGGAGGAGCTGGCCGCCGCGATCGCCACCGCCCAGGCCGGCTTCGTGTACGACCTGCCCTGGGGCCTCGACACCCGCATCGGCGAGCAGGGCCTGTCCTTGTCGGGCGGGCAGCGGCAGCGGCTCGCCCTGGCGCGGGCGGTGCTGAGCAGGCCGCGGGTGCTCGTCCTCGACGACACCCTGTCGGCGCTCGACGTGGAGACCGAGGCGCTGGTGGAGGAGGCGCTGCGGCACGTCCTGCGCGAGGCGACCGGCATCGTGGTCGCCCACCGCGCCTCGACCGTGCTGCTGGCCGACAAGGTGGCGCTGCTGCGCGACGGCACCATCACCCACGTCGGCCGCCACCACGAGCTGCTGGCCGACGTGCCCGAGTACCGCGAGCTGCTGGCCCAGGACGCCGACTTCGACCCCTCGGAAGGAGCCCTGCGATGACCGCCGCCCCCGTCTCCTCCTGGCGCGGCGTCGCCTCCGAGGAGCAGGACGAACTGCCGGAGAAGGTGTCGGTGCTGCTGCGGGAGCGCTCCCGCAGGCTGCTCGGCGACCTGCTGCGTCCCTACCGCAAGGCCATCGCGCTGCTCACCGCGATCATCGTCGTCTCCAACGCCGCGGCGCTGGCTATCCCGTACCTGGTCAAGGTGGGGATCGACGACGGCATCCCGCCGATGACCCGCGGGTCGGGGCCGTCGATCCTGCTGATCGTGGTCGGCGTGATCCTGGTCGCGGCCGTCACGCAGGCGCTCACCCGGCAGGCGTTCCTGCGCCTGTCGGGGAAGGTCGGCCAGAGCGTGCTGCTGGAGCTGCGCAGGCGGGTGTTCGACCACTTCCAGCGGCTGTCGCTGAGCTTCCACGAGAAGTACACCTCGGGCCGGGTCATCTCCCGGCTGACCTCCGACATCGAGGCCATCTCCGAGCTGCTCCAGTCCGGCTTCGACGGGCTGGTCAAGGCGGTGCTGACGATGTTCGGCACGGCCGCGCTGCTGCTCGTCCTCGACGTGCACCTCGGCCTGGTGGCGCTGGTCCCGCTGCCGCTGCTGCTGCTGTTCACGCGGTGGTTCCGGCGGCAGTCGGTGATCGTCTACCGGCGCACGCGGGAGACGGTCGCCCTGGTGATCGTGCACTTCGTGGAGTCGATGACCGGCATCCGCGCGGTGCAGGCGTTCCGCAGGGAACCGCGCAACCAGGAGATCTTCGCCCAGCTCAACGACGACTACCGGGACGCCAACGCGCGCAGCATGGTCCTGGGCGCGGAGTTCATGTTCGGCATCAAGCTGATCGGCAACCTGACCGTGGGCGGGGTGCTGCTCTACGGCGGCTACCTGGCGATCCAGGGCGAGGTCACGGTCGGCGTGCTGGCCGCGTTCCTGCTGTACCTGCGACAGTTCTACGAGCCGATGCAGGAGCTCAGCCAGTTCTACAACACGCTGCAGTCGGCGGGCGCGGCCCTGGAGAAGCTGTCGGGCGTGCTGGAGGAGGAGCCGGGCGTGCCGGAGCCGCGCCGGCCCGAGCCGCTGCCCCAGCAGGCCCGCGGCATGGTCCGCTTCGAGGACGTGCGCTTCGCCTACGTCGAGGAGATGCCGATCCTGCCCGGCCTCGACCTGACGATCCCCGGCGGGCAGAGCGTGGCGCTGGTCGGCGCGACCGGCGCGGGCAAGACGACGCTGGCCAAGCTGATCTCCCGCTTCTACGACCCGACCGCGGGCCGCGTGCTGCTCGACGGGGTCGATCTGCGCGACCTGGACGAGACGACGCTGCGCCAGGCCGTCGTCATGGTGACGCAGGAGAACTTCCTGTTCAGCGGCACGGTGGCGGACAACATCAGGTTCGGCCGGCCGGACGCCACCGACCGGCAGGTCCGCGAGGCGGCCAAGGCGATCGGCGCGCACGAGTTCGTCTCCGGGCTGCCCGACGGTTACGACACCGAGGTCGGCAAGCGCGGCGGGCGCATGTCGGCGGGCCAGCGACAGCTCATCGCGTTCGCCAGGGCGTTCCTCGCCGACCCCGCGGTGCTCATCCTCGACGAGGCCACCTCCAGCCTCGACGTGCCGAGCGAGCGGCTGGTGCAGCGGGCGCTGCGCACGATCCTCGCCGACCGCACCGCGCTGATCATCGCCCACCGGCTCTCGACCGTGGAGATCGCCGACCGGGTGCTGGTGATGGAGGCCGGCCAGGTCGTCGAGGACGGGCCGCCCGACCGGCTCATCGCCGCCTCGGGCCGCTTCGCCGGGCTGCACCGGGCCTGGCTGGAGAGCCTGAGCCAGTGACCACGACGCCGTCGGCCCACCGCGCGAGCGGCGGGCCGGCGCGCTAGTGGTGGACGGGCGCGGCGGCCACGAGGCCGCGGTACAGCTCGTACCCGACGAACAGGGCGACGGGCACCCCGATCGCGACGAGCAGCCGACCGGCCAACGGCGCCCCGGCCAGGGGCGCCTTCGGCTCCTCCAGCACCGGACCCGACACGACGCCGAGCTCGGGCACGAGTTCGGGCCGCACCTCGGGATCCGGCCGCAACTCGGGGTGCCTGGCCAGGTAGCCGTTCGGGAACGACGTCACGTGGTAGGCGCCGCATCCCGGGCAGCACGTGCCCGACGAGGGAGGTTGCACGGCAACGCCGGAGCTGAGCCAGATCTCGACCTGATTGCCGTGGTCGTCGGCGAAATGCCGGACGACGAATTCCTCCTCCCAGACACGCAGACAGCGCAGGCACTCGAAGGGCCAGGTCTCGCGGGTCTCGAACCCGTCGCGCACGAGGATCACCCCCGGCTGGGGTTTCAGTGGTCTAGACCTGAGTCTGCGCCTGGCCCCGCGCCTGCGCAAGACGCACCTTATGACACTTCAAGCTACGAAACGCTTACCAAGTGTCATGGTTTAGCGCCGTTTTTCGGCACTTGCCCGCCCGCCGTCGCGTCTCCCGTCAGTACGGACGCCGCGGCGGAACCGGGCTGAGCAGCGGCGTGGCGTCCGGCACGACCGGCTCGTCCGACCGGAACAGCTCCGGATGACGGGCGAGATAGCCGGCCGGGAACGTGGTGGTCTGCTGACAGCCGCAATGCGGGCAGATCACCCCGTACGACGGCGGCGGCACCACGAGCCCGTCCCTGAGCCAGATCTCGGCGGCGTTCCCGTGCTCGTCGTCGACGTGCCGGACGAGGTAGTCCTCTTCCCAGACGTGCCAGCAACCGCGGCACTCGAAGGGCAGGGTCCTGCGTTCTTCCTCCACTGAGGTCACCCCCTCACTACGAGTGTCCGCCTCCCCTCCGGAACATCGCAAGCCGGGGGTCACCGGACCGTGAGCACGAAGGTGACCGCGCCGAGCACGACGCTGAGGGTGCCGAGCCAGGCGAACAGCGCGTCGAGGCCCGCGTCGATGGGCCGTCCGCCGTGCAGGGCCTCCTGGACCCGGCGGAAGCGCGCCCCCGTCCTGATCAGCAGGACCGCGCCGCACAGCGCGGCCAGCGCGAACCCGGCGACGGCCACGGCGGGCAGGCCGTGGCGCACCGCGAGCCCGGCGGCGCCCAGCCCGCCCGTGGCCAGCGCCACGGCGGTGCGGACCCAGGCGAGCCGGGTGCGCTCGCTCTGCAGGCCCTCGTCCCAGATCTCCTGTGACATCTACACCGACAGGATGATGAGCACGAGGGCGACGACGGCCACGGTGGCGACGCCGTACCCGAAGACCGCCGCGAGGGCGGGCGGCGGGAGCGGCGCCTGGTTGCGCAGGGCGCGCTGGATGTTGCGCCAGCGCGGATAGGCCATGCCCGCGGCCAGCGCGGACAACGACACCAGCATGACGGCCAGCACCGTGCGGACCCACGGAACGAACACGTCGGAGGGCACCGCCGCCATGGCCACCCCGCCCGCGCTGAGCGCCAGCGCCGTACTCAGCCACGTGAGGAAGGTGCGTTCGTTGGCCAAGGTGAAACGCGGGTCGGGCTCCATGCCTTATATGGTAATTCGTCCCCTTTTCCCCTAGAGAAGACGGGATTTCAGCTGCACGCCTTGGCGACCTGCTGGGCGTAGTCGACCGCCTCGCTGCCCACCTTCTGGGCCGCGTCGACGGCGTCGTTCACGTTCTGGACGTTGATCCCGCCCAAAGTCTTGGCAAGGTCTTCGCTGGCCTGCTTGAGCGTGGTGTTGGCGGCCTTGTCGGCCACGTCGTTGAGCTTGCCCGCGGCGTCGTCGAGCGCCTTCTCCATGGCCTTGGGGTCGTCGGTGAGGTCCTTGACCTTGGCGGCCAGGTCGGTGACGATCTTCGGCGCCTCCAGGCACGCCTGGGCCTTGTCGATCGTGTCGTTGACCTCGCCGCACCCGGCGGCCAGGACGCAGACGGCGAAGAGCGCCAGGGGCACGAACCGGCTCTTGATGAGTCGCATACCTCGACCTTACCCAGCGCCCCGCGCCCGTGGCGGCGCGCGCGATCAGTGAAGAAGCCCCGCTCGACGGCCGGCGGCGGCGAAGGCGGCCGCGATCCGGTCGAGCTGGGCGTCGGTGTGGGTGGCGGTGAGGCTGACCCGGATGAGCGCCTGCCCCGGCGGCACCCCGGGCGAGATCATGGCCGTGGTGAACACCCCTTCGTCGAACAGCTCCCGCCACAACCGGAAACAGCGCAGGTCCTCCCCCACCGGCACGGCGATGACCGGACGGTCCGACGGCACGACGGCGTACCCCAGCCCGGCCAGCTCGCCGCTCAGCCGCCCGGCCGCGGTCCGCAACCGGCGCCGCCGCTCGGGCTCGGCGACGACGATCTCCAGGGCGGCCAGCGCGGCGGCGGCGCAGGCCGGTGACAGGGCGGCGGTGAACACCATGGACCGCGCGTGGTGGCGCAGGTAGAGGATGATCTCCTCCGGCCCGGCGACCGCGCCGCCGATCGTGCCGAACGACTTGGAGAAGGTGATGGTCTGCACGTCCACCGCCTCCTCCAGGCCGTGCGCCTCGGCGGCGCCGCGACCGGCGTCCCCGAGCAGGCCGGCGTCGTGGGCGCTGTCCATCACGACGCGGGCTCCGTACGTGCGGGCGAGCTTGGCGATGCCCGGCAGGTCGCACACGTTGCCCGAGGTGGAGAAGTCGCACACGTTGCCCGAGGTGGAGAACATGCCCTCGGTCACGATCATCCGGCCGGCGTCCGGGTCGCCGGCGGCCAGCAGCCGTTCCAGGTGGTCCATGTCGTTGTGCCGGTAGCGGCGTAAGCGCGCCCCGCCCAGGCGTACGGCGTCGATGAGGCACGCGTGCACCAGCCGGTCGCCGATCACCACGTCGCCGGGCCCCAGCAGCGCGCCCACCGCGAGGTTGGCCAGGTAGCCGGCGCTGGTCACCATGACCGCCGGACGCCCGAGGAACTCCGCGAGCCGCGCCTCCAGCTCCTCGTGCAGCGCGAGGGAGCCGTTCGTCAGCCGCGAACCGCCGCTGCCCGCCCCGAGCCGCCGGATCGCCGCGACGGCGGCCTCCTTGACGCGGGCATCCCCCGAGAGCGGCCCGGCGCGCACGGCCTTCTCGCAGGTCAGGGCCCGGACAGCAGGTCTGCGCGGAAGGCATCGGCGGCCGGGTCCTAGGATCGGATCCATGGCAATGTGCGAGCATCTTTCCCAGGCCGACGACCCGGCGGCGAAGACCCCTGAGGGCTGCGAGGAGTGCCTGGCCAGCGGCAGCCGATGGGTGCACCTGCGGCGCTGCCTGGAGTGCGGCCACATCGGCTGCTGCGACTCCTCGCCCAACAAGCACGCGACCAAGCACTTCCACGCGACCACGCACCCGGTGATCCAGTCGTTCGAACCGGGCGAGAGCTGGCGCTGGTGCTTCGTGGACAACCAGATGGGCTGACTGCCCGGCTGACCTGCCCTGCGCGGGCGGCGCCCGTCGGGGTCAGCGTTCGAGGATGGCCTCCTCGAAGTCGAGCTGGGCCATCACCTCGCGCAGCACCTCGTCGTCGAGGCGGCGCTCGTCGCGCAGGCGGACGAACACCTCGCGCTCGGCCGTGAGCATGTCACGGCGCAGCCGCCGGTAGATGCTGCTGGGGGTCTCGGCGCCGCCCTGCGCGGTGCCGCCGCCCAGCCGTTCCCACGCGGTCAGCGACCGCCGCCACGACTTCTCCCTGAGCTGGTCGATGACCTGCTTCTTGATCTCGTCGGGCTCGCCCTCCTGCTCGACCAGGCGTTCGAGCTCGGCCAGGCCCGCCTCCAGCGCGGCCTGCTGGGCGGCCGCCTCGGCCAGCGTGTCCTCGTAGCGCTCCTGCTCGCTCGACACGCGCAGCTTTCTGATCAGCGCGGGGAACGTCATGCCCTGGATCAGCAGGGTGCCGATCACCGTGGTGAACGTCAGGAACAGCAGCATGGCCCGGTCGCGGGCCGGGATCTCCGGCGGGATGGAGAACGCCGCCGCGAGCGACACCACGCCCCGCATGCCGGCCCAGCCCAGGATCACCGTCTGCTGCGGGCTGGGCGCCGGGCCCCGCCGGACGAGCTTGACCAGCGGGGTGAACGCGAACACCCACACGAACCTGGACACGATCGTCACCGCCAGCACCGCCAGCGCGTAGCCGGCGACCTGCCAGGGGCCGTAGCCGGTGATGCCCTTGATCACGGTCACGAGCTGCAGGCCGATGAGCGCGAAGACGATCGACTCCAGGAAGAAGTCGGTGACCTTCCACACCGCGTCGGACACCAGCCGGGTGCCGAACCCCCGCTGGTGCATGCGGTTGCCCAGGTAGAGGCCGACGACCACGACGGAGATCACGCCCGAGGCGTGCACCGGCTCGGGCCCGAGCCCGGAGACGTGCACGGACTCGGCCGCGAGATAGGCCGCGAACGGGATCAGCAGCATCAGCGTGTTCTCGACCAGCGAGTCGCGGGTGTGCTGGAACACCCAGGCGAACACGAACGCCAGCGCCAGCCCGATCGCCACCCCGCCGAGCGCCGCGAACAGGAACTGCGCCACGCCCTGGAACAGGTCGATGCTGCCGCCCACGGCCGCCCCGATGGCCACCCGGTAGGCCGTCAGCGCCGTGGCGTCGTTGAACAGGCTCTCGCCGATGAGGATCGTCAGCGACCTGCGCGGCAGCCCGAGCCGCCGGCCCACGGCGACGGCCGCCACGGCGTCGGGCGGCGCGATGATCGCGCCGAGCGCGAAGGCGGCGGCCAGCGGGAGCTGCGGCAGCAGCAGGTGGACGACCAGCCCCACCACGGCCGTGGTGAACAGCACCAGGCCGATCGACAGCAGCGCCACGGCCCGCTTGACGTCACGCAGGCGCAGGTAGGAGCTGTCGAGCGCGGCCGAGTAGAGCAGCGGCGGCAGGAACACGAACAGCACCAGCTCGGGCTGCAACGGCACCGCCGGCACCAGCGGCGAGACCAGCAGGCCGGCCGCGACCAGCAACAGCGGGGCCGGCCAGCCCCGCCGCCGTGCCACCGCCGCGACCGCGACCGCGCCACCGGCCATCAGCAGCAGTTGCAGGCCCATGGTCGGGTTCAACGACGTTCCTCCAGCTCGCCCGGGTGGATGCCGAGAGCGTACCCGGCGGGCGGGAGGAGGGTGTCACCACTCCCGGCGGTCGCGCCCGTCGCCGTAGTCCTGCTGCTGGTCGGGGCGCAGGCGTTCGCCGGTCGAGAACAGGGGGTCCGTCACGTACGGACGGCCCATGTTCGGGTCGGACGACTGCGGCGGGTACTCCTGGCGGCCGAGCGCCAGCAGCGGGTCCACCGGGTTGGGCTGCGCGGGCTGCTGGTAGCCCTGGTAGGTGTCGGCCGCGCGGTAGGGGTCCTGGGCGGGCGCGGGGTTGTGCCTGCGGCCGGCGCCGGGGATGCCGTGCATGGGCGTGCCGAGCCCGGCCGTGCTCTGCGGCTGCGCCGGGGGCTGGGGCTGGGGCTGGGACGGCGGCTGCTGGTAGGAGCCGTACGAGTCCGGGGTGTACTGCTGGGCCGGCGGGTAGGGGTCGGCGGCCTGCGACGGGAAGCCGAGCGGGTCGGTGCTCAGCGGCGCCGGGCGGCGCTGGTCGGCGGGCAGCTGGTAGACGGGCTCGCTGCTCTCGACGTACTGGGGGCCGGTGAAGGGGTCGCCGGCGTACTGGGGGCCGCTCAGCGGGTCGCCGGTGTACTGCGGGCCGCTGAACGGGTCGCCCGTGTACTGGGGGCCGCTCAGCGGGTCGCCGGTGTACTGCGGGCCGCTGAACGGGTCACCGGTGTACTGCGGGCCGCTGTGCGGGTCGCCGGGGTACTGGGCGGCGGGCTGCTCGACGTACTGGGGGCCGGTGAAGGGGCTGCGCTCGCCGTACGACGGCGTCTCCCGGGGGCCGGTGGTCTCGCTGTAGGAGGCCACCAGTTTGTCCTGCGGCGCGGGGCCGCGCGCGACCAGCACGTCGTTGGGCGACAGCGACGCGGTGGGCCGCTCGTCGAGCGCGGGCGGCGGAGGCTGCTGCTGGGCGTGCTGGGGCGGCCGGTGGTACGTGCCGGTGCCCGGCATGACCTCGGTGCCCGGATCGGCCGCGGGCACCGCGGGCTGCTCGCCCGTGGCCTCGGCGTAGCCGTCGTCGAGCGTGTCGAGCAGCCTGCCGACGTCCTCCATCGGCATGCGGAAGCTCGCTGTGCACATCTCCCCACGCCACAGGCTGAGGACCAGTGTGCCCTCATGCCACGTGACCCGGAGGCACCGCTCCTGACCTCGTGCATCGAAGAAGACTTCGCCGAACGACGGCAACGGGACAACTTCCGACATGGCAGACATACTGCTTTAACCAGCCTTTATTCGTCCACTCAACCCCGGAAAACCCTACCTAACCGCTCTCACCATCGAGACCGTGAACCCCATCGATCACACCGGCAAGATCTCCCTGACCAGTCGGAGTTCCGCTCGACAGTGTGCCACGGGAGTCCCGCGGGGAGCCCGCGAACGACGGGATGCGCATGACCGGACACAGGGCGTCCCGGCGCGTCGGCCCGGGATTGCGGGTACCGTTGACGACCGTGCCGGACTCCCATCTCCCGTCAGTGGACGAACTGCTCAGCATCGCGGTCGGCGCTCTCGGAGGGAGCGAACGGCAGGGCCAGGTCACCATGGTCAAGGCCGTCCAGAAGGCCATCGACGACGAGGAGCACCTGGCCGTCCAGGCGGGCACGGGCACCGGCAAGTCGCTGGCGTACCTGGTGCCCTCGATCCGGCACGCCATGGACAGCGACTCC
This sequence comes from Nonomuraea sp. NPDC049655, assembly GCF_044465465.1. Lineage (NCBI taxonomy): Bacteria > Bacillati > Actinomycetota > Actinomycetes > Streptosporangiales > Streptosporangiaceae > Nonomuraea > Nonomuraea sp. NPDC049655. Next base: position 71,373 of record NZ_JBITLS010000011.1, read on the forward strand.
CCCGTCGTGATCTCCACGGCCACCATCGCGCTGCAGCGCCAGCTCGTCGACCGCGACCTGCCCCGGCTCGCCGAGGCGCTGGGCAAGGAGCTGCCGCACGAGCCGACGTTCGCCATTCTCAAGGGCCGGCGCAACTACCTGTGCCGCTACAAGGCGACGGCGGGCTGGCCCGAGGAGGACGAGCAGGACCAGCTCTTCGATCCGCGTGAGGTGAGCGCTACCGGCCGCATGGTCCAGCGCATCCAGGAGTGGGCCGACGAGACCGAGACGGGCGACCGCGACGAGCTGGTGCCCGGCGTCAGCGAGCAGGCCTGGCGGCAGTTCTCGGTGAGCGCGCAGGAGTGCCTGGGCGCCACCCGCTGCCCGAGCGGCCCCGAGTGCTTCGCCGAGCTGGCCAGGGCGCGCGCGGGCGAGGTCGACGTCGTGGTGACCAACCACGCGCTGCTGGCCATCGACGCCATGGGCGACCTGCCGGTGCTGCCCGAGCACGAGGTCGTGGTCGTCGACGAGGCCCACGAGCTGGTCGACCGGGTGACCTCGGTGGTCACCAGCGAGCTGTCGGAGGCCTCGGTGATGCTGGCCGTGCGCCGCGTCGGCCGGCTGATCGAGCAGCCGCTCGCCGACCAGCTCATGGAGGCGGGCGAAGACCTCAAGGCGCTGCTGGCCGCCGCGCCGCCCGGCCGTATCGACGAGCTGCCGCAGGTGCTCGGCCTCACCTTGCAGCTCATCCGCGACACGGCCTGGCGCTGCATCACCGCCATGGGCCCGCGCAACGCCGACAAGGACGACCCCGACAAGGCCGGCCAGCGCAAGGCCGCCTTCACCGCGCTCGACGAGGTGCACGACACCGCCGTCCGCATGCTCGACGCCTACGGCCACGCCTCCGAGGCCGACCGCGCCGAGGTGGTCTGGCTCGACGGCGCCACCGACCGCCGTCCGCCCATGTTGCGGGTCGCGCCGCTGAGCGTGAGCGGCATGCTGCGCGACCGGCTGTTCGGCGAGCGCACGGTGGTGCTCACCTCCGCCACGCTCGCCCTCGGCGGCACGTTCGACGGGCTGGCCGCGCAGTGGGGCCTGGGTGACAGCAAGCGCTGGCAGGGCATCGACGTCGGCTCGCCGTTCGACCACCCGCGCGCCGGCATCCTCTACGTCGCCAAACACCTTCCCCAGCCGGGCCGCGACGGGCTGCCGCAGGAGTATCTCGACGAGATCACCGAGCTCATCGAGGCGGCCGGCGGGCGCACGCTGGGGCTGTTCTCCTCGATGCGCGCCGCCAAGGCCGCCACGGAGGCGCTGCGCGAGCGGCTCGACGTGCCGCTGCTGTGCCAGGGCGACGACTCGACCATGCTGCTGGTCAAGCAGTTCGCCGAGGACGAGCCGACCTGCCTGTTCGGCACGTTGTCGCTGTGGCAGGGGGTCGACGTCCCCGGGCCGTCGCTGCGGCTGGTCATCATCGACCGGGTGCCGTTCCCGCGTCCCGACGATCCGCTCACCTCGGCCCGGCAGCGGCACGTCGCGGCGCGCGGCGGCAACGGGTTCATGGCGGTGGCGGCCAACCACGCCGCCCTGCTGCTGGCCCAGGGCACCGGCCGGTTGCTGCGCGCCCAGGACGACAAGGGCGTCATCGCGGTCCTCGACCCGCGCCTGGCGACGGCCCGGTACAGCGGTTTCCTGCTGGGATCGTTGCCGCCGTTCTGGCGCACCACCGACCCGGCCGTCCCCCGTGCCGCGCTCAAGCGCCTGTCCACCGAGTCCTGACCGTCGCGGGCCCCTTCAGGCGACAGTCTTTTCCTTCTTTTCCTTCTTTTCCTTACGGCTCCGCCTGGTCAGGCCACCCGCCGTACGGGGCCGGCGGGCTTCCAGGAAACGCCCGCTGACCCTTCACCGGCCGGCCGCCGTCACGCGAGCCCGCCTTGCCCCACTCCGTGGCCCCCGTCGGCTAGAACGGGGTGAGGTCGGGGCGCTTCGGGGTGAGGCCGTCGCCGGAGGAGGTGCCGCGCAGGCGGCGGGACATCCACGGCACCAGGTGCTCGCGGATCCACTGGGCGTCCTCGCGGCGCCGCGCCCGCGGGTCGACCAGCCGCTCCGGCCAATCCTTGCGCCAGTCGTCGAACGGCACCCCCAGCACGTCGAGCACGCGGGCCGCCACCAGCCGGTGGCCGTCCTCGTTCATGTGCAGGCGGTCGGTGCTCCAGGCCCGCCAGTCGCGCAGCCCCTGCATCGACCACTGGTCGACCAGCCGGCAGCCGTAGAGGTCGGCGATGGAGCGGATGTGCAGGTAGAAGATGGCGAAACGGCCGCGCAGCCGCCGCATCAGCGGCGTGTCGCGCGGATCGACCCCGGTGAACAGCAGCACGTCCGCGCCTCCGGCCCGCAGGTCGCGCACCGCGCGGGCCAGGCGCTTGGCCATCACGTCGGGGTCGCTGCCCGGCCGCAGCAGGTCGTTGCCGCCCGCGCAGAAGCTGACCAGGTCGGGACCCATCTCGATGGCCCGCGGCACCTGCTCGGTGACGATCTGGTCGAGCAGCTTGCCGCGGACGGCCAGGTTCGCGTAGCGGAACGCCGGGTCGTCGGCGGCGAGCCGTTCGGCGACCCGGTCGGCCCAGCCGCGGTAGTGCCCGTCGGGGCCTGGATCGTTCAGTCCTTCGGTGAAACTGTCCCCGAGTGCGACGAAGGACTTGTATTGCCTCATGAGCTGCTGTTCATCTCCGCGATAGCGTGTAGCGCCAGGACGTAGGACTGTAGTCCGAATCCGGCGATCGTGCCCGTCGCCACCCCGGCGACGACCGAGGTGTGGCGAAACTCTTCCCTCGCCGCGGGGTTGCTGATGTGCACCTCGACGAGCGGGGCGGTGCGCTGGGCGATGGCGTCGCGCACGGCGTAGGAGTAGTGGGTGAAGGCGGCCGGGTTGAGCACGACGGGAATGCGGCCGTCGGCGGCCTCGTGCAGCCAGCCGATCAGCTCGGCCTCGTCGTCGGTCTGGCGCACCTCGACCTGCTCGCCGAGCTTGCGGCCGGTCTCGCGGCACAGCTCGGCGAGGTCCTCCAGCGTCTCGGCCCCGTAGACGTCGGGCTCGCGGGTGCCGAGCCGGCTCAGGTTGGGGCCGTTGAGCACGAGGATCATCGCGCGATCTCCTTGTAGGCGGCTTCGAGCAGCTCTTCGGCGGGGTCTTCGAGCCGCCCGGGCCTGGCCAGGTCGTCGAGGACGACGAAGCGCTGCTTGGCGCCCCGGTTCTTCTTGTCCAGCCGCATGTGGTCGCGCAGCCGCGGCCAGGCGCCGGCGTGGTAGGAGACCGGCAGGCCCACGGAGGTGAGGATCGCGCGGGTGCGGGCGACCAGGTCGGCGCGGCCGGACAGCCGGGACAGCTCGGCGGCGTAGACCATGCCGATGGCGACCGCCTCGCCGTGGCGGATCGTGTAGTGCTCGTCGCGCTCGATGGCGTGGGCGAGCGTGTGTCCGTAGTTGAGGATCTCGCGCAGGCCCTGCTCGCGCAGGTCGGCGCCCACGACGTGGGCCTTGACGCGGATCTTGCGCTCGATCAGCTCGCGGGTGTGGGGGCCGTCGGGCCGGGTGGCCCCCTCGGGGTCGGACTCGACCAGCGTGAGGATCTGCGGGTCGGCGATGAAGCCGCCCTTGATGATCTCGGCGAGCCCCGCCACGTAGTCGGCCTTCGGCATGCCGGGCAGCACGGCCAGGTCGCAGAGCACCCCGGCGGGCGGCAGGAACGTGCCCACCAGGTTCTTGCCCTCGGGGGTGTCGATGCCGTTCTTGCCGCCGACGGCGGCGTCGACCATGGCCAGCAGCGTCGTCGGCACGAGCACGACCTGCACGCCGCGCAGCCAGGTGCCGGCCACGAAGCCGGCCAGGTCGGTCGTCGCGCCGCCGCCCACGCCCACGACGGCGTCGGAGCGGGTCAGGCCGTGGCGGCCGAGCGCGGACCACAGGCCGGCGGCCACCTCGGGCGTCTTGCACGCCTCGCCGTCGGGGACGGGCAGGTCGGCCACCTCGTAACCGGCCTCGGCCAGCGCCGTGAGGGCCGGGCGGGACAGCTCGGGCAGGCCCTGCGGGCGGACGACGGCGACCGTGCGCACGCCCGGCCGGAACAGGCCCGGCAGCTCGGCCTGCACGCCGCTGCCCACCACGACGTCGTACGGGCTGTCGCCGGATACGGGGATCCGCGTCGCGGTCATGCCGGCAGGCCCTCCAGGATCTCGTCGGCGAGCTCGCCGGGGTCGCGCTTGTCGGTGGCGAGCGTGACCACGGCCAGACGCTCGTAGACCGGCCGCCGCTCCTCCATCAGCTTCTTGAGCTGGCTGCGCGGGTTGAGCACGAGCAGCGGCCTGGCCGAGCCGAGCCCGACCCGCTGGACCGCGTCGGCCAGGCCCACCTGCAGGTAGACCACGTGGTGACCGGCGAGCAGGGCCTGGGTGTCCTCGTTGAGCACGGCGCCGCCGCCGAGCGACAGCACGCCGTCGTGCTCGGCCAGGGCGCGGCGCACGGCCTGGTGCTCCAGCTCGCGGAAGCGGGCCTCGCCGTCCTCGACGAAGATGTCGGAGACCGGCTTGCCGGCCACGGCCTCGACGTCGGCGTCGGTGTCGCGGAAGGCGACGCCGAGCCGCTCGGCCAGCAGCTGCCCGATCGTGGTCTTGCCTGATCCGGGCGGGCCGATGAGCACGGCTCTGGTCACTGGTCGCTCACCCCTTCTCGTTCGCTCCGCGCGGCCGTCACTTGATCACCATCGAGGAGAGGTAGCCGGACAGGTTGCGGGCGACCTCCTCCACCGAGTCGCCGCCGAACTTCTCCAGGGCCGCGTCGGCCAGCACCAGCGCGACCATGGCCTCGGCCACGATGCCCGCGGCCGGGACGGCGCACACGTCGGAGCGCTCGTGGTGGGCCTTGGCCGCCTCGCCGGTCTTGACGTCGATCGTGGCCAGGGCCCTCGGCACGGTGGAGATGGGCTTCATGGCGGCGCTGACCCGCAGGACCTCGCCGTTGGTCATGCCGCCCTCGACGCCGCCCGCGCGGTTGGTGACGCGCTTGACGCCGTTCTCGGCGGTGTACTCGATCTCGTCGTGGGCGCGCGAGCCGGGCCGGCGGGCGGTCTCGAAGCCGTCGCCGACCGCGACGCCCTTGATCGCCTGGATGCCCATGAGGGCCGCGGCGAGCCGGGAGTCGAGCCTGCGGTCCCAGTGGGTGTAGCTGCCCAGGCCGGGCGGCAGGCCGTAGGCGAGCACCTCGACGACGCCGCCGAGCGTGTCGCCCTCTTTGTGCGCCTGGTCGATCACGGCGACCATGGCGGCGCTGCCCTCGGGGTCGGAGCAGCGGACCGGGTCTTCGTCGATCCTGGCCAGGTCGCCGGGGCCGGGCAGCACCTCGGTCGGGGTCTGCGCGCCGCCGATGGAGGTGACGTGGCTGACGATGTCGACGCCGAGCGCCTGCTTCAGGAAGCGCCTGGCGACCTCGCCGAGCGCGACGCGGGCCGCGGTCTCGCGGGCGCTGGCCCGGTCGAGCACCTGGCGGGCGTCGTCGAAGCCGTACTTCTGCATGCCGGCCAGGTCGGCGTGGCCGGGGCGGGGGCGGGACCGCGGCGCGTTGCGGGCCAGGCCCTCCAGCTCGGCCGGGTCGACCGGGTCGGCCGACATGACCTTCTCCCACTTGGGCCACTCGGTGTTGCCCACGCGGACGGCGACCGGGCTGCCCATGGTGCGGCCGTGGCGCACGCCGCCGACGATCGTCACCTGGTCCTGCTCGAACTTCATCCGCGCGCCGCGGCCGTAGCCGAGCCTGCGGCGGCGCAGGGCCTCGTCGATCGCGGCCGTGGTCACCTCGACCCCGGCGGGCAGTCCTTCGAGGATGGCAACGAGTTCGGGGCCGTGGGACTCTCCGGCCGTCAACCAGCGCAACATGACTCCAAGTCTTCCACGTGCGGCCGGGTGGGATGTCCGTCGTTCACCAGCCGAGACAGAGCGCCACGAAAGCACCGAGCAGCATGAACGGCCCGAAGGGGAACTGGGTGTGCCGGTCGCCCCGCCCGGTGAGCAGCAGCGCGACCGCGTACAGCGCGCCGAGCACCTGCCCGGCGAACGCGGCGGCCACCCACGTCTGCCAGCTCATCGCCGCCGCCGCCATGCCGATGAGCCCGGCCAGCTTGACGTCGCCGAGGCCCATCGCGGCCGGCCTGGCGAACCACAACAGGCCGTAGACGGCCGCCAGCGCCGCCGCGCCGAGCAGCGCGCGCGGCAGCTCCCTGGTGGGGAGCAGGGTCAGTGCGATGATCGGGTACGCGGGCAGCGTGATCGCGTCGGGCAGCAGGGTGGTACGCCAGTCGATGACCGCCAGCGCCGTGCCGGCCAGCGCGAGACCCGTGTACGGCGGCCCGGCGAGCCAGGCGGTCAGCGCCGTCACGGCGGCGGTCAGCAGTTCCACGCCGGGCGGCCACGGCGGCGGGGACGCGAGGTCGTCGTAGGCGTCGGCCAGCGCCCTGACCTGGTGTCCGGCGACCAGACCGAGCAGCGCCATCAGTGCGACCACGAGCAGACCCTAATGCGGCGGCCCGGCGGCCGTCCCGGGATCGCGGCGGGCGGCCCGGGTATGGCGTGCGCCAAGAGCGAACCCGCGTCCCGGCGGGCTTTCGCGCCCCGGACGGAGGGCCGCGACGCACGCCGGCGGTCATGGGTTCGGGGGCGATCCCCCAAGGAACTTTGATCGTCCGGGACGGGGTGGCACGCGGCTCCGGGGGTGGTCAGGAACTTACTTTCTGTCGTGGCCCCCCGGAAGAGTGACCGAGAGGAAGACCCATGTTCCGTGGCATCCTGGCCGGCGGCCTCGCGCTGAGCGCCGCAAGCCTCATCATGACCGGCCCCGCCGCGTACGCCGACCTGCAGGCCCCTTACGCGCGGGCCGCGGCGATCGTCGACGCCGACGGCGAGCTGAACAACGGCAAGAACATCCTCAAGACGTGGCGGGCCTCGACCGGCCGTTACTGCGTGATGGTCGACAGGCACGTCACCACGTCCGCCGCGGTGATCCAGATCACCCCGCGGGCGCCCCGCCGCCTGCCGTTCATCGCCTACCGGAACTCGTCGGCGACCTGCCACGAGTCCAACACCATCACCGTCGGCGTCTACGACACCAGCACCGGCCGGCTCGCCGACGGCGGCTTCGACCTGACCATCTCCTGACCGAGAACCGAGGGAGCACCCATGTGAACATTATCCGGCGCGCCGCCGGCGTCGCGCTCGTCGCGGCGGCCGTCCTGACGCCCGCGGCGGCGTACGCGGACACGCCCTACGCCCAGGCCTCGGCCACCGTCAGGGCGGACGGCGTGGTGACCGCCAGCAAGAACGTCGAGGAGGTCAGGCGCATGTTCCGCGGGACGTACTGCGTGATCCTCAGCGACGACGTCGACTACGACGGCGACCTGGCGATCCACGTGACGCCGACGGGCCGGTCCAGCTACCCGCGCTCGCTGTCGGTGCAGCGCGGGGCGGCGATCTGCGGCGGCCACTACCGGGCGGTCGCGGTCTACAGCCAGCTCGCCGACGGCGTGGCGGCCGACACCGGGTTCTACCTGACCGTCTCCTGACGACGTCCGCACCTGACGACGTCAGCTCCTGAGGACGTCCGCACCTGACGACGTCAGCTCCTGAGGACGTCCGGCGAACGCCCCCGGCCGGTGACGACACCGGCCGGGGGCGTCGGCTTGTCCGGCTCGCGGAAGAAGCGGCGTTCAGCCTTTTCCGCGGAAGAAGCGGCGTTCAGCTGCTTCGGCGGGAGAACCAGCGGCGGCGGGGCGGGGCGGGCTCCATCCTGGCGACGGTGACGCCGCCGAGCTGGTCGACGGTGCCGGACTCGACCGCGGCCAGCGCCTTCAGCACCTCGCCCTCGATCACGAACTGCACCGGCCCGGCCACGTCGACCACGACCGCGGCGGCCTCCTCGTGCACGGCCGCCCGGCAGACCTGGAGCGTGCCGGTCTGGATGGGGCGGGCGTCCTTGCGCCATCTGGTCAGCGCGTCGGTGCCGGTGAAGGCGAGCACCGCGTGCCTGCCGTCCTGGCCGACGAGCTTGGGCAGCGCCATCTCGCTCTCCTTCTCCTGGCGCAGCCCGTGCTCACCGACCTCGGACTCGGTCAGCAGGGCGACCACCGGCACCAGCAGCCGCGCACCGCTCAGGGCGGTCAGCACGTCGGCGGGGCCGCACGCGCCCGACTCGTAGGCGGCCAGGGCGGCGGCCACGGCGGGGGCGGCGCTGCCGTCGTCGTCGGGGTCGAGTGGCTGTGGGATGGTCGGCACAACGAACGAGACTACCCGCGGGCGCCACCGCCCCCGTTCCTGGAGCCACCCTGAAGGCGTTCCCGCGACGCTCGTCAGCGTTCCTGGGATGCTCGGCGGTGTTCTGTCGGGGTTCCGGCGGCGTTCCGGCGGGGTTCTGTCGGGGCGGGCTGCTAGACAGGTGCGGTGCGGATCTCTCGGCTCCCCCTCGACGAGCAGACTGCGGTGGAGATCCGCAACGAGGCCCGCGTCCATCTGTGGTACGAGCGCCGCTTCGGCGTGCCGTGCCCGCCCTACGACAGCTCCGAGGCCGCGATCGACTCCTTCCCCAGCACCACGAGCGCGATCGGCGTCCGGCTCACCCCGTCGGGGACGTGGCGGGTCTACGCCCCCTACGGCGTGGCCGACGCCTTCAACCTCGTGCTGCGTCCCAACCCCCGGCAGGCGCCGCGCGAGGTCTACGAGGCCAAGGCGGCGCGCTGCGCCGAAGCCTGGCCCGAGCTGACCGTGCTGCCCTGGTGCGAGCCAGGGCCTGCCGGTCAGCCGGGCTGACCGGTCAGCCGAGGCCCGGCCGGTCAGCCGAGGTCGGCGATGGCGGCGACCGGTCCGCCGCCCGACGGCCCCTGGTGCACGGCGGCCACCGAGACGAACACCGCGGGGTCGCCGGTGACCGAGGCCGCCACCCCGCCGACGGCCGCCTTGATCTGCCGGTGCCAGTGCACGTCGGAGTCGTCCAGCATGATGTTGCGCCGCCCGCGCACCCGCCCCGACGGGTCGGCCTCGCACTTCATGAACACGTTGACCAGCCGCCCGCCGAGGTCGGAAGGGTGGGGGCGGTCCGGCAGCGGCAGCCCGGAGTCCCTGATGGCCGCCCAGATGCCGTCGGCGTCGAGCGCGTCCTGCATGACGCTGTGCCCGATGCGGTAGCGCCCGCCGATGCCGCGCACGTTCCCCACCAGCACGATCTGCGCCCGGTCCAGCTCCACCCCCGACGAGCACGACGCCACCGACGAGTACAGCGACAGGTCCTTGTGGATCTGGTCGGCCCGCGGCATGTCGATCTCGCCGAGCGCGACGGCGATGCCGAGCGCGGTGGTGGAGTTGGACAGGTCCATCGACGGGCCGGTCTCCTCGATGGCGGTGTCCTGGCCGCGGCTCCTGGCCTCGGTGATGGTGGCCAGGGTGAGCAGCGGCGTCTTGGTCTGCACGTAGTGCACGTCGCGCGGGTCGTCGATGCCGGCGATCTTCATGGCCTCCCGCACCCCGGCGGCCACCTTCTCCACCATCGCCGGACGGCCGATGTCCTCGGGCAGGATCACCTCGCTCATCGCCACGCCCACCGAAAGGCGCGGCTCGTCGCTCATCGGCGCGTCCGCCGTGGTGGCGAAGACGGTGGCGTGCGGGCTGAGGACGCCGTCGGTGCCGCCCGACCACACCAGCGGCACGCTCTCGGGGGACGGGTGACCGTGCTCGGCCAGGACCTCGCGGAAGGCCCGGTCTGCCAGGATGCGCGTGTAGTCGTTGACGCCGCCGTTGCCCTCGGTCTTGCCGATCACCGCGAGCACCCGGCGCGCCTCGATCACCCCGTCCTCGATGAGCCGGGACAGCCCGGAGGCGTCGGTCACGCTCTCGATCGGCACCTTGCGCACTTCAATCGGGTCCGGCATGCGTTGCCCCTTCTCCAGTACCGGCTTCCCCACCGTCGCGACGCTAGCCGAGCGGCCCGGCGGGGTTCATGGGCAATGTCTGCCCATGAACGGCCGCGGCGATGTCAAGGTGCGCTGGCCGGTCAAGCTCTCGGCGGAACCTCGAAGCGCACAAAAGGAGCGAAGGTAGTGTTCCCGGATGTGATTCGCGAAGCCCACGTCAACGGCATCAAGCTCGTCTACCGCGAGGAGGGCGACCCCGCCGCTCCGCCGCTGGTCCTCCTCCACGGCAGGACCGCGAACCACAACGACTGGAACGGCATCACCCAGCACTTCGCCGCCCGTCACCACGTCCTCGCCCCCGACCTGCGCGGCCACGGGGCCAGCGACCGTCCGGGCGAGTACGCGGTGGACACGATGGCCGAGGACGTCGTGGCGCTCCTCGACCACCTGGGCCTCGACCGCGTCCGGCTGGTCGGGCACTCGCTCGGCGGCATGGTCTCCTACCACGTGGCCATGCGCCACCCCGAGCGGGTCGAGCGGCTGGTGCTGGAGGACGTCACGGCGCCGTACCCGGTCGAAGGACGGCAGCCGCTCGTGGAGGACGACTCCACCGGCTTCGACTGGCGGATGATGCACCAGACCGAGCCGTACATCGTCGATCCCGACCCGGCGCTGGCCGCCGAGCTGGGGAAGATCACGGCACCCACGCTGGTGCTGTCGGGCGGACGGCTGAGCCCGTTCGACGCCTCCGGGCTGGCCCGTCTGATCCCCGGCGCCGAGCTGGTCACGATCGAGGCCGGGCACCTCGTCCACGTCACCGAACGGGCCGCCTTCCTGGCCGCGGTGGACGCCTTCCTGGACAGGTGAGCCCAGGCAGGCCATGGCCTCTATGCTGGTCGTCCCCCCACGATTCACGGAGACCCGCTGTGTCCAGCCCCCCATCGGCCCCCCGTCCCGGCATGACCCCGGAGCGGGTCGGGATGTTCAGCGACGCGGTCTTCGCGATCGCGATCACGCTGCTCGTCCTGGAGATCCCCCGCCCGGCGGAGGACGACTTCCGTGACCTCGCGGGCTTCCTGAGCCATCACCAGGGCTCGTTCGCGGCGTTCGCGCTGGCCTTCCTCATGTTGTGGTTCAGCTGGCGGGCCCACCACACGCTCTTCGACCAGCTCCACCGGGTCTCCCAGCCGGTCCTGCTGCTGCACGTGCCGCTGCTGCTGTGCTCGGCGTTCCTGCCGTACACGATGAACCTGTGGAGCGAGATGTCGGCGGCCGACATCGACGTCCAGGCGTCCAAGGGCCTGGCGCTGGCGCTGTTCGCGGGGACCGAGGCGCTCCTGATGTTCTGCCAGGGCGCGCTGTTCACGCTGGCCCTGTCGCAGGGGCTGCTCAACGCCCACGCGAGCAGGCGGCGCATGGCCACCTCGGCCTGGGTGTACTGGGGCTGCGGGGTGTTGTGGGCGGTCAGCGCGGTCCTGGCGTTCGGCGTCGGCGAGGACTCCACGTTCCTGTGGATGGCCACGCCGCTCGTGGTCGCGATCATCGTGCTCGTCCGCAGGCGGCTCGCCCCCGGCGTGGTTCAGCCGGATGTCACGGGGCAAACGTGACCTCAATGTCACAAAGATCCGCCAAGGTGAAAAGGTGCGAACGAGGCTCAGCGATCACGTAAGGGAACGACTGGGCACGTTCGGTCTCATGGCGCCCTCGATCGTGCAGTGCGCGGTGGGCGCGGCGCTGGCCTGGATCGTCGCCGTCGACCTGCTCGGGCACGCCCGGCCGTTCTTCGCCCCGATCTCCGTGCTGATCTGCGTCGGCGTGGGGCTCGGCCAGCGGCTGCGGCGCGTCGCCGAGCTGGTGGTCGGCGTGAGCCTCGGCGTCGGCGTCGGCGACCTGCTGGTGTCCTGGATCGGCTCGGGGCCCTGGCAGCTCGCGCTGGTCGTCGGGCTGGCCATGGCCGTCGCGCTGCTGCTCAACGGCGGGGCGCTGTTCGTCGCGCAGGCGGGCTCGTCGGCGGTGCTGGTGGCCACGCTGCTGCCCGGCGAGAACGCCGGCGGCCTCGACCGCATGGCCGACGCCCTCACCGGAGGCGTCATCGGCGTCGCGGCGGTCGCGCTGATGCCCGCCAGCCCGTTCACGATCGCGGCCAAACACCTGTCGGGGGTGCTGGACGCGCTGTCCACCGTCCTGGAGCAGGCGGCGGAGGCGATCGAGAAGCGGGACGTCGACCTGGCCGCCGAGGCGCTGGAGGAGGCGCGGACGACGCAGGCCGCCGTCGAGGAGTTCGCGATGGCGCTGGAGACCAGCAAGGAGATCACCATGATCTCGCCGCTGCACTGGCATCGCCGGGCCGCCCTGGCCCGGTACGAGACCGCCGCCGTCCCCGTCGACCTGGCCCTGCGCAACGCGCGGGTGATGGTCCGCCGCACGCTGGCCGCGCTGGGCGAGGCGAGCCCGCCGCCCACGGCGCTGGCCGAGGCGATGCGGGAGGTCTCGGAGGCGGCGCTGCTGCTGCAGCTGGAGCTGGCCGCCGGACGCGATCCCCTGCTGGCGCGGCAGGCGCTGCTCGCGGTGGCCGGCCGGGAACGGCCCGAGCGGCTGGGCTTCTCGGCGCACGTCATCATCGCGCAGCTGCGGTCGATCGCGGTGGACCTGTTGCAGGCCACGGGCCTGGAGCACGAGCAGGCCAGCCAGGCGCTCACCCCGCTCGACGAACCCCAGAGCAGCTAGCACCCCCGCGCACGCCGAAGGCGGGCACCCGTACGGGCGCCCGCCTTCGCGGTCCTGCGGTTACGCGGTCCTGCGGTTACGCGGTTCGCGCTTTCGCGTTCCGCAGAGCGGTTCACGTTTGCGCGGTTCCGCAGAGCGGTTCGCGGTTCCGCGTTCCGCGGGGAGGTCAGACCGTCTGGAGCGCGGCCTCGGCCTCCAGGGTCGCGGCGGTGGCGTTGATCACGGCGGCCACCCGCAGCGCCTCCTGGACCTGCTCACGCGGCATCCCCGCGCCCCGCAGCACCTGCTCGTGCGACTCCAGGCAGCGGCCGCAGCCGTTGATCGCCGAGACCGCCAGGCACCACAGCTCGAAGTCCGTCTTGTCCACGCCCGGGTTCCCGATCACGGTCATCCGGAGCCTGGCCGGCAGCGTCGCGTACGTCTCGTCGCCGATCAGGTGGGTGGCGCGGTAGTAGACGTTGTTCATCGCCATGATCGACGCGGCCGCCTTGGCGGCGGTGAACGCCTCGGCCGACAGGTGGTCGGCGGCCTCCTGCGAGAGCTCGGCGATGACCCGCGCCGACCTGGTGGCCAGGGCGCACGCCAGGACGGCGCCCCAGAGCTGCTGGTCGGTCAGCGACGAGGTGGTCGTGACCGAGCCCAGGTTGAGCCTGGTGTCCTTGGCGTAGTCGGGCAGGAGCGACTTCAGGGTGTCGACGCTCACTGGGCCAGCAGCTTCTGGGCGTCGAGGCCGGCCTCGCCCTTGTTCCAGTTGCACGGGCACAGCTCGTCGGACTGCAGGGCGTCGAGGACCCGCAGGACCTCCTTGACGTTGCGGCCCACGGAACCGGCGGTCACCATCGAGAACTGGATCTCGTTGTTCTGGTCGACGATGAACGTGGCGCGCTGGGCGACGCCGTCCTGGCCGAGCACGCCGCAGGCCTGCGACAGCTCGCGCTTGATGTCGCTCAGCATCGGGAAGGGCAGGTCGCGCAGGTCCTCGTGGTTCTTGCGCCAGGCGTGGTGCACGAACTCGGAGTCGATCGAGACGCCGAGCACCTGGGCGTCACGGTCGGCGAACTCGCCGTTGAGACGGCCGAACTCGGCGATCTCGGTCGGGCAGACGAACGTGAAGTCCTTCGGCCAGAAGAACACCACGCGCCACTTGCCCTCGTAGGTCTTGTGGTTGATCTCAGCGAACGCCTTGTCGGGGTCGAGGTCGACACAGGCCGTGAGTTCGTACTCGGGGAAGCGGTCACCGACGGTGAGCAAGTTCCTACTCCTTCGGAGGAAGTGCGGGTCAGGGCACCTACGTTGCCGCACCTAGCATTGATTCGAGAAATCGAGTAGTTGGACCAATCTGAGAGGTGATTCCTATCAGTGAGCCCATGCCCACCCTCGCTCAGCTGCGTTCCTTCCTCGCCGTGGCCGAGCATCTCCACTTCAGGGAGGCGGCGACGGCACTGAAGATGAGCCAACCCACCCTCTCCGGAAATATCGCCTCATTGGAGGAGATATTGGACACACAGCTGCTGGAGCGGACCACCCGCAAGGTGCTGCTCACCTCCGCCGGCGAGCGCGTGGCCGAGCACGCCTGGCGGGTGCTGGCCGCCGTGGAGGACCTGATGGGCGAGGCCGCCCAGAACCGCGAGCCCTTCAGCGGGCCGGCCCACCTCGGCGTGATCCCCACCGTGGCGCCGTACGTGCTGCCCGCGCTGCTGCCCATGTTCGCCCAGCGCTTCCCGCAGCTCAAGCTGACCGTCCACGAGGCCAAGACGGACACGATCCTGGAGGAGGTCCGCGAGGGACGGCTCGACCTGGTCCTGCTCGCCCTGCCGACGGACGTGGGCGGCCTGGTGGAGACGCCGCTCTACGACGAGGACTTCCTGCTGGCCCTCCCCCACGACCACCCCCTGGCCGCGGACCCCGCGCCGCTCGACCGCGACGCGCTCAAGGGCCTGGACATCGTGCTCCTCAACCAGGGCCACTGCCTGCGCGAACAGGCCATAGACGTGTGCCGCGAGGTGGGCGCGCGGGCCACCGCGACCACGTACGCGACCAGCCTGCCGACGCTGGTGCAGCTCGTGGCGGGCGGCCTCGGCGTGACGCTGCTGCCGGAGTCGGCCGTGCCGGTGGAGACCGGCAAGCGGGTACGCCTGGCGCTGCGCCGCTTCGCCGCCCCCGCCCCCGGCCGCACGATCGGCCTGGCCTACCGCGCCTCCTCGGCCCGCGCGGCCGAGTACGACCAGCTCGCCAAGGCCGTCCGCACCGCCATCCGCCAACGCCGCCTCCCGGTCAAGCTCACCTCGTGAACGCGCGCAGCGCCCCGGCGATCTCCGTCACGTCGTCGAGCTTGCCGGAGGCGACGGCGACGACCAGGTCGTAGGCGTCGTCGTCGGCCGGGTCGAGCTCGATTCCGTTCTTCGCGAGGAAGACGTAGGCCGTGAGCCAGCCCGCGCGCTTGTTCCCGTCGACGAGCGGATGGTTGGTGACGATCGAGTGGAGGAGGGCCGCGGCCTTGGTCATCAGGTCGGGATAGGCGTCATGCCCGAACAGCGAGGTCCGCGGCCGCAGGAGCGCGGCCTCCAGGAGCCCGAGGTCGCGCACCTGAAGGGGGCCGCCCACCGCGGCCCGCGCGATGCGAAGCCCTTGTTCGAGGCTGACGTAGCGGATCACTCGCCCAGCCTGCGCAACAGGTCCGCGAATCGCCTGGCGCCCTTCTCCGCCAGAGCGTCGGTGATCTCGTCGTCGGAGGCGCGCTCCAGGTACTCCTCGATCGCGCGCAGCACGATCTGCTGCATGCTTCGCCCTTCCAGCTCGGCACGCTTACGAAGAGCCTCGGTCTGTTCGTCGTTCAGGCGAAGGGTCATGGCCATGCCCTCATCGTAGGTCTGGGGCGGTATCACAGCGATACCACGGAGAACACTTTACTCTCCGTGACCTCTCGGTTGCGCCGGAATCAGCGGGGGACGAGGTGGAAGAAGGAGCCGTCGGAGGGGGTGTGGGCGGGGTCGGAGAGGTCGTCCAGGCGGGTGGCCGCCTCCGGCGGGAGGGTGAGGTCAAAGGCGGCCAGGTTCTCCCGCAGCTGCCGCACCGAGCGCGGCCCGAGCAGCACCGACGTGACGCCGGGACGTCCGGCGACCCAGGCCAGGGCGACCGCGGCCGGGTCGGCCCCCAGCTCCGCCGCGACCTCGGCCAGCCCCTCGGCGACGGCCAGGTTGCGGTCGTTGAGCAGCGACTGCGCCCAGCGGGCCGCGCCGGGCATCGCGGCGCCGAGCAGGCGGCCCATGCGGCTGTCCGGGTCGGGGATCTCGCCGCGCCGGTAGCGGCCGGTCAGGACGCCGCCGCCGAGCGCGCCGTACACCACCGTGCCGAGGCCGAACCGGGCGCAGGCGGGCAGGATCTCGGCCTCGACGACCCGCTGGAGCAGCGAGTACTGCGGTTGCAGGCTCACGAACGGCGTGCCGCCCACCCGCTCGGCGGCCCACTGCGCCTCGACGATCTGCGCGGCGGTGAAGTTGGAGCAGCCGAGGTAGCGCACCTTGCCCGAACGGACGAAGCCGTCGAGGGTGGCCATCGTCTCCTCGATCGGCGTGCCCGGGTCCCACTGGTGGCACTGGTAGAGGTCGATGTAGTCGGTGCCCAGGCGGCGCAGGCTGGCCTCCAGGGCGCGGGTGAGGTGCCGTCTGGACAGGCCCCGCCCCTCCGGGCCGACCGGCATGGCGCCCTTGGTGGCCAGCACGACCCACTCGCGCCTGCCGCGCAGCGCCCGGCCGACGATCTCCTCGGTCTCGCCCCGGTGGTAGAGGTCGGCGGTGTCGATGAAGTTGCCGCCCGCGTCGAGGTAGGCGTCGATGACGCGGCCCGCCTCGGCGGCGTCGCCCGCGGCCAGGCCGTGCTCGGTGCCGAAGTTCATGGTGCCGAGGCAGGCGCGGGAGACGCGCAGCCCGGAACGTCCCATGGTCTGGAAGTGCACGAATATGCCCCTAGAATCGGAATGACTGTTCCGCTTGGATGCGGGGAACGATACGGAACAATGGTTCCGGATGTCAACGCGATGATGTCGACGCGAGGAGGGCCCATGCGTGCCGACGCCCGGCGCAACCGCGCCCGTGTGCTGGAGGCGGCCGAGGTCGTGCTGGCCCGCGACGGGCTCGACGCCTCGATGCGCGAGATCGCCGCGCTGGCCGGCGTGGGCGTGGGGACGATCTACCGCCAGTTCCCCACCAAGGAGGCCCTGTACGCGGCGATCGTGGCCGACCGGCAGGAGCGGCTGGCCGAGATGGCCGAAGAGCTGGCCGGCGCCGCCGACGCCGGAGCGGCCTTCTTCGAGTTCTTCGACCGCATCGTGGCCTACTCGACGGTCAAGAAGATCCTGGTGGACGCCCTGGCCAGCGCCGGCATCGACGCCAAGGCGGGCGCGCCCGACATCAGGGGCGCGATCGGCGCGCTGCTGGAGCGGGCGCAGCGGGCGGGGGCGGTGCGCGAGGACGTGGGCATGGCGGAGCTGCTCGCCCTGCTCAGCGCCGCCTGCCTGGCGGCGCAGCACCACAACTGGAGCGACGACCTGCGGGCCAGGGCCCTGGCCGTGCTGTTCGACGGCCTGCGCCGGGCTACCCCTGCGACAGGCGCTTGAGCCGGGTCACCGCCTCGTCGATGACCTCGTCCTTCTTGCAGAACGCGAAGCGGACGAAGTGCCGGCCGCGTTCGGGGTGCTCGTAGAAGACCTGCGTGGGGATGGCCACCACCCCGGCCAGCTCGGGCAGGCGGCGGGTGAGCTCCAGGCCGTCGGTGAAGCCCAGCGGCCGGATGTCGGTCTGCACGAAGTACGTGCCCGCCGGCCCGAACACCTCGAAGCCCGCCGCCGCCAGCCCGTCCATCAGCCGGTCGCGCTTGTCCTGGAGCCCGGCGCGCAACGCGGCCACCCACTCCAGCTCGGTGCGCAGCCCGTACGCCACCGCGAGCTGCCAGGGCGCGCTCGCGGTGAAGGTGAGGAACTGCTTGACCGTCGAGACCGCCCGCACCAGCTCGGGCGGCGCGCACACCCAGCCGGTCTTCCAGCCCGTGACCGAGAACGTCTTGCCCGCCGAGGAGATCATGACCGTGCGCTCGCGCATGCCGGGCAGCGTGGCCAGCGGGACGTGCTCGACGCCGTCGAAGGTGAGGTGCTCGTAAACCTCGTCGGTGATCGCGATCAGGCCGTGCTCCTGGCACAGCTCGGCGATGACCGTCAGCTCGTCCCTGGTGAAGACCGTCCCCGTCGGGTTGTGCGGTGAGTTGACCAGGATCGCCCGGGTACGCGGCGTGACGGCGGCACGCAGCTCGTCGGGGTCGAAGGTGAAGCGGCCGTCCACCGGACGCAGCGTCACCGCCGCGAGCCTGGCCTGGGCCAGCGCGATCGAGGCCGCGTAGGAGTCGTAGTACGGCTCGAACGCGATCACCTCGTCGCCCGGCTCGCACAGCGCCAGGACGCTCGCCGCGATGGCCTCGGTGGCGCCCACGGTGACCAGCACCTCGCCCGCCGGGTCGTAGTCGAGCCGGTAGTGGGCCATCCGGTGCTCCGAGACCGCCTGCCGGAGCTCCAGCACGCCAGGCCCCGGCGGGTACTGGTTGGCGCCCGAGGTGATCGCCTGCACGGCGCGGTCGAGCATGGCGGCCGGGCCGTCGGTGTCAGGGAAGCCCTGTCCGAGGTTGATGGACCCGGTCTGCACGGCGAGCGCGCTCATCTCGGCGAAAATCGTCGTGCCGAAGGCGCGCATCCTGGAAACAAGTGGTTCGGTCACGCCCCCACACTATTAGTCTCGTCTCGTGATCATCCGGGTCGTGCTAGCCCTCGCCCTGAGCGTTCCCCTCGTCACGCCTGCCACGCCTCCTCCCGTGGAGTCCGCGCCCTGCCCGGTCGCCGTGCCGGAGCACACCGTCTGCGGGTTCCTGCTGGTCCCCGAGCGCCGCGACACGCCCGGCCGGACCATCAAGGTCGGGTACGCCGTGCACACCTCGACGGCCGCCGGCCGCAAACCCGATCCGATCGTCTACATGGGCGGCGGGCCGGCGTCGTCGTCGCTGCAGCTCACCGGGTTCCTGAGCCAGATGTTCCCCGACCGCGACGTGGTGACGATCGAGCAGCGCGGCGGGAAGTACTCCCGTCCGGTGCTGGGCTGCCCCGAGACGGCCGAGGCGCTGCTCGGACGGCTGCGCAGGCCGCCCGCCGACGTGGGCGCGGCGGCCCGGCGCTGCCGCGCCCGCCTCCAGGAACAGGGCATCGACCTGCGCGGCTACAACACCAAGGAGATCGCCGCCGACGTGGTCGCCCTGCGCCAGGCGCTCGGCCATCCCTCCTGGAACCTGTTCGGCGTCAGCTATTCCACCCGCGTCATGGCCGACGTCGCCGCGGCCGACCCGCAGGGCGTGCGCTCGGTCGTGCTGGACTCGTTCCTGCCCGAGTCCGTGGCCTGGTACGACGACGCCGACCGCAACCTGCGCGACACCGTGGCCGCGCTCGGCGTGGGCGACGCCTTCGACCGGGTGGTGGCCGGGCTCAACCGCTCCCCCGCCCGGGTGCCGACCACCGATCCGCTGCTCGGCCGGCCGTTCACGGCGACGATGTCCGGCGACGACGTCGCCACCGTCCTGGCCGAGGCGCTGCACGAGGCGGACGTGTCGGCCGTGGCGCCCGCGCTGGTCGGCGGGCTGGCCGAGGGGCACGACGAGCTGCTGCGGCCGCTGGCCGACGCGGTGGGCGAGGGGCTGGTGTCGCACGAGTTCGGGCTGTACCACGCGGTGCAGTGCCAGGACGAGGTGCCGTTCAACACCTTCACCACCAAATCCCGACTTTTCACGGTAAACGCGGACAAAGCGGTGTGTGATGCGTGGCAACTTCCCCAATCCGCCCCCGTGAACGCCGTCCCCAAGGCCCCTGTCTACGTCGTCGGCGGCGATCGGGACCCCACCACCCCCGCCAGGACGGCCGGGCCCGCCGCCAGGGCCATCCCCGGCGCCCGGTTCGAGACGTTCCGCGGCAGCCACGCCGTCTTCCTCAGCAGCGCGTGCGCCAGGAAGCACATCGCCGAGTTCGTCGAGTCCCCAGGCGGCGTGTCGCCGAAGCCGTGCGAGCCCGACCCGGGCCTGCCGCCCACGCTCCGGCTCGCCGACACGCACGTCACCGGCGCGCCGTACCGCATCTCGCAGGCGCCCTGGCTGGCCGCGCCCTTCGCGCTGTTCGCGCTCGTCTCGCTCGTCCAGCTCGCCGCGGGCGCGCTGCGCGGCAGGTCGGTGACCGCCTTCGCGGGGCTGGCCGGCGTGGCGTCCGCCGGGCTGACCGGCCAGGCCGTCTACGGTATGGCGAGCAGGAACGAGACGGCCCTGGCCGTCGGCGTCCCCGCCTCGGTCGGCGGCCTGTACACGTGGATCGCGGTGGCCTCGGCCGTGCTGAGCGTCGCGGCCCTGTTCCACGCACGGCGGTGGCCGCACATCGTGGCGGCGGTCACCGGCGCCGGATTCCTCGTATGGTGGTTCACCTGGTTCCTGTGACGCGCATCCGTGAGCTGGACGCCCTCCGCGGCTTCGCGGTGGGCGGCATCATGCTGGTCAACACCTGGCAGCACGCGAGCCACGAGCCCTACACCGGCATCGACCGCACGATCGAGGCGCTGTTCCAGAGCCGCTTCTACCCGATCTTCTCGCTGCTGTTCGGCATCAGCTTCGTGCTGTTCCTCGACCGTTCGGGAAGCCGCTGGGCGCTGGCCCGCCGGCTGGCCTGGCTGGCCTGCTTCGGCCTGCTCCAGCACACCTTCTACGAGGGCGAGGTGCTGACCGACTACGCCCTCTACGGCCTGGTGGTGCTGCTGCCCGCCTCGTTCCTGCCGGGCGGCCTGCCGGTGCTGGCGCTCGGCGTCGTGGCGACCGTCTGGGCCACCTGGCACGGCGCGGGCCCGTCGCTCATCCCCGGGCTGTTCCTGGTCGGCATGGGGCTGATGCGGCTGCGCCCGCCGCGGAGCCTGCTGGCCCCCGTGTTCGCGGCCTCGGCGCTGACCTCCCTGGTGCTGACGGTCACCTGGGCGGGCGTCGCGGAGGCGCCGGGGGCGGGCGACTGGACCGTCTACAGCGTGGCCGCGCTGTCGGGGGCGGCGGCGTACGCCAGTGGGCTGCTGCTGGCGCTGCGGCCGTGGTCGTCGGCCCTGCTGGAGCCGCTGGGCCGGATGGCGCTGACGAACTACGTCACCGGCACGGCGGTGATCGCGCTGTGCACGGTCCCGCTGAAGACCGGCGCCACCCGCTGGCCGGTGCTCGCGGTGGCGCTGACGACCGTGGTGGCGCAGACGTTGTTCAGCGGCTGGTGGCTAACCAGATTTCGGTACGGCCCACTTGAGTGGATCTGGCGGTGCCTGACCTGGTTTCGACTGGTGCCCAACCGGTTAGAGTCGGGCCGTGACCACAATCGCCCTCTGCCAGATTCCGGTCTCTCCTGACCCGGCCACCAACCTCAAGAGGGCCAGGGAGGCGCTCGCCCGCGCCGAGGGGGCCGACCTGGCGATCTTCCCCGAGGCCACGCTCACCCGTTACGGCAGGCGCGTCACCGAGCTGGCCGAGCCGCTCGACGGGCCGTTCGTGTCGGGGCTGGCGGAGGCGGCCCGCACCCACGGCCTGGCGGTGATCGCCGGCGTGTTCGAGCCGGGCGAGGGCCCGGCCGGCGCGAAGGTGCACAACACGGCCGTGGCGATCGGCCCCGACGGCGGGATCAAGGCCGCCTACCGGAAGATCCACCTGTTCGACTCCTTCGGCTCCAAGGAGTCCGACCTGGTGGCGCCGGGCGCCGAGCCGGCCGTGGTCGAGCTGGCCGGGCTGCGCGTCGGGCTGGTCACCTGCTACGACATCCGCTTCCCCGAGCTGACCAGGGCGCTGGTCGACAAGGGCGCCGACCTGTTCGCGGTGATCGCCGCCTGGGGGTCGGGCCCGCTGAAGGAGGACCATTGGGTCACGCTGGTCCGCGCACGGGCCCTGGAGAACACGATGTGGACGGCCGCCGTCGGCCAGGCGCCCAACCCGGAGGAGTCGAAGGACGGGTTCGGCGTGGGGCGCAGCATGCTGGTCGACCCGCTCGGAGTGGTCCGGGCCGACCTCGGCACCGGTCCGGGGGTCCAGCTCGTCCGTCTCGACACCGAATGGACGGCCACCGCCAGGGCCATGCTCCCGTGTCTGGATCACCGGGTGCTCAAGGGTCAACCGACCGTAAAGTAGAGCCATGAGCGGAACGCAGATGCAGAAGGTCGTGCCGCCGCGTCTGCTCGTGCCGTACCTGTCGGGCAAGCGCACGGTGATCTCCGGCTACGTCTACCGGGTCCAGGACTGCGTCAGGCTGACCACGCCGGCGGCCCTCTACTACGGCCTCGACCTGTCCTTCGACGGCTCGGAGCTGTTCCCCGAGGTGCCCGAGCTCTACCTGATGCGCTGGCACGCCCGCGACGTCGACACCTACGCGGTGCCCTACGGCCCGCACATGGGAGGCGACTGGAGCGACGTGCCGCCGTTCGCCGGCAACGGGTTCACCACCTCGCCCGACCACGTGGTGCCGCAGTTCCACACCGTCCCGATGCCGATCCCGGCGGGGGCGGAGATCGTCCACGTCACCGACGAGGGCGAGCGGCCCTTCGCCGGCTACGACGGCCTGACCTGGCGGCCCGCCGCATGAGCGAGGAGATCACGCCGGTCGCCTCCGGCTTCGTGGCCCGGTTCGGCGAGCGTACGCTGCCGGCCGCGCTCGGCCCCGACAACGACCAGGTGGTGCTGTTCAGCGAGGTGGAGCTCGACGGCTTCGAGCCCGCCTCGGGCTACTGGCGGCGGGTGGTGGCCAGGTCACGGCTGGAGTGGCTGGTGCTCGTCCGCACTGTCGGCGCCTTCGGCGGCGAGCCGTGCATCGTCCTCGACGAGGACGACGACGGCCTGCACATCGCCTACACCGGCCACAGCGGCATGAAGGCCGAGGCGCTCGGCTACTGGATGGTCGACCACGGCGCGTACGAGGTGGTCGTGCCGCGCGAGGAGGTCTTCTCCATCCGCGTCGAACGCATCCCCGTGCCGTAGGCGGTCAGCCCAGGGCGCGGTAGCGGGCCAGGCGGGCCGCCAGGCGGTCGGCCGGCGGCGCCTCCAGCAGCTTGGCGATCTCGTGCTCCAGCGCCCGCCCCACGCGCTCACAGAACTGCCTGGGCTCGTAGGCGGCGTCCGGCAGCTCGGGGATCACCCGGTCGACGATGCCGTCGCGCCGCAGGTCGGTGGCCCGGATGTGCTGGGCCTGGGCGATCTCGGGGGCGAAGTCGACCGACCGGTAGAGGATGGCCGAGGCGCCCTCCGGCGGCAGCGGCGACAACCAGGCGTGCTGCGCGCACAACACCCGGTCGGCCGGCAGCAGCGCCAGCGCCGCCCCGCCCGCGCCCTCGCCGAGCAGCAGGCACACGGTCGGCGCGTCGAGGGTGACCAGCTCGGCCAGGCAGCGGGCGATCTCGGCGGCCAGCCCGCCCTCCTCGGCCGACTTCGACAGGTCGGCCCCCGCGGTGTCGACCACGGTGACCAGCGGCAGCCCCAGCTCGGCCGCCAGGCGCATGCCGCGCCTGGCCACCCTGAGCCCGGCCGGGCCGAGCGGCAAGCGCCGGCGCTGTCTTCGCCGGTCCTGGCCGAGCACCACGGCGGGCGCCGACCCGAACCTGGCCAGCGCCAGCACGAGCCCCGGCTCGTTCTCGCCGGCGCCGCTGCCGCTGAGCGGCGTCACGTCGGTGGCGGCCAGCTTGAGCAGCGTGCGCACGCCCGGACGGTCGTCGCGGCGCGAGCGGGTGATCGCCTCCCACGCCTCCACCGGCCGCAGGTCCTCCGCGGGCGGCTCGCCCGCCTCGACGCCGGTACGCGCGGCGCACAGCACGGAAAGGGCCCTGATCGCGACCCGGCGGGCGTCGTCGGCCGACACGACGGCGTCGACCAGGCCGTGCTCGTAGAAGTTCTCGGCCACCTGGACGCCCTCGGGAAAGGGGTAGCCGTGCAGCGCCTCGAACACCCGCGGCCCGAGGAACCCGATCAGCGCCCCCGGCTCGGCCGCGGTGACGTGCCCGAGCGAGCCCCAGGAGGCCAGCACGCCGCCCGTCGTCGGGTGGCGCAGGTAGACGACGTACGGCAGCCCGGCCGCGCGGTGCTCCTGCACCGCGACGGTGATCCGGACCATCTGGACGAACGCCAGCGCCCCCTCCTGCATCCGGGTGCCGCCCGAGGCCGGGGCGGCCAGCAGCGGCAGCCGCTCACGCGTGGCGCGCTCGACCGCGGCCGCGATGCGGGTGGCCGCGGCGACCCCGACCGACCCCGCCATGAAGGAGAACTCGCAGACCACGACGGCGACCCTGCGGCCGTCGAGCAGCCCCTCGCCGGTGATCACCGACTCGTCGTAGCCGGACTTCACGCGGGCCGCGGCCAGCTCCTCGGCATAGGAGGAGCCGGGCTCCGCCGGATCGGCGGGCGGCGCGTCCCACGACTTCCACGACCCCCTGTCGAGGACCGCTTCGATCAGTGTGCGCGCGTCCGGACGGCTCACTATCGCTCCTAACGATCAACCGATGATGCCATGGTGACGCACGAGGGTACATGCCGGAGCCGGGAATTGCCGATCATCCCTCCCGCTCTTCGAGCCAGGCGAGCACGGCCTCGCCGTCCTGGCCGAGCGCGGGGGGCGCGGTGTGCTCGGCCGCGGGCAGGCCGTCGAAGCGCAGCGGCGGCCCGGGAAGCTCGATCGGGCCCAGCACGGGGTGGTCCACCTCGACCAGGAGCCCCTGGGAGCGGGTCTGCTCCCAGGCGTAGACCTCGTCGATCGACCTGATCGCGCCCGCGGGCACGCCGGCCTCGCCCAGCCTGGCCAGCCAGTGGGCGCGGTCGTGGTCGGCCAGGGCCTTCTCCATGTCGGCGATCAGCTCGTCCCGGTGTGCGAATCTCTGCCTGTTGGTCGCATATTTCGCCACATCAGGGTCGATGTCGAGTAGCTTGGCGACCTTCTTCCACTGGCCGTCGTTCGCCACGGCGATCTGCAGCATGCCGTCGGCGCAGCGGAAGGCGCCGTAGGGGGCGATGGAGGCGTGGTGGTTGCCGTTGGCGCCGGGGACCTGGCCGCCGACCGTCCAGGCCGTGCCGTGGTAGGAGTGGACGCCGGTGACCGCGGCCAGCAGGGACGTGCGCACCACCCGGCCCCGGCCGGTGCGCTCGCGCTCGTACAGGGCCGCCGCCACGCCGTACGCGCCGTGGATGCCGGCCAGCAGGTCGGCGATCGAGGCGCCCACCCGGTACGGCTCCTCGCGCGAGGGCCCGGTCAGCGACATCAGCCCCGCCTCGCCCTGGGCGATCACGTCGTAGCCCGGCCGGCCGCCCTCGGGCCCGTCGTGGCCGAACCCGGTGATCGACAGGACGACCAGGCGCGGGTTGAGCTCGTGCAGGCGCTCGACGGGGAAGCCGAGCCGGTCGAGCACGCCGGTGCGGAAGTTCTCGATCAGCACGTCGCTCTGCCGGACGAGCCGCTCGATGAGCTGCCTGCCCTCGGCGGACTTGAGATCGACCGCGATGGACTGCTTGTTGCGGTTGGCCGCCAGGAAGTAGGTCGAGATGTCGTGGTCGGGCCCCACGAAGGGCGGCCCCCATCCGCGCGAGTCGTCACCCCCGTCCGGATGCTCCACCTTGATCACCCGGGCGCCCAGGTCGCCGAGCATCTGCGCGGCGTGCGGCCCCGCCAGGGCCCTGGACAGATCGAGGACGACGACGTCGCCGAGGGGTCCGAGCAAGGTCAACCTCCAGCTTGCGTTGGGCCGGAAGAATATTCTCTCAGGCGCCCGTCCACCATCGCCTACCCTGGTCCGGTGAAATCCCTGGCCCGCCGCATCCAGGCCCTGCCGCCCTCCTGCGGGCCCGTCCGCCTGGTGGCCGTCGACGGCCCGGCGGGCTCGGGCAAGACCACGTTCGCCGGCCGGCTCGGCGCGGCGCTCGGCTGCCAGGTGATCCACAGCGACGACTTCCCCGTCCACTGGGACGACGGCCCCGGCGCCTGGTTCCGGCTGCTGGACGAGCAGGTCCTGCAACCGCTGCGGCACGGCCGCCCGGCCGGTTTCCGCCGGTACGACTGGGTGCGCGAGCGCTACGCCGACCAGGTCTCCGTGCCGGCCGCGCCCGTGCTGGTGGTCGAGGGCGTCGGCACCGCCCGCCGGTCGGCCGCCCGCCTGCTGGCCTTCACCGTCTGGGTGGAGGCCCCCGAGGCCGTGCGGCTGCGGCGCGTCCTCGACCGCGACGGCCCCGACCTCGAACCCCGGTGGCGGCAGTGGTTCGCCGCCGAACGGGCCTGGTTCGCCGCCGACCGCACCCGCGAGCGCGCCGATCTCGTCGTCGAGACGTGAACCGGGTCGCCCTCCCGCCCGACTGAGCAGGGTGACGGAAGGACGACATGACAGATGAGCTGCTCGTCGTACGCGCCCAGCTGGGCGAGCGCGCGGCGATCGCCGAACTCGTACGCCGCTGGCACACCCCGGTCTGGACCTACGTCCGGCGCATGCTGGACGCCGAGCGCGCCGACGACGTCGCCCAGGAGATCTGGGCGGCCGTCGTGCGCGGCCTGCCCCGGCTGCGCGCGCCCGGACGGTTCGCGCCCTGGCTGTTCACCATCGCCCGCCGGGCGGTCACCGACCGCCTGCGCGAGGAGTACGCGCGGGCGGAGAGCGCGGCCGAGCCGGAACCGGTGACCGAGGACCCCGCCGAGGCCGTCGTCGACCGCGCCGGCCTGCTCGCCGCCCTGTCCGCCCTGCCCCCTCCCGAGCGGGAGATCCTCGTCCTGCACTACCTGGAGGACCTGCCGGTCGAGGAGTGCGCCCAGATCTGCGGCATCCCCGCCGGAACCGTCAAGTCCAGACTCAGCCGCGCCCGCCGCCTCCTGCGCGACCACCTGAAGGAGATCGACCATGACCGATGAGCCGCGCCTGACCGCCGACCAGATCATCGAGCGCCTCGAACCGTCGCTGTCGCCGTGGCGGCGCGTGCGCGCGCTGACCGCCCTGCTCGCCGGGGCCGCCGGGACGGTCTTCGTCTGCGCCCTGTGGTGGACCGAGCCCGGCCCGCTGCCCGGCCGCACCCACCTGGCCTTCGCCGCCCTCACCGCGTTCTGCCTGGCCTGGGCCTGCTACGGCGGCTGGCTGAGCACGCGCAGAACGCCGCTGTTCGCCCGCGACCGGGTGATCGCCGGCTGGATCGCCCTGGCGGCGGCCCTGCTCACCACCGCGCTCGTCGCCGCCGTGGCCACCGGCGCGCTGGCGCTCGGGCTGGCGTTCGTGGCGGTGAGCGCCGTGCTGACCGGGCAGGCCCACGCGCGGCGGGCGCGGCTGCTGCGGCTCAAGCGGGATCTAGGTGGGTGACGTCGTTGAACGCCACCACCTCGAACCCTCCGCCCGCGGCCCGCCAGACCGACACCGACGCGTTCAGCACCGGCGCGAACCGCAGGACGTCGGCCAGGTCGGCGTCGTCCCGCCCGGCCATGACGTGCCGCAGGCCCAGCACCACCGAGTCGTGGGCGACGATCAGCACCCGCCGCCCGTCCGCCGCCGCGCGCAGCCCGTGCAGGAAGTCCTTCAGCCGGGCCACCACGTCGGCCAGCGACTCGCCGCCGGGCGGGCGGTAGGCGTAGGGGCCCTCGGCCCGCATCCGCCGCACCTCGCCGGGGAACCGCTCGCCGATGGCGGCCAGGTTGAACCGGGCGAAATCGCCCGACTCCTGGTCTCTGAGCCGCTCGTCCACGGTGACCGGCAGCGCGCCGGCGCCCCAGGTCTCGTGGGCGGCCTTCCAGGTGTCGAGGGCCCGCAGGTAGGGGGAGCACCACACCTCCTCGGGCGCCTCGCCGGCGGGCAGCCCGGCCAGCATCCGGCCGAGCGCCCGCGCCTGGAGCAGGCCGAGGTCGGTCAG
Organism: Nonomuraea sp. NPDC049655; assembly: GCF_044465465.1. Taxonomy (NCBI): domain Bacteria; kingdom Bacillati; phylum Actinomycetota; class Actinomycetes; order Streptosporangiales; family Streptosporangiaceae; genus Nonomuraea; species Nonomuraea sp. NPDC049655. The sequence goes on from NZ_JBITLS010000011.1 coordinate 98,959, forward strand.
CGTCACCTCGTGGTCGCCCCGCTCGTAGACCAGTGGCCGGTCGCCGGCCTGCGCGTGCGCCAGGTTCGCCTGGCTCTCCCCGTGGCGTACGGCGACTATCCGAGAAGGTCCCATGGCCGCCATCCTCGCATCCGGACGCCGTACCTCGCCGAAGCCGCCGGAGCGGGCCGTCGTAGGGTGATCCTCATGACTGAAGTCGCATTGCTCGGGACCGGGCTCATGGGCGCTCCCATGGCCCGCAACCTGCTCAAGGCCGGCCTGCCGGTCAGGGTGTGGAACCGCACGCGGGACAAGGCCGAGCCGCTGGCGGCCGACGGCGCCGTCGTCGCCGGCTCCCCCGCCGAGGCGGTCGAGGGCGCCGACGTGATCGTCACGATGCTCAGCGACGGCGACGCCGTGCACGACGCGATGACCGCCGCCGCGCCCGCGCTGCGCCCCGGCCAGGTGTGGGCGCAGATGAGCACGGTCGGCGTGGCGGCGGTCGGCCGCCTGGCCGCCCTGGCCGCCGAGCACGGGCTGACCTTCGCCGACGCGCCCGTCCAGGGCACCAGGCAGCCGGCCGAACAGGGCACCCTGCTCATCCTGGCGGCCGCCCCCGAGCCGGCCCGGCAGGCGCTCGCCCCGGTGTTCGACGCCGTCGGCGCGCGCACCCTCTGGCTCGGCGAGGACGGCGCCCAGGGCACCGGCACCAGGCTCAAGATGGCCGCCGTCAGCTACGCCATCTCGATGACCGGCATCGTGGCCGAGGCCCTGGCCCTGGCCAAGGGGCTCGGCGTCGACCCCGGCCTGGTGCGCGAGGTGATCACCGGCGGCCCGCTGGACAACGTCTACTTCCAGGCCAAGTCGAAGGCCATCCTGGAGGGCGACCTGGAGCCGTCCTTCACCGTGCACAACGCCGAGAAGGACACCCGGCTGATCACCGAGGCGGGCGAGTCGGCCGGGGTGCGGCTGGACATGGTGGCGGCGGCCGGCGAGCGCCTGCGCCGCGCCGAGGCGCAGGGGCACGGCGACCAGGACATGGTGGCCACCTACTTCGCCAGCTTCGACGAGGAGTAGCCCCCGCCGGTTCCCTACAGTTCGTCCACCTCCGCGAACGTTCTGCCGCCGGACAGCCTCGGGTAGCCGGGGCCGCGGTCGAAGAAGCGGTCAGTGGGCGGGCGGAGGCGGGCGCGGAGCTCGGCGGTGCCGCGTTCGTCGATGCGGTCGCCGTCCAGGACCACGCCGTAGTCGCCCAGGGCGCCGGCGATCGAGACCTTGCCGTCGCGGACGTCGGCCGCCACCGCCCGCGGGTCGCGGTCGTAGGGGGAGCCCCAGCCGCCGCCGCCCGTGGTGCGGACGCGGATCAGGTCGCCGGCCTGGACGGGGTGGTCGTCCACCAGGCCGTCCATCTCCTTGCCGGCGATCTCCACCCGGAACGGACGCCCGGCCAGGCCGCCGTTGACGCCCCAGCACGACAGGATCGACCGGTCGGCGATCGACATGTACGACGCGTCCCTGAGCATCCTGATGTGCTTGTCGTAGCCCAGGCCGCCGCGGAACATGCCGGGGCCGCCCGAGTCGCAGGCCAGCCCCAGCCGCTCCACCCGGAACGGCCAGCGCGCCTCGGCGAACTCGACCGGGATGTTGCGCGAGTCGGGGACGATGTGGATGGTGTCCTCGCCGTCGGCGTACCAGCGGCCGCCCGAGCCGCCGCCCAGCACCTCGCGCATCAGGTACGGCGTGCCGTCGGCGTCGCTGCCGTAGACGCCGGTGTAGCGGATGGTCTCCTGGTCGGCGGGCATGCGTCCGCCGGTGGCCTTGGCCAGCACCCCGGCCAGCACGCCGAGCAGGCGCAGGATGACGAACGTGCGGGCGTTGGTGGGCGCCGGGAAGACCGGGGTGAGCAGCGTGCCCTTCTCCGGGAAGACCATCCTGATCAGCGGCACGACGCCCTCGTTGACGTCGAGCTCGGCCATGCGCTCGGGCGTGTCGGCGAGGTTGCGCAGCACCGGCGCCAGCCACTTCTTCAGGAAGACGCCGTCGGCGTAGTCGCCCGCGTGGTTGATCGGGCCCTTGGCCTGGGGCGAGGTGCCGGTGAAGTCGATGGTGAGCGGCGCGTCGGCGGCGTGGTCGACGGTGAGCGTGATGCGCTGGGCGTGCAGGCGGGGCTCGTCGACGCCGTCGTGCTCGGCGTAGTCCTCCCAGACGTACGTGCCTTCGGGGATCTTGGCGAGCAGCTCCCTGCGGAAGGTCTCGGTGGTCTTGGAGACGATCGCGTCGAAGCACTCCTCGACGGCCTGCCTGCCGTACCGGTCGAACAGCTCGCCGAGGCGGCGGGCGCCCATGAGGCAGGCCGAGCACTCGGCGTCGAGGTCGCCGGCCAGGGAGTCGGGCATGCGGGAGTTGCGGGTCATGATGCGCAGCGCGGTGTCGTTCGGCACGCCCTGGTCCCACAGCTTGATCGGCGGGATCATCAGGCCCTCCTCGTACACCGAGCGGGCGTGCGAGGGCATCGAGCCGGGCACCGCGCCGCCGATGTCGTCGTGGTGGCCGAACGCCTGCACGAACGCCACCACGACCCCGTCGTGGAAGACCGGCACGGTGACGCACAGGTCGGGCAGGTGGCCGATGCCGCCCTCGGACAGGTAGACGTCGTTGTGGAAGTAGACGTCGCCGGGCTTCATCGTCTCGATCGGGAAGTCGCGCACGATCGGCTGGACGAGCGCGCTGTAGGAGCGGCCGGTGAGCTTGCGCAGCCGGGCGTCGTGGATGCCGGCGCGGAAGTCGTGCGCGTCGCGGATCATCGGGGAGCGGGCCGTGCGGGCGATGGCCGTCTCGACCTCCCGCTCGACGGAGGCCAGCGTGCCCTCGACGATCTCCACCAGGATCGGATCAATCACGTCGGATCTCCACATTTCCGTATTCGTCCACCTTCGCGGTGAAGCCCGGGTGCACGGGGATCGTCGATCCGTACTCCTCGATGACCGCCGGGCCCTGGACGGTGGCCCCCGGCCCGAGCGCGGCCCGCTGGTGGATCGGCGTGTCGCGGGTCTCCTCGAAGTGCACAGGACGGACCGACGTGGCCCCCTCCCCCGGCTTGCCGAGCCGCCGGATCGCCGGACGGGTGATGGGACCGATGCCCGAGACGCGCAGGTTGACCCATTCGACGCCGTGGCGCGGGTCGTCGCGGTAGGCGTACCCGTACAACTTCTCGTGGGCGTCGTGGAAGGCGTCGATCACCGTGCGCTTCCAGTCGTCGTCGAGCGGGCCCGCCGGGGCCGCGACGCGCACCTCGAACGCCTGCCCGTAGTAGCGCAGGTCGGCGCTGCGCACGTGGACCGGGTCGTCGAAGCCCTCGCGGTCGAGCGCCTCGGCGGCCTGGCCCTCCAGCTCCTGGAAGATCTGCGCGGCGGTCTTGAGGGCGAGGTCGCGGGTGACGTACGTGCGCACGTAGTCGTTCTTGACGTCGACGGTGAGCAGGCCGAACGCCGAGACGTTGCCCGGGTCGCGCGGGACGACGACGGCGGGCAGGCCCAGGATGTCGATCAGGCGGCAGGCCAGCAGCGGCCCCGACCCGCCGAACGTCACCAGCGGGAAGTCCCGTACGTCCAGGCCGCGCTTGACGGTGAGCTGCCGGATCGCGTTGCTCTGGTTGAACGCGCTGATCTCCAGGATGCCGGTCGCGGTGCGCTCGGGGCTGAGCCCGAGCTTGTCGGCCAGCGCCTCGACGCCCTGGCGGGCGGCGTCGGCGTCGAGCGGGATCTCGCCGCCCAGCAGGTGGGGCGGGATGCGGCCGAGGAACACGTGCGCGTCGGTGACCGTGACCTCCGAGCCGCCCTTGCCGTAGCACAGGGGCCCCGGATCGGCGCCGGCCGAGCGGGGGCCGACCTTCAGCGTGCCCTCGGGCGAGATCCAGGCCACCGAGCCGCCGCCCGCGCCGACCGTGACGATGTCGATCATCGGGATCTTGCACGGGTAACGGCCGACCGTGCCCTCGGTCGTCAGGGACGGCTCGCCGTCGATCACCACGGCCACGTCGGTCGAGGTGCCGCCGCCGTCGAGGGTGATCACCGACGGGTGCCCGGCAGTGGAGGCGATCAGCGCCGCGCCGAGCGCGCCCGCCGCCGGGCCCGACAGCACGGTGGTGATCGGCTGGTTGACGACCTCGCGCGCCGACAGCACGCCGCCGTTGGACTTCATCACCGAGAACGGCATGCCGAGCCGGTTGGACAGTCCGGCGATGTAGCCGCGCACGGCGGGCTTGACCGCGGCGTCCACCAGGGTGGTGATCGAGCGCTCGTACTCGCGGTACTCGCGCAGCACGTCGCTGGAGAGCGAGATCACCGCCTCCGGGTGCTCGCGCCAGAGGATCTCGCGCATGCGGCGCTCGTGCTCGGGGTTGGCGTAGGAGTGCAGGAAGCACACGCCGACCGCGGTGATCCCCTTCGACCTGAGCCAGCGCGCGGCCTCGACGGCCTGCTCCTCGGAGAACGGCCGCACCTCGTTGCCGAGGTGATCGAGCCGGCCGCCGACCGTCCTGACGAGGTGCACGGGGACGATCCGCGGCGGTTTGACCCAGAAGTAGGAGTTGCCGTAGCCGTCCGGCACACTCTGCCTGGCGATCTCCAGGATGAACTCGAAGCCCTCGGTGGTGATGAAGCCGAGGTTGCCGATGCGGTCTTCGAGCAGCTGGTTCGTCGCGACGGTGGTGCCGTGGACGATGGAGGCGACGTCGAGCTCGCCCAGCTTCCCGATGCCCGCGACGAACCCGTCGGCCGGGTTCGCGGGCGTCGAGGGGGTCTTGGTGGTGACGATCTCACCGGTCTGCTCGTCCACCGCCACGACGTCGGTGAACGTGCCCCCGGTGTCCACTCCGATTCGGACGCTACGCATGGCTCCTCAGCTTCGGCGACGGCCGAGAACTTCGTCGATGACCCGGGGCGCGTTCTGGGTGCCGACGTAGGCCGCCAGGCGCACCACCAGCTCTTGGGATTTTGCCAGTTCGGCCTCGACTCTGGCCTTCCCCGACTGGCCGGCCTGCACGCCGAAATAAGCGCCCATGATCGTGCCCACCACCCCGGCCACGCCCGCGAACAACGCGGCGAACTCCTTGGTGGCGAACACCGCGGCGCCGAAGGCGATCAGGATCGCGACGATGCCCGCCACGACGACCAGGAAACCGTACCGCCATCGGGTGGCGTCGGCCTGGGCGGCCGTCACGTCGTCCTGTGTCAGCATCGCGTCGAGCGTCGGTGGATTGTCGGTGACCACAGTTCCTCCTGATAGTCCAGGGGAGAAATGTCCCACGAGGTCATGGAACAAGCCAAGCCGCTAAGCTGGCCTCCTGTGACCGAACTGTCTGCCTTGTCAGCCGTGCCATCCGGAGCCCGGGACGCCGTGCTGAAGTTCTACTTCGGCCCCATGGACTGCGGGAAGTCCACTCTGGCGCTCCAGATGAACTACAACCACGGCCGCCAGGGGCGGCGCGGACTGGTCCTGACCAAGCACGACCGCTCCGGCGGCCCGAAGGTCACCAGCCGGATCGGGCTGGGCCTTGAGGCGATCGAGGTGGAGGACTCCCTCGACCTCGTCGGCCTGGTCACCGCGCACGAGCGCATCGACTACCTGATCTGCGACGAGGCCTGCTTCTACACGGTCGAGCAGATCGAGCAGCTCGCCGACCTGGTGGACGAGCACGGCATCGACGTCTACGCCTTCGGGCTGGCCTCCGACTTCAGATCGGTCATGTTCCCCGGCGCGCAGCGGCTGTTCGAGCTGGCCGACGAGGTGTGCCGGCTGCAGGTCGAGGTGTTGTGCTGGTGCGGACGCCCCGGGCAGCTCAACGCGCGCGTGGTGGGCGGGGTGCTGGCGCGGACGGGCGAGCAGGTCGTGATCGGCGACACCGACGCCTCGCCGGTGCGCTACCAGGTGCTCTGCCGCCGCCACCACCGCTCCGGCCAGCTCGGCGAGGGCGGCGCCCCGGCCTGACCCGCGTGCCTTGAGCCGGGGGCTTCACACCAGCCTGACCCGCGTGGCTCACACCAGCCGGTCGAGGGCGGCGCGGAACAGGCGGCGCTCGTCCTCCGGCAGGGCGGACAGGAAGGCGCGCTCGGCCTCCTCCACGGCCGGCACCGCGAGGCGCATGGTCTCGCGGCCGTGCTCGGTCAGCTCCACCGCGTTCTTGCGGCGGTCGCCCGGATGCGGCCGCCGCGCCACCAGCCGCTTGCCCTCCAGCGCGTCGACCATGGCGACCATCGTCGTGCGGTCGATGCCGAGCCGCTGGGCCGCCTCCTGCTGCGACAGCGGCTCGGGGGCGTCGATCACCGACAGCACCCCGAGCTCCCGCCCGTCGATCCCGTAGGGCGCGAGCGCCGGGCCGGTGAACTCGGCCAGGCGCAGCGCGGCATGCTTGAGCAGGTAACCAAGGCGGCGGCTCGACACCTTCCGATTGTCGCACCGCCGCGGGCGGGGCCGTTCAGACCGCGCAGTAGCCGTCGTCGTCGCATCCGTCGGCCGGCGGGGCGAGCTGGGTGATCGGCGTCTGGCCGGTACGCTCGGCGACCTCGTCGATCGCCGCCGCGAAGGCGTCCTCGGGCTGCGCGCCCGACACCGCGAACTTGCCCTCGAACAGGAACAGCGGCACCCCGCTGACACCCAGCGCGCCGGCCCTGGCCAGGTGCTCGCGCACCTGCTCGGCGCCCTCGCCGGTGTCCTGGACGCCGACCTCGCCGGCCAGGCGGCTCAGCACGCCGGGGTCGCCGACGTTCGCGCCCTCGCCGAAGTACGCGCGGAACAGCCGGTCGGCCATCTCCTTGCCGAGCCCCTGGGCGGTGGCGGCCTCGATGAGCCGGTGGGCCTCGAAGGTGTTGGCGTTGACGGCCCGCTCGTAGTCCATCTCCAGGCCCTCTTCGACGGCGACGGCCTTGACCCGCTCGGTCATCTGCCGCGCGCCCGGCCCGAACTTGCGCTCAAGGGCCGGGATCAGCGGCTCGCCCTCGACGGGGGCGTCGGGGTTGAGCTGGAACGGGCGCATGGTCACCTCGATCGTGCCGCCCTTGGCACGGAAACGCTCGGCGGCGCGGGCGAACCTGACGTGCCCGATGTAACACCAGGGGCACACGACATCGGAGAAGATCTCGACTTTCACCCCATCGACAACCACGCGGACCGCACGACGATTCCGCCGGCCGCGGGTCACCCGGCGGCCAGCTCCTCCAGCCGGTACGGCAGGTAGGCCGAGTCGTCCACCAGGGCGGACGCGCCGCGCCACCAGCCGAACCACTCGCCGCTGCGCCACATCCAGTCGACCCGCTCGATGGCGGCCACCACGTCGCCGACGGTCCCCCACCGCTCGCCCAGCTCCTCGCGGGTGACGCCGTGGCGGACGGCCCAGGCCCGCAGCACGCCCGCGGCGGCGGCCGGGATCTCGCGGGCGTACGGGTCGGGCTTCTCGCCGGGCAGCCGGTGGGGCCCGAGCCCGGCGGCCACCCCCCAGCTCCACTCGGCCTCGGCGGGCCTGGAGTAGCGCAGCGACTGGAAGTCGAGGTTGGACCCCAGCGCGTCGTCGGGACGGCGGGCGACGACCGCGTCGAGCCGGCCGCCCGCGTCGAAGTGCACCACGAGCCGCTGACCCGGCCGGACCCCCGGCGGCAGCTCGAAGCGGTCCTCGGCCTGCCAGGAATTGAGGTCGACCTCGGCGACGGGCCGGCCCCAGAGCTGGTCGGCGGCGTCGTCGGCGATCCAGGCGGCCAGCATCTCCAGCGCGGTCAGGTCGGTCCACGGCTCGATCGCGACGGCCGTGCGCAACACCTCGTCGGGCGGCGGCAGCTTGCCGCCCCTGGGCCGCGTCCACCAGCCGGCGCCCAGCTCGCGGGCGCCGACGAGGAGCGCGGCGATGGCGGCCAGTTCGGCCGATCGGCGGGTGAGCGACGCGCCGAGCGCGAGCCCGAGCGCGCGGTCGGTCCGCTGGTCGCCGAACACCGGCCGCACCTCGGCGACCAGCGACTCGGCGGTGGGGCGCTCCTCCCCCAGCAGGTCGCGTACGATGCGCCTGGCTTCGTTCCGTGCGTCTTCAGCGTGTGCCTGCCGCATACCGCCACGCTACGCCGGGAGATCCTTTTCCGCGAGGGTCGTCGTGGCGCGTCCCTCAGCCGCGCCGGCCGGCTGTGTCGCGGCCGAGCAGCCGGCCCACGGCGACGCCGGCGAGCGCGGCGGCCGCGCCCATGCCGAAGGCGGCCAGCAACGCCCACGGGCGGGGCTCGGCGGGCCGCGCGGGCGGCCGTTCGTAGACCGCCGGGGCGGCCGGGGCGGCCTCCGGTGCAGCCTCTGGTGCGGCCTCTGGTGCGGTCTGGGCCGCCGGGGGCGGGGCGCTGAGGTGGCCCTCGACGGCGGAGAAGAACTCGCCCGCCGTGCGTTTCGCGACCGAGCCGAGCATGCGCTGCCCGACGCCGCCGATCATCCCGCCGATCACCGCGTCGGCGTCGTAGTCCACCCGGGTGCCGCCGTCGATCTCGCTCAGCCGTACCAGGACGGTGGCCTCGACCGTGCCCGGCGCGCCCTGGCCGCGCGCCCGCAGCGTGAAGCTCTCGGGCGCGCGCGGCTCGGCCAGCGCGACCTCCCCCTGGTAGAGGCCCTTGATGGACGCCACGCCCGCGTTGACCGTCATCCTGTAGGTGTCCGGCCCGGTCTCCTCCAGGCGCTCGCAGCCCGGGATGGTGCGCACGAGCACCGCCGGGTCCTGGAGCGCGGCCCACACTCGATCTCGCTGTACGCCGATCACGGCGCTGCCCGCCACCTTCATGCGGCCACTCTAGGCACCGGTGACCGGCTGGTTAAGGGCAAGACCTGCCAGTCGGGCGACGCGTCGCGCTGATCAGGGCTGGCAAGATGGTGCTCCATGTGCTGGGGGCGTGGAACGGTCAGGAGCGGGGCCGGGCGTGGCGGGCTGGGGCCGGCCGTGCTCGCCGGGGTGCTGGTGGCGCTGGCCGCCGAGTGTGCCACAGGCGGCACCACAGGCGACACCGGCGGGGTCGTGACCGGGCCGTCGGCGAAGCAGTCCGCGACCGGCGTCCCCACGTCCCGGCCCACTCCGCAGGGCCCGCCGGGGGCGCTGCCGCGCGCCGGCGAGGTGGGCCCGATCAGGGGCGAGAACGGCCTGCCCCCGGTGATCAGCTCGATCCCCACCAAGCGCAAGGTCGTCTTCCTGACCATCGACGACGGCTGGGAGCAGGACCCGGGCTTCGTCAAGCTGGTACGCGACCGGCGCGTCCCCATCACCGCCTTCGCCATGCGCGACGCGGTCGAGGCCAAGGGCAGCCCCGACCCGGCCGGCGGCCCCGGCCGCTACGTGGGCGCCGGCAAGTGGGGGTACTTCCGGCAGCTCCGCGACGTCCACGTGCCCGTCGAGAACCACACCCTCACCCATCCCGACCTGCGCCGCCTGGCCCTCGACGGGCAGCGCCGCGAGATCTGCGGCGCGGCCCAGGTGGTCGGCAAGGAGATCGGCACCCGGCCGGCGTTGTTCCGGCCGCCGTTCGGCAGCTACAACACCGACACGCTGCGGGCCGCCCGGCGGTGCGGGGTGAAGGCCGTGCTGCTGTGGACCGCCACCGTGCAGCCGGGCGGCAAGATCGCCTACCAGGTGCCCGACAAGCGCCTGCGTCCGGGCGACATCCTGCTCCTGCACTTCCGGCCCAACCTGGCGGCCGACTTCCGGGTGCTGATCGACAAGATCAAGCGGCGCGGCTTCGAGCTGGGCAATCTGCGGGCCTACCTCGACGCCGCGGGCGGGGTCCGCCGGGCGGGGTAGTGCGCAATCCGCCCGGCGGGTGACGCGCCGGGACGTACCCGTACGGGATCCTCGAAAAGTAGGCAGAACCGGGGGATGTGACCAACGTCGCATCGCGATGCTCTACGGCCTGTAGTACTACTACAGGTAGAAGTACTACAGCTTGTAGAGCTATGAGCGGGTGGGGATTGATGGACGCGCTTGACCTGGCACGGTGGCAGTTCGGGGTCACCACCGTGTACCACTTCTTGTTCGTGCCCCTGACCATCGGTCTGGGCATCTTCGTCGCGGGCCTCCAGACGGCCTGGCACCGCACGGGCAAGGAGCACTACCTCAAGCTCACGAAGTTCTTCGGGAAGCTGTTCCTGATCAACTTCGCCATGGGCGTGGTGACCGGCATCGTGCAGGAGTTCCAGTTCGGCATGAACTGGAGTGAGTACTCCACGTTCGTCGGTGACGTCTTCGGCGCGCCGCTGGCCATGGAGGCGCTGCTGGCCTTCTTCATGGAGTCCACGTTCCTCGGCCTGTGGATCTTCGGCTGGGACCGGCTGCCGAAGAAGGCGCACCTGGCCAGCATCTGGGCCGCCGCGATCGGCTCCAACCTGTCGGCCTACTTCATCCTCGCCGCCAACGCCTGGATGAAGCACCCGGTCGGCTACGAGGTCGTGGACGGCAAGGCCAGGATGACCGACCTGTGGGCGGTGCTGACCAACTCCACGGCGGTCGCGCAGGTGCCGCACGTCATCGGGGCCGCGTTCATCGTGGCGGGCGGGTTCGTGCTGGCGGTCAGCGGCTACTGGCTGCTGCGGACGCGCGCGCCGATGTGGCGCAGCGCCGCGCGCGGCGCGCTGGTCATGACGGCGATCGCGGGGGCGGTCGTCGCGGGCACCGGCGACATGTCGGCCAAGCTCATGTACGAGCAGCAGCCCATGAAGCTGGCCGCGGCCGAGGGCCTGGAGCGCGACACCGCGGGCGCGGCCTTCTCCCTCGCGCCCGGCATCGAGATCCCCAAGGTGCTCAGCTTCCTGGCCACCAACGACCTCAACGCCACCGTCCAGGGCACCGAGGACCTGCAGAAGCGCTTCGAGCAGCAGTTCGGCCCCGGCGACTACCGGCCCGACCCGACGATCGTGTTCTGGTCGTTCCGCGTGATGATCGTGTTCGGCATGGCCACCGCGGGGCTCGCGCTGCTCGGCCTCTGGCTGACCCGGCGCAGGCGCGAGGTGCCGTCCTGGCTGGCGCGGGCGCTGCTGCTGGCGCTGCCGCTGCCGTTCGCGGCGGTGATCGCGGGCTGGCTGCTGAGCGAGATCGGCCGGCAGCCCTGGACGGTCGCCGGCGAGCTGCTGACCGCCTCAAGCGTCTCGCCCGGCGTGACCCTGGCCGAGGTCGCCATCTCGCTGACCGTCTTCACACTCCTGTACGGCGGCCTGGCCGTGGCCGAGGTCGTCCTGCTGGCCAAGCACGTGCGCAAGGGCGTCGAGGAGCGGCAGCCCGCTCCCGAGGCACAGCCGCTCGAACCGTCGCTGATGTACTAGAGGGACCAGACCATGATCAACATGTGGTTCGTCATCATCGCCTTCCTCTGGACCGGGTACTTCGTCCTCGAAGGCTTCGACTTCGGCGTCGGCCTGCTGGCGCCGCTCCTCAGCAGGAACGCCGCCGAGCAGCGTCAGAGCCTGCAGACCATCGGCCCGGTCTGGGACGGCAACGAGGTGTGGCTGATCACGGCCGTCGGCGCCATGTTCGCCGCCTTCCCCGCCTGGTACTCCGGCCTGTTCAGCGCGTTCTACCTGCCCGTCACGCTCATCCTGGTCGGCCTGATCGTGCGCGGCGTCGGACTGGAGTGGCGCGGCAAGGTCGCCAACCCGATCTGGTGCGACCTCGGCATCCTGGTCGGCAGCGGCCTCCCGGCGTTCCTGTGGGGCGCGATCTTCGCCGACGTGCTGTTCGACAGCGGCCCGGCGGCCCTGCTCGGCGGCGCGTTCACGCTGACGCTCTGCGTGCTGCACGGCGCGGTCTTCCTCGCGCTGCGCACCACCGGCCCGGTGCGCCGCCGGGCCAGGACCGCCGCCATGGCCGCGGCGGCGGTGGCCATCCCGGTGGCCGTGCTGGCCCTGTCGAACCTGGGCTCGCTGCCCGCCCTGGCCGCCATGGCCGCGCTGGCCGCCGCGGCGGCGCTGATCTGGCGGCGCAGGGAGGGCTGGGCGTTCGGCGCGACCGCCGCGGGCATCGTGCTGGCCACGCTGGCGGTCTTCATGGAGCTGCGCGTCGCGCCGCTGCCCGGGCTGACCCTGGCGGCGGCCGCCTCGGGGCCGTACACGCTGACGATGCTGAGCTGGATCGGGCTGATCACGCTGCCGTTCGTGCTGGTCTACCAGGGCTGGACGTACTGGGTGTTCCGCAAGCGGGTCATGCTCGCGGCGGCGTAGGGCGCCTCAGCCGACCGTGCGCATCTGGTTCGTGCGGTGGTCCTTCAGGTGGAGGTCGCCGCCGAGCCGCTCCTTCAGCAGCTCCAGCACCTTGCGGCTGGACAGCACGGTCCACAGGTTGCCGACCAGGTGCGGGTTGTACTCGGGGGCGGCGTCCATCCAGGCGTCCTTGCCGGACTGGCTGGCGAACGTCGTGACGAAGAACTGGCCGTCGGCGGTCCGGCAGTAGCCCGTACGGATCTCGGCGGCGTCGACCTGCATGCGCGGCTTGCAGCCGACCTTGGCGGCGAGCTGCTCGACCGTCTGGGGCGCCGCCGCCCGCGGGGCGTTCCGGCCGGCCGCCGCCGGGTCGCCGGAGCCGCCGCCGGCGGAGCAGGCGGCGACCAGCCCGGCCAGCAGCGCGAGGACAGCCAGACGTGGAAATGTCGTCATGTGCGGAGTTACGCACGGCCCTCCGCGCCGGTTCAGCGCAGGACGGCGCAGCCCCGGGCGCGCAGCAGATCGAGCACCGGCGGGTCGTCGTAGAGCTTGTTCCAGCGCAGGTCGAGCTTGCGCAGGCCGGTCAGCTCGGCGACCGCGGCGGGCAGCTCGCGCAGCCGGTTGTTGCGCAGGTCGAGATGGGTGAGGCCGGACGGCAGCGCGGGCAGCTCGCTCAGCTGGTTGTCGCGCAGGTCGAGCACGCGCAGCTCGGTCAGCGCCGCGAGGGCGGCGGGCAGCCGGGTCAGCCGGTTGCCCTGCAGGTGCAGCTCGCGCAGCCGGCCGAGCCCGCCGACGGTCTCGGGCAGCGCCTCCAGCCGGTTGTTGTACAGGCGCAGCTCCACCAGCGACGCCATCGACCCGAGCGCGTCCGGGAGCCTGGTCAGCCGGTTGTCGGTGAGGTTGAGGTAGGCCAGCCGGTCGAGGCGGCCGAGCGCGGCCGGGACGTCGGTGAACCCGTTGTCGCTCAGGTAGAGGTAGTCGGTGAGCGGCAGGTCGCCGACCTCGGGCGGGATCGAGGCGAGCCGGTTGTGGCCGAGGTCGAGCATGCGCAGCCGGGCCAGGCCGCCGATGTCGGCGGGGATCTCGGTGAGGGCGTTCTCGGCGAGGTTGAGGGATTCGAGCCCGGTCAGCTTCCACAGCCCGGCGGGCACGGAGGTCAGCCGGTTGCCGCCGAGCGCGAGGTGGCGCAGGCGCGGGCCGAGGTCGCCGGTCAGGCGCTCGATCCGGTTGCCGTAGAGGAAGAGGGTCTCCAGGCCGGGCGGGCAGTCGGGGACCTCGCTCAGCTCGTTGCCGTCGAGGTGCAGGGCGCGCAGCGCGGCCAGGCCGGACAGGCGGGGCAGCTCGCGCAGCCGGTTGCCGTCGAGCCGCAGCTCCTCCAGCGCGGCCAGCCCGGCCACCCGGGCGGGCACGTGCGTGATCTCGTTCCAGGCCAGGTCGATCGTGCGCACGTCGTCGGGCACGTCGGGGAAGCGGGTCAGGCCGGCGCCGGGAGCGAGCATGGCGCCGATCATCGCATACGCAGCCCGAACAGGTCGGACGGCGAGATGGGCATGCGGTCGATCTCGATGCCCTCGGCGTCCTCGATCGCCGAGGCGATGACCGCCGACACCGGGATCACGCCGGCCTCGCCCGCGCCCTTGATGCCGAGCGGGTTGAGCGGCGAGGGCGTCTCCAGGTGGGCGGTCTCGATCGGGGGGATCTCGGTGGCGTACGGCATGAGGAAGTCCATGAACGAGGCGTTGACGAGCTGGCCGTGGACGTCGTACTCCATGCGCTCGTACAGGGCGCCGCCGATGCCCTGGGCCACTCCCCCGTGGATCTGGCCCTCCACGATCATCGGGTTGATCAGCCGGCCGCAGTCGTGCACGACGGCGTACCTGACGACCCTGATCTCGGCGGTGTCCGGGTCGGTCTCGACGATGGCCGCGTGCATGCCGGAGGCGAACGTGGACCGGATCGGCGAGTAGAACTCCCGCCCCTCCAGGCCCGGCTCGTCGCCCTCGGCCACCGGCGGGCGGGCCGGGTCGGCCGCGCCGGAGAACTGGGTCGCCCTGGCCGTCTCCTCGTCGAAGGCGTACCGCAGCGGGTTGGCCAGCACCGCCACCGTCGAGAGCGGGATCGCGGCGGTCGGCGCGCCCACGACGTGCACCAGGCCGTCGTCGATCTCCAGGTCGGCCGGGTCGGCCTCCAGGGCGTCGGCCGCGATGCGCAGCGCCTTCTCCTTGACCTTCCGGCAGGCCAGGGCGATGGCGTTGCCGCTGACGACGGCGGCGCGGGAGGCGAAGGTGCCCACCGCGTATCCGAACCTGCGGGTGTCGCCGGTGACCACGCTGACGCGTTCGATGGGCACGCCCAGCTCGGCGGCGGCGATCTGGGCGAAGGCGGTCTCGTGCCCCTGCCCCTGGGAGGTCAGGCCGGTCGAGACGTGCACCCGGCCGTCGGAGGTGATCTGCACGTGCCCGCCCTCGTACGGGCCGACGCCCGTGCCCTCGACGTAGCAGCCGATGCCGATCCCCCGGCCCGGACGCCGCTCGAAGGAGTCCCAGCCGATCAGCTCCTTGATCATGCGGAGCATCTCCGGGTAGTTCCCGCTGTCGTAGATGAGCGGGCGGCCGTCCTGGAACGTCATCCCCTGGTCGTAGGGGAACTCCTCGGGCCGGATGAGGTTGGCCGCGCGCACCTGCGTGCGGTCCTTGCCCAGGTAGCGGGCGATCTTGTCCATGGTCCGCTCCATGCAGAACACGCCCTGCGGCCGGCCGGCCCCCCGGTACGGCGTGACCTGCACGGTGTTGGTGTAGACCGCGGTGAACTCGACCCGGTAGGCCCCCGGCTTGTACGGCCCCAGCAACTGCGTGGAGGTGACGATGGGCACGATGATCCCGTACGGCGTGTAGGCGCCGTGGTCGTGCAGGATCGTCACGTCCAGGCCCAGGACGCGGCCGTCGTCGTCGAAGCCGACGCGCACGTGGTGGATCTGGGCGCGTTCGTGCGCGGAGGAGATGAAGTGCTCCCTGCGGTCCTCGGTCCACTTGATCTCACGGCCGAGCGTCATCGCGGCCCACGGCACCAGGATCTCCTCGGGCCACGGGTGCACGATCTTGACGCCGAAGCCGCCGCCGACGTCCGGGGCGATCACCTCGACCTGCGGCAGCGGCAGCCCGAGCGCGGCGGCGACGGCCATGCGCACGCTGGTGGAGGTCTGGGTGCTGGAGTGGACGCGCAGGTCGCGGCCGTCCCAGCGGGCGTGCACGCCGCGGCCCTCCAGCGGCATGCTGGCGCTGCGCTCGATGTCGAGCCGGAAGGCCAGCGTGTGCGGCGCGCTCTCGACGGCCTCGCGCGCGCCCCTGCCGTCGGCCCCCGGCACCTCCTGGACGAGGTGCGCCCCCACGTTCCCCGGCACGTCCTCGTGCACGAGCTGGGCGCCCTGCACCGCCTCGGCCAGGCCGACGACCGGCTTGAGCGGCTCGTAGGCGACCTCGATGAGCGCGCAGGCGTCCTCGGCGGCGTACCGGTCGGCGGCCACGACCATGACCACGGGCTCGCCGACGTGCCGGACGATCTCCCTGGCCAGCGGGTACGCCGTGCGCCCGTGGGTGAGCGCCGGGTGCGGGATCAGCAGCGGCAGCGGCCGGCCCACCCGCTCGGGCAGGTCCTCCCAGGTGTAGATCGCGACCAGGCCCGGCACGTCGAGCGCGGCGGACACGTCGATGTCGCCGACGCGGGCGTGGGCGTGGGGTGACCGGACGAACGCGGCGGCGAGCGCGTCGCGGCCCAGGTCGTCGAGGAAGCGGCCCTGGCCGGTGAGCAGCCTCGGGTCCTCCCGCCGCTGCACCGGCTCACCGAACATCCTGGTCGTCATGACTCCCCCAGCAAGCTCACGACTCCTCCGCCAGCAGCTCGGCGGCGCGGTGGACGGCCTTGACGATGTTCTGGTAGCCGGTGCACCGGCACAGGTTGCCGGACACGCCTTCGAGCACCTCCTCGTGGGTGGGCGCCGGGTTCTCGGCCAGCAGGGCGGTCACCGTGCACAGGAAGCCGGGGGTGCAGAAGCCGCACTGCAGGCCGTGGCACTCGGCGAAGGCCCGCTGCACCGGTGAGAGCCCGTCCGGGCCGGCCAGGCCCTCGACGGTGGTGATCTCGTGCCCGTCCACGGTGACCGCGAAGGTCAGGCACGACCGGACCGGCTCGCCGTCGAGCAGCACCGTGCAGCAGCCGCAGACGCCGTGCTCGCAGCCGACGTGCGTGCCGGTCAGGCCGAGGTCGTGGCGCAGGCAGTCGGACAGCAGGCGGCGTCCGGGGACGCTGACCCGCCTCGCCGTGCCGTTCACGGTCAGCGTGATCTCATGGTCCACCGGTCGCCGTCCCCTCCCGTGCCGCCTCGCGCAGGGCCCGTTCGGCCAGCACGCCCACCAGGTGCCGCCGGTAGGCGGCGGTGGCGTGGATGTCCCCTTCGGGGTCGGTCCCGTCCCGCACGGTCCGCGCGACGGCCGGCCAGTCGACGCTCGCGGCCGGCCGGTGGCCGCACGCGCCGGTCACGTCCATCAGGACGGGGACCGGGCCCACGCCGACGCAGGCGACCCTGGCCGCGGCGACGCGCAGGTCGTCGTCGAGCGTGACCACGGCGCAGACGCCGGCCAGGGCGTAGTCGCCGTGCCGCCGGGACACCTCCTCGAACGCCGTCCCGGCGCGTCCGCCGAGCGCCGGGAAGTAGGCCGACACGGCCAGCTCGTCCGGCCGGACGCCGGACTCCATGGGCCCGACGAAGAACTCCCGCGCCGGCACGTCCCGCTCGGCGATGCCCGCGGGGGTCCACCGGGCCAGCCGCACCGAGCCGCCCAGGACGGCCAGCACCGCGGGCAGCTCGGCGGCGGGATCGGCGTGCACCAGACTCCCGACGACCGTGCCCCGGTTGCGGATCACGGGGTGCGCGACCAGCCGCAGCGCCTTCGTCAGCAGCGGGTGCGCGCCGGACCGGGCCACCCGCGAGTGCCGGGCCAGCGCGCCCACCCGCACCCCGTCGCCGCCCGCTTCCACCGTGTCCAGGGCGGTCAGGCGGTTGATGTCGACGATGTGCTCGGGCGCGGCCAGCCGCATGTTGAGCATGGGGATCAGGCTCTGGCCGCCGGCCAGCACCTTCCCGTGCACCTCGGCGAGCGTCCGCAGCGCCGCCTCCAGGTCGCGGGGGGCGTGGTGGGTGAACGGCGGCGGCTTCACCCGGCCTCGCCCGGGGCCGGTCTCCGGGCCGGCCCCGGTGGGCGCCCGGCTATGACGCGCAGCAGGTGGTAGCCGCCCACCACCACGACGGTGCCGAGCGCGATGCCCTCCAGGGAGAAGTCTCCGCCGATCATGTGCGTCACCGGTCCGATCGCCAGGATGATGCCCGCGCCGATCGGGACCATGTTCACCGGGTCGGCGAAATCCACCCGGTTCTCGATCCAGATCTTGGCGCCGAGTAGTCCGATCATGCCGTACAGGATGACGGTGACGCCGCCGAGCACGCCGCCCGGCGTGGCGGCGACCAGCGCCCCGAACTTCGGGCACAGGCCGAACAGGATCGCGATCAGGCCGGCGATGTAGTAGGCGGCCGTGGAGTAGACCTTGGTGGCCGCCATGACGCCGATGTTCTCGGCGTACGTGGTGGTGGGCGAGCCGCCGACCGCGCTGGTGACGACGGTGGCGGCGCCGTCGGCGATGATCGCCCGGCCGATGTAGGGGTCGACGTCGGTGCCGGTCATCTCGCCGACGGCCTTGACGTGGCCGACGTTCTCGGCGATGAGCGCGATCACCGCGGGCAGCACGAGCAGCACGGCGGAGAACCGGAAGTCGGGCGCGTGGAAGTCCGGCAGCCCGAACCAGTCGGCCTTGGCGACGGCGTCGAAGCTGACCCGGTCGTGCGGGAAGGCCGTGGCCACGCAGTACGTGCCCTCGGCCGGGCAGGCGGCGCCGGCCGCGTCGCGCAGGTTCTGGCCGGGCAGCACGGAGGTGACCGGCCCCGCCACCCGGTCCAGCACCCAGGACAGCGCGAACCCGGCGACCAGCCCGATGAGCACTCCGACGCGCCCGGCGAACCCCTTGAACGCCACGATCACCACGAACGTCACCAGCATCGTGATCAGCGCCACCCACTGGTCCTGCCCCCAGTAGACGTCCGCGACCACGTACGCCAGCCCGAACCCGATGAGCATCACCACCGCGCCGGTGACGACGGGCGGGAAGACCCGGTGGATGATCTGCACCCCGAGCACGTGCACGGCCAGCCCCGCCAGCGCCAGCACGAGCCCGGCGACCAGGATCGAGCCGGTCACGATGGCGTCGGCGACGCTCTGGTCGGTGCCGACGGCGGCCCTGATGGCGAACACGCCGCCGACGAACGACGCGCTGGTGCCCAGGTAGCTGGGCACCTTGCCCTTCACGATCAGCAGGAACATGATCGTCGCGACGCCGGACATCATCACGGCGACGTTCGGGTCGAGCCCCATCACCAGCGGGAACACGAACGTGGCGCCGAACATCGCGATCACGTGCTGGGCGCCGAAGCCGATCATGCGCGGCCAGCTCAGCCGCTCGTCGGGCCTGACCACCTCGCCGGGCGCCAGATGCCTGCCGTCACCGTGTCTGGTCCATCCGAAAACCATCTGCGCCCTCTCTTCCGGGCCGGCGACCGTGCCTTTGCGGGCACATTAGGACCGCTGGGATGCGGCTACACGGGCATGATCTGCCAAATATCCCGCGGTCACCAGAGCGAACCTCCGTACGGGGAAGTCGCCGGCCGGTCAGAGAGGGGGTTATCGGCCTGTTTCGGGCACCGGTTCGCGGCGCGTGGCGCGCAGCAGGTGGTAGCCGACGAGCAGCACGATCGTGCCGAGCGCGATGCCGCTGAGGGAGAACGTGCTGGTGATCGGGAAGGCGACCGGCCCGATGGCGATGATGATGCCCGCGCCCACCGGGACCAGGTTGACCGGGTCGGACAGGTTCACCTTGTTCTCGATCCAGATGCGGGCGCCGAGCAGGCCGATCATGCCGTACAGGATGGTCGTGACGCCGCCGAGCACGCCGTCGGGGGTCGCGGCCACGAGCGCGCCGAACTTGGGGCACAGGCCGAACAGGATCGCGATGACCGCGGCGATGTAGTAGGCGGCCGTGGAGTAGACCTTGGTGGCCGCCATGACGCCGATGTTCTCGGCGTACGTGGTGGTGGCCGGGCCGCCGACCGAGGTGGCGACCACGGTGCCGACGCCGTCGGCCATGATGGCGCGGCCCATGTAGCCGTCGACGTCCGCGCCGGTCATCTCGCCGACGGCCTTGACGTGGCCGACGTTCTCGGCGATGAGCGCGATCACGACCGGTAGCACCAGCACGATCGCCGACACCTCGAACACCGGCCCGTGCAGCGACGGCAGGCCGATCCAGTCGGCGTCGGCGACGCCCTGGAGGTTGACGCGGAAGTGCTCGGTCACCTTGCCGGTGGCGTCGGGGGCCAGGATCTTGCCGCCCACCACGTCCCAGACCCACGACAGCACGAACCCGAAGACCAGGCCGAGCAGCACGCCGATGCGGCCGAGGAAGCCCTTGAAGACCCCGATGAACACGAACGTGGCCGCCATCGTGAGCAGCGCCACCCACGGGTCCTTGGGCCAGTAGACGTCGGCCGCGACGTAGGCCATGCCGAAGCCGATCAGCATCACCACGCCGCCGGTGACGATCGGCGGGAAGACGCGGTGGATGATCCGCACGCCGAGCAGGTGGATGGCCAGCCCGCAGCCGGCCAGCACGACGCCGACGGCCAGCAGCGCGCCGGTGACGGTCGCGTCGCCGCCCCCGGCCGCCCTGATCGCCACCACGGCCCCCACGAAGGACGCGCTCGACCCGACGTAGCTGGGGATCTTGCCCTTGACGATGAGCAGGAACAGGATCGTCGCGACGCCGGACATCATCACGGCCAGGTTCGCGTCGAGCCCCATGACCAGCGGGAACACGAACGTCGCACCGAACATGGCGATGACGTGCTGGGCGCCGATGCCGACCATCCGGGGCCAGGAGAGCCGCTCGTCAGGCTTGACGACCTCTCCCGGCGTCAGATGTTTCCCGTCGCCGTGCAGCTTCCACCCGAACACCGCGAACCCACCTCAATCTTCCGCCTGACCAGCGGCGACGTCTTCCGAAGTATGTCGGAGAGCACAATAAGGGGTGTCACGACCATCCGGATACGGTGGGCCGTTATTGCACGTGGATCGTGAACCCGTCGCCGCTCACCACCTGGCCGGTACGGATCTTCGCCGTCTTCCGCAGCTCGACCTCGCCGTCGACCTGGACCAGGCCCTCGGCGATGAGGTGTTTGGCCATGCCGCCGGTCTCGGTGACCCCGCAGTACTTCAGCAGGTCGCACAGCGGGATGTACTCGGAACGCAGTTCGAAATCCAGATCCACGAGCCCCAAGCCTAGATGCCGCGCATGCGCAGCACGTGCAGGGCCAGGGTCAGGTTGAGCCGCAGGTGGGGGTCGTCGGTGAAGTTGCCGAGCAGGCGTTCCAGCTTCCCGATCCGGTAGCGCAGCGTGTTGTAGTGGAAGTGCAGCCGGCGGGCGGTCTCGGCGACGTTGAGGTTGGTCTCCAGGAGCACCTGCAGCGTGCGCCGCAGGTCGGCGTTCTCGGCGTCCTCGTCCCAGGCCAGCGGGCCCAGCGTCTCGCGGACGAACGCGTGCAGCTCGCCGGTGTCGTTCACCAGCGACAGCAGCCGGTAGACGCCGAGCTGGTCGAAGTGCGCGACCGCGCCCGGCCCGTGCAGCTGCCGGCCCACCCGGGCCGCCTTCATCGCCTGCGCGTACGCCTCCGGCAGCGTCCCGGCCCCGGGGCTCGGCCGAGAGGTGCCGGTCGAGAACGTCGCGGGCGGCACGTCGGCGAACGCCGAGGCGGCGTCCTTGGCCACCCTGGCGGCGTCGAGCGAGGCGTCCACGACGGCGACGACCTCGTGCGAGAACCCGGCCACCGCGCCGCGCGGGTCGTGCCGCCGCACGGCCGCCGTCCAGCAGGACACCAGCCGGTCCTGGGCGCTGCGCTCGTCGCCGTCGGGGTCGAGCTCGGCCACCAGCACGATCACCGGCCGCGCCAGGTCCCAGCCGAACGCCCTGGCCCTGGCGTCGACCCGCTCGGGCGTGCCGGCCCGGCCGGTGAGCACGTCGCGCAGGAAGTCGGCCCGGTACTTGCTCTCGACCGCGTTGACCGCCTCCTGCCGGGTAACGACCAGCGCGGCGACGGTGGCGGCGCGTTCGAGGATGCCGATGTCGCTGTCCCGGATCGCGCCGGTGGCGCTGTAGGCGACGATCCGGCCGTGGTGGTGGCCGCCGGCCAGCACGGGCGCCGAGGCGAACGCCCTGCCGCGGCCCGGCGTGTCGGCGGTTCGCGCGGGCGGCGGGCCCTCACGGGAGATCGACTCGCGCAGGGCGGCGACGTGCTCGGCCGCCCCGGCGGTGGCCAGGACCTGGCCGGAGCCGTCCACGGCGGCCACGGCCACGTCGAGGAGCTGGGCCACCTCGGCGGCGACCTCGTCGAGCCCGCCGCCGGCCAGCACCACGTGGACCAGCGCCCGGTGCGCCTCCTCGGCGCGGGCCAGCACGGCGGCCTGGCGGTTGAGTATGTCGGTGAGCACCTGGTTGAGGATGTCGTCGAAGCCGACGTCGTTGGGCAGCAGGATGAGCGGGAAGCCGAGCCGGTCGGCCTGTTCGGTCATCTCGGCGGGCAGCTCGTCCACGTACCGGCCGAGTTTGATCGCCAGCGCGGCCAGGCCGCGTTCGTCCAGGTCGGCGACCAGGCGGCCGAGCGACTGCGGCGTGTTGCGCAGCGGGTAGCCGGTGGTCAGCAGCAGCTCGTGCGGCTTGACCCAGGCCAGGATGTCGGGCACCTCCATGACGTTGAGCCGCTGCACGATGCGCCCGAGCCCGCTCTCCCCCGCGATCAGCCTGGCCTCGGCCAGCGTCGAGACGCCGAGCACCTCCCCGACCGAGACGCCGTGGATGATCGTTCCGGTGCTGGCCAGACGCACGGGGGGCTCCATGTGGTGATTGTGACTCCCCAGATGGTCTGTCAGGAAGAGCCAACCTTCCCGCTGACTGTTGGCAAATTTCTCCGTACGGAGGGTTCTCCGGCCGTTCTACGGTCAGGACCAGGGTCCGATGGGAGGTTCGGTGACCGTCAGTACTCATGCGCGGCGTGCCCGGGTCCGCGTGACGGGCGCGGCCAGCACCACCGTGCGTCCCGTGCTGGAGGCCCCGCGCAGCCCGGCCCGGGTGCTCGCGGCGTTCTCCGCGGGGATATACCTGGAGGTCAGGACCGACTGCGAGCCTTCGGTGATCGCCCTCATCACCGGCGAGGCGGCCCGGCTGCCCAACTCGGTGTTGCTGGCCACGCCACTGCCGAAGGTCACCGTGGGTGACGACGCCGCCGTCGGCGACCGCGGCATCGAGCTGGGCTCGCTGAGCCTCGGCGTGCGCCGCTGGTGGGACCCGGCTCCGGCGCTGGGCCCGGTCGACCCGCTGAGCCTGGCCGACGTCGTCCTGGACGGCCCCGGACGGCCCGGCCTGGCCGGGAACGACGCCGTCGAGCTGCTGGCGCGCAGTTGCGCGCAGGCCCGGCTGCTGGGCGCGGTGACGGCGGCGGAACGGCTCGTGGGGCTCGGTCCCGGGCTCACGCCGAGCGGCGACGACGTGCTGGCCGGGCTGCTGGTGACGCTGAGGCACCTCGGCACGGCGACCGGCACGCGGCGGGCGGTCTGGCTGGCCGACTGGCTGGCGGCGACCGTCACCTACGACGCGCGCACCCGTACGACGCCGATCTCGGCGACGTTGCTGCACTGCGCGGCCAGGGGCGAGGCCAGCCCTGAGGTGACCGGCGTGCTGCGCGGCATCGCGGGCAGGCAGGCGCTCGAACCGGCGCTGCGGCGCCTGCACCGGCTCGGCCACACCTCGGGCGCCGACCTCGCCCAGGGCATCTCGATCGGGCTCGCCTCGGTCCGGGCGTTGAGCGGGCGCCCGTGAGCGACGACCTGATCCAGCTGAGAAAAGGGACGTACCACGACTCCGTCACCTTGATGCGAATAAGTCGTGCGCTGACCGAAATGCCGGGCGTGGAGGTGGCGATGGTGGCCATGGCCACCGAGCTCAACCTCGCCATCGTCCGCGACCTCGGCTTCGAGCCCCCGCCCGCGGGCCCCGGCGACCTGCTCATCGCCCTGCGCGGCGCCGACCCCGCGCGGGCCGTCGAGGAGCTGGACGCCCGGCTGACCGCGCGGGCCGCCACCACCGCCGCCGCCACCGCCACCAGGGCCGCCACGGTGTCCGGGGAGCAGCCGCCGCTCACCACCTACTCGGCCGCCAGGACGCCGGCCGACCTGGTCCTGGTGTCCGTGCCCGGCGAGCACGCCTTCTGCGAGGCCCGCGACGCCGTCGAGGCCGGACTGCCGGTGATGATCTTCAGCGACGGCGTGCCGCCGGCCCAGGAGCGGTGGCTCAAGGAGCTGGCCGAGGAGCGCGGCGTCCTGGTCATGGGGCCCGACTGCGGCACCGCCTCGATCGCGGGCGTCGGGCTGGGCTTCGCCAACGTGCTGCGGCCGGGGCCGGTCGGCCTGGTCGCCGCCTCCGGCACGGGCGCCCAGCAGGTGTCCTGCCTGCTCGACTGGGCGGAGGCCGGGATCAGCCACATCCTCGGCGTGGGCGGCAGGGACCTGTCGGCCGAGGTCGGCGGGCTGGCCACGATGCGCGCCCTGCGGCTGCTCGACGACGATCCGGCCACCGAGCTGATCGTGCTGGTCGGCAAGCCGCCCGGTCCCGGCGTGGCGGGGGCCGTCCTGGAGGTGGCGGCCGGGCTGCGCACGCCGGTGGTGGAGGCGGTGCTGCCGGAGACCGACCTCACCGAGGCGGCCGGGCGGGCGCTGCGGGCGCTGGGCCGCGGCGTGCCCGGATGGCCGTCGTGGCCGGGGGCGCTGCGCGGGGAGCCGCGCAGTGTCAGGGGGCTGTACGCGGGCGGCACGCTGTGCGCGGAGGCCGCCGTCCTGGCCGGGCCCGGCGCGTTCACCGACTTCGGGGACGACGCCTACACCAGGGGCAGGGCGCATCCGATGATCGATCCGACGCTGCGCCTGGAGGCCCTGTCGCGGGTCCGGGCGGACGAGGTGGTGCTCATGGACGTCGTGCTCGGCCACGCCGCCGACCCCGACCCGGCGGCCTCGCTCGCGCCGGCGGTCGCCCGTACGCCGGCCACCGTCGTGGTGGCGCTGGTCGGCAGCGCGGGCGATCCCCAGGACCTGCACCGGCAGGCCGCGGCGCTGCGCGAGGCCGGGGCCGCCGTGTTCGTCTCCAACGCCGAGGCCGCCCGCCACGCCCGGAGCCTCCTGTGACCCCGCCCGCCGTGCCGCCACCCGCACTGACGCGCGCCGTGCCCCCGCCCGCCGTGCCCCCGCCCGCCGTTCGTCGCCTTGCCGGGAGGGTGTCGTGAGCCTGTTGTCGGGGCCGCCGCGGGTGATCACCGTCGGCGCTGGGCTGCTCGACGAGGCGCTGGCGGCCCAGGCCGTGCCGACGACGCCGGTTGCCTGGCGGCCGCCGCTGCCCGGCACCGCCGACGCCCTGGCCAAGGTGCTGGCCGACCCGCGCAGGACGGCCGCCAACGAGCTGGCCGTGCGCAGGCTGACGAGCGCGCGGCCGTACCTGGTGGGCCTGCGGCGGGCCGCCGAGGTGCTGCCCGCGGGGACGTTCCTGCACGCCGGGCCGCCGATCGAGTGGGACCGCGCCTCGGGCCCGATGCGCGGCGCGCTGATCGGCGCGATGTTGCTGGAGGGCCTGGCGGGCGACGAGCGGGAGGCCGAGGCCGGGCTGGCGGCGGGCGCGGTCGCGCTGCGGCCCTGCCACGAGCACGCCGCGGTGGGCCCGATGGCGGGCGTGGTGAGCCCGTCGATGTGGCTGCTGGAGGTACGCGACGAGGAGCACGGCGGCACCGCCTACTGCTCGCTCAACGAGGGCCTGGGCAAGGTGCTCAGGTACGGCGCGTACGGCCCCGAGGTGCTCGACCGGCTGCGCTGGATGGAGGAGGTGCTCGGCCCGGTCCTCGCCGCGACGCTGGCCCGTACCGGCCCGATCGACCTGCGCTCGCTGATCGCGCAGGCCCTGCAGATGGGCGACGAGCTGCACAACCGCAACCGCGCGGCCACCTCGCTGCTGCTGCGCGAGCTGGCCCCGGCCCTGGTGGAGGCCGCGCCCGCGCAGGCGGCGCAGGTGCTGCGCTTCGTCAACGGCAACGACCACTTCTTCCTCAACGCGGGCATGGCCGCGGGCAAGGTGAGCACGGACGCCGCCCGCGACATCCCCGGCTCCTCGCTGGTCGTGGCCATGGCCAGGAACGGCACCGACTTCGGCGTGCAGGTCTCCGGGCTCGGCGGACGCTGGTTCACCGGCCCGGCCGGGGTGCCGGACGGCCTCTACCTCGGCGCGTACGGCCCCCAGGACGCCAACCCCGACATCGGCGACTCCACGATCACCGAGACCTCCGGGCTGGGCGGCTTCGCGATGGCCGCCGCGCCCGCGATCGTGCGCTTCGTCGGCGGCGAGGTGGCCGACGCGGTCCGGGCCACCCGCTCGATGTACGAGATCACGCTGGCCGAGCATCCCGCGTACCAGATCCCCGGGCTCGGATTCCGCGGCACGCCCGTCGGCATCGACGTGACGCTCGTCGCCAGGACGGGCATTCTGCCGGTCGTCAACACCGGCATCGCGGGGCGCGTGGCGGGCACCGGCCAGGTCGGCGCGGGGCTGGTGGAGCCGCCCGCACAGGCGTTCACCAGCGCCTTGATCGCACTCGCCGCTGAGTAAGTGATCAGTTTGAAAAGCCGTATATCTGCAGGTCAGAGCGGCTGTAAAGGCTCTTCGCCTTCCATTACCGATTTTCCGCCGATATCGTGGCGAACCTCATAATCTGCAAGTAGCGCATGGCGCACGGTGGCGCGTACGGCGATCCACCGCTCGAAGCGGTCACGCTCTGATGTGACGGATGAGGCTGAATGGGGGCGGCAAGATGGCAGCCGACCGCTTGCTCGGCGGGCCCGGCCCGGACCAGGGTGCGCCGGGGGGTGACCCGCAGAGCCAGGGGCGTCTGGTCGGCAGGCGTTACCGGTTGATGTCGCCGGTCGGCCGGGGCGGCATGGGCATGGTGTGGCACGCCCATGACGTGCTGCTCGACCGGGACGTCGCGGTCAAGGAGCTGATCCTGCCGTACGGGCTGGATCAGGCGGGCAAGCAGATGGCCCACCGGCGCATGCTGCGCGAGGCCAGGTCGGCGGCCCGGCTGACGCATCCGGGCATCGTCACCGTCCACGACGTCGTCGAGGAGGACGGCCGGCCGTGGATCGTGATGGAGCTGGTCCGCGCCTGGTCGCTGGAGCAGGCCGTGCGGCAGAGCGGCCCGCTGCCGGTGATCCAGGCCGCCGAGATCGGCATCCGCGTGCTCGACGCGCTCCGGCACGCGCACGCGGCCGGCATCCTGCACCGCGACGTCAAGCCGGGCAACGTGCTGCTGACCTCCGACCGCGTGGTGCTGACCGACTTCGGCATCGCCGCCATCGAGGGCGACGTGACGATCACGCAGACCGGGCTGCTCATGGGCTCGCCCGCGTACGTGCCGCCGGAGCGGCTGTCCGGGCAGCCGATCGGGCAGGCGGCCGACCTGTGGTCCTTCGGCGCGACCCTGTACGCGGCCGTGGAGGGGCGGCCGCCGTACGAAGGGCCGGACGCGATCGCGGTGCTGGGCGCGGTGCTCACCCAGGAGCCCATCAGGCCGCAGCGGGCCGGGGCGCTGCTGCCGGTGATCGAGGGCCTGCTGCGCAAGAACCCGGCCGAGCGGCTCACCGCGGAGCAGGTCGCCGACCTGCTGGAAGCGGTGCTGCGCGCCCACGGCTCGGCCCGTCCGCGCCCGCCCGAGACGCTGCCGGCCGAGTCGGACCAGACGCCGCTGGGGATGTTGCCGCCGCTGGAGCACCCGTCCGGGCCGATGCCCTCGCGCATCGTGGAGACCCCTTCGGGGCCGGTGCGGGTGCCGTACGACCCGCTGGCCGGACCGGCGGGCGGGTACGCGATGCCGCCCCACGACGGCCTGTCGAGCCCGTCGGGCAGCCATCGCACCGACCGGCTGCCGTCCCCGGCCGGCGGCTTCAACGCCTTCGGCGGCCCGTCCGGCCCGCACCGGATGGAACCGCCCGCCGCTGACCTCGACGACCTCGACGACCTCGGCGCGCCCGTCCCGCCCGCGCCGCAGCCGATCCTGCCGCTGACGACGGACAGCAGGGCGGCCGCCGTCCCGGCCCCGTGGCCGCTGGCCTCGGCCGACGAACTGCGCGAGCACTCGCGTGACCTGTCGCACGACATCAGCCACAGCCGCCTGGCGACCCTGCCCGGCTCCGGCGCCGGGTCGCGCTCCGGCCCGTCGGGCACCGGCGCCACCCGGACCGGTTCCAGCCGGACCGGTTCCTCGCGCACCGGCGCCACCCGGACCGGGCCCGCGCGCAGCGGCCCCTCGCGCGGCGGTTCTTCGCGGGCGGGCACCAGCCGCCGCAGGGTCCAGGAGGGCGACGGCCCCTGGATGCGCGGCGGCCGGCCCACGCCGTTGCTGATCGCCGGTGCGGTCGCGGGCGTGGCCGTGGTGATCGGCGCGATCGTGGTCATCCTGTCCGGCGGCCCGCCGCAGGTCTCGCCCGGCACGCAGTCGGCCGCCGCCACCAGCCAGGCGCCGCGGAAGACCGGGCCGTCGCCGGTGCCCGACGGCTACAAGGAGCACACCCCGCCCGGCTTCGCGGCGGCGGTCCCGGACGGCTGGAAGCTGGCCGCCTCGGGGGACGCGGCCACCTTCACCGGCCCCAAGGACTCCGGCACCCGGATCGTCGTCGAGCAGGCCGCCCCGCAGGCCGACGGGCTCGCCGAGCTGAGCCGGCGCGAGGCCGACGGCGGCGTGGAGGGCTACATCCAGGTGCAGCTCCAGGCCACCGACTACCGCGGCTGGAAGGCCGCCGACTGGGAGTACACCTACACCTCCAAGGACGGCGTCCCGATGCACGCCCTGACCCGGTACGTCACGCTCGACGACAAGACCGCCTTCACGATCTCGTTCGACATGCCCGAGCTGAAGTGGGACGACCAGGCCGAGGCCCGCAAGACGTTCCTGGACACCTTCCGCCAGACCACCTGACCCATATTGCACTGATCATTCCAAAACGTGCTAGCGTGCTCGTCATGGCACGACCACGGACGTTCGAGGAGGACCGCGCCGTCGAGGCCGCCATGCGCGCGTTCTGGGACGCGGGCTACGAAGGCACCTCGACCCAGGACCTGTGCGAGGCCACCGGCCTCGGCCGCAGCAGCATCTACAACACCTTCGCGAACAAGCGCGACCTCTACCAGCGGGCCCTGCGCCGCTACCAGGAGGAGCGCACGTCCGCGCTGATCGAGCTCATGGCCTCCGACCGGCCCGCCGCGGAGAAGATCAGGACCGTGCTGTGGCAGGCGGTCGACCCCGAGGCCGGCGACCCGGCCGGCTGCCTGGTGGTCAACGCCCTGGTGGAGCTGGCTCCGCACGACCCGGAGATCGCCGTCCTGCTGCGCCGCGACGGCGAGCGGCGGGTGGAGGCGATGCGCGGCGCGATCGAGCGCGGGCAGGCCCTCGGCGAGATCGGCGCGGACAAGGACGCCCTGGCCCTCGCGCACTTCGTCGTGGCCACGGTCAGCGGCCTGCGCGTCGCGGCCCGGGGCGGGGCGGGCCGGGCGGTGCTCGCATCCATCGCGACGACGGCGCTGACCGCTTTCTGACCTTTCCTGCGCCTCCATCACTTTTCGTGGCCGAATTTTGTACTGAGCGTTCTAAAATTGAGGGAGTTCTCATGCCGCTGGCGGTGTTCATCCTGGGGCTGGCGATCTTCGCCCAGGGCACCTCGGAGCTCATGCTGGCCGGACTGCTGCCGGAGATGGCCGCCGACCTCGGCGTGTCCGTCCCCGACGCGGGGCTGCTGATCTCGGCGTTCGCGATCGGGATGCTGGTGGGGGCGCCGGTGCTGGCCGTCGTGACGATGCGCTGGCCGCGCCGGACGGCGCTGCTGACGTTCATGGCGGTCTTCGCGCTGACCCACGTCGCCGGGGCCCTGACCACCAGCTACGGCCTGCTGTTCGCCACCCGCGTGGCGGGCGCCTTCGTCTACGCCGGGTTCTGGGCGGTCGCGGCGTCCACGGCGGTCGGCCTGGTGCCGCCGAACGCCAGGGGGAAGGCGATGAGCATCGTGGCGGGCGGGCTGACCGTGGCCACCGTCGTCGGGCTGTCCCTCGGCACGGTCATCGGCCAGCACCTCGGCTGGCGCGCCGCGTTCTGGGCCGTGGCCGCGCTGTCGGCGCTGGCGGCCCTGGGCGTGCTGGCGACGATCCCCGGCGGCCGTCCCGAGCGGGAGGCCGCGCCGGGCGTCGCCGAGCAGCTGCGCTCGATGCTGAGCCCGCGCCTGTGGCTCGCCTTCGCCACCACCGCCCTGGCGACCGGCGGCCTGCTGGTCTCCTTCAGCTACCTGAGCGCGATGCTCGTGGACACGACCGGCCTGCGGGCCGCCTGGGTGCCCGCCGTCCTGGCGCTGTACGGCGTCGGCGCGGTGATCGGGATCACGATCGGCGGGCGCACCGCCGACACGCGCCCGTTCCCGACCCTGTACGCGGGCATCGCCGGGCTGGTCGTGACCTCGGTCCTGCTGGCTCTGGCCGCGCCGGTCGCGGTGCTGGCCGTGCCGCTGGTCCTGTTGCTCGGCGGGTTCGGCTTCGCCACCAACCCGACGCTGAACACCCGCGTCTTCACCCTGGCCAAGGACGCCCCCACGATGGCCGCCGCGATGAACGTCTGCGCCTTCAACGTCGGCATCACCGTCGGCCCGTGGCTCGGCGGGCTGGCCATCGGGGCGGGCGCCGGATACCCGTCCGTCGGCTGGATCGGCGCCGTGCTCGGCGCGGCGGCGCTGGGCGTGGTGGCCCTGTCCGCCCGTCCGGGCCGGGAGCCGGTCGCCGCGGCCCACCGGGCCGAAGCCGTCCCGAGGGCGTGAGGTACGGTCCTGGCCATGGAACTGGCGAGCATCCACTTCTATCCCGTCAAGTCCACCGCCGGGCACGACGTCCATGAGGCCGAAGTGCAGCCGTGGGGGCTGGCCGGCGACCGGCGTTACCTGGTGACCGACGGCCAGGGCGGCATGCTGACCGCCCGCGAGCACCCCAGGCTGCTGGCCTGCGTGGCCCAGCTCGACGGCGACACCCTCACCCTGACCGGCCCGCACGCGCCCCCGCTGCGGGTCACCCCGACTTCCACCATGACCACCGTGGACGTCTGGCGCACACCCGTGGAGCTCACCGACTGCGGCGACGACGCGGCACGCTGGCTGTCGGACCTGATCGGCCGCCCGGCGCGGCTGGCCTGGCTCGACGACCCGGCCCGACGTCCCGTCAACCCCGAGTACGGCCTGCCCGGCGACCGGGTGAGCCTGGCCGACGGCTACCCCCTGCTGCTGACCACGACCGCCTCACTCGGCCGGCTCAACGACTGGATCGCCGAGACGGCGGCCGAACGCGGCGAGGAGGTCCCCGAGCCGCTGCCCATGCACCGCTTCCGGCCCAGCGTGGTGATCGACGGGGCGGAGCGGCCGTTCGCCGAGGACGAGTGGAAGCGGCTGCGCATCGGCGCGGTCGCCTTCCGGGTGACCAAGGGCTGCGACCGCTGCGTGCTGACCACGATCGACACCGCGACGTACACCAAGGGCAAGGAGCCCATCAGGACGCTGTCCCGCCACCGCAAGTGGGACGGCAAGGTCTGGTTCGGCATCAACCTGATCCCGGACGCCCCCGGCACGATCACCGTGGGGGATTCCGTCACCATCCTCTGAAAAAGGCACCTTTCCCAATAGAAATGGATGCCTGTCCTCTTTGGGGGGATGTCGGGGGCTATGCGAGACTTCACAGGTGACCAGCGCCCCCACGAAACCCCCCGTCTCCCTGCCTGACCTCGTCAGCGTCCAGCGTCGAACCCTGGTCGTCCTGTCCGCCGCGCAGATCGTGGGCGGCGTCGGGGTGGCCGTCGGCCTGGCGCTCAGCTCGGTGGTCGTGGACGAGTTGTCCGGCTCGACCGTGATCAGCGGGTTCGCCGGAACCGCGACCGTGCTCGGGGCGGCGCTGCTCGCGCTGCCGACCGCGCGGCTGTCGAGCCTGGGGGGCCGCCGGGTGGGCCTGTCGCTGACCTACCTGGCGGCGCTGGCGGGCTGCGCGCTCTCGGTGGCCGCGATCAGCCTGGGCAACTGGCCGCTGCTGCTGGCCGGGCTGGTGCTGGTCGGCGGCGGCAGCGCGGGCAGCCTGGCGGCCCGCTACTCGGCCACCGACCTGTCGCCGCAGGGCCACTCGGCCCGGCACCTGTCGCTGGTGGTGTGGGCCTCGACCGTCGGCTCGGTCGCCGGGCCCAACCTGGCCGAGCCCGCCGACCGGATCGGGATCGAGGCCGGGCTGGCGGCCAAGGCGGGGCCGTTCGCGTTCGCGGCGCTGGCGTTCGCCGTGGCGCTCGTGATCATCATCGGCGGCCTGCGCCCGGACCCGCTCAAGCTGGCCCGCACGCTGGACGGCGCCCCCGAGCCCGGCCCCGGCCGCCACCGCACGATCAGGACGGGCCTGCGCACGCTGCGCGAGACCCCCATGGCCCGCCGCGCGCTCGTCATGATCGCGGTGGCCCACACCGCGATGGTCTCGATCATGTCGATGACGCCCGTGAAGCTCCACCACGACGGCTCGAACCTGAACGTCATCGGCCTGGTGATCAGCCTGCACATCGCCGGCATGTACATGTTCTCGCCGGTCGTCGGCTGGCTGGCCGACCGGGCGGGCAAGGTGCCGGTGCTGGTGCTCGGGTCGGCGCTGCTGCTGGCCGCGGCCGTCCTGGCGGGCACGGCGGGGCACCGGGTGTGGCAGGTGACGACGGCCCTGGTCGTGCTCGGGCTCGGCTGGTCGTGCGGGCTGGTCGCCGGATCGGCGCTGGTCACCGAGTCGGTGCCGATCGACCGCCGGCCCGCCGTGCAGGGCCTGTCCGACCTGCTGATGAACGTCTGCGGCGCCACCGGGACGATCATCGCGGGCGCCATCGTGGGCGTCCTGTCCTACGGCGTGCTCGGCCTGGTCGTCGGCGTCATGGTCACGCTGGCCGGGCTCTGGCTGGTCTCGGCCCGGTACCGCGACAGACCGGCCTGAACGGTCACTTGGCGTCGGCGTAGCACCCCACGGCCACCGTCTCCATCGGGAAGCGCACCGGGGTCGAGCCGAACAGCAGCCTGCTCGCCTCCGCGGCCGCCGCCGTCACCGCCGCGGTGACCTGCTCGGCCTGCTCCAGCGGGCAGTGCACCATGACCTCGTCGTGCTGGAAGAACACCAGCCTGGCGGGCTCGGGCAGCAGCCCGCGCAGCACCGCCAGCAGCGCCAGCGCCCATTCGGCGGCCGTGCCCTGCACCACGAAGTTCCTGGTGAACCTACCCCGGTCGCGGGCCGCCCGGCCGCCCTCCGGGCCGGACACCAGCTCCTTCCACCGCCCGGACGGCGGCGGGCTGGTCCGCCCGAGCCACGACCGCACCAGCCGCCCCTCCTCCCCGGCCTTGGCCGCGTCCTCCACGAACTGGTAAGCCTTGGGGAAGCGCTGGCGCATGACGGCCAGCAGCTTGGAGGCGTCGCCGCTGGTGCCGCCGTACATGGCGGACAGCATGGCGATCTTGGCGTTCCCGCGCTCGCCGCCGAACGACTGGGCCAGCGCCGAGTACAGGTCGATCTCCCCCGCCGCCCTGGCCAGCCCGCCGTCGCCGGCCATCGCGGCCAGCACCCTCGGCTCCAGCTGGGCCGCGTCGGCGACGACCAGCGTCCATCCCGCGTCGGCCACCACGACCCGGCGCATCACCTTGGGGATCTGCAGCGCGCCGCCGCCACTGGTCGCCCACCGGCCGGACACCACGCCGCCGACGACGTACTCGGGCCGGAAGCGCCCGCCGCGCACCCACTGGTCGGCCCACACCCAGCCGTGGAAGCTGTAGAGCCGGGCCAGCTCCTTGTAGGCCAGCAGCGGCGCGACGGCGGGATGGTCGATCTTCTTCAGCTCCCACGACCGGGTCGTCTTCAGCGCCACCCCCGCCCCCTTGAACGCCTTGACCAGCTGCTGCACCGAGTCGGGGTTGACCGGCCGCCCGAAGGCCGCCGCCACCTCGTCGGCCAGCGCCTGCAGCTTGGCCGGGCGCATGCCGTGCACGGGCCGCGGGCCGAGCAGGTCGGTGAGCAGCGCGTCGTGCACGTCCAGGCGCCAGGGCATGCCCTCGTGCGACATCTCGGCCGCGACCAGCGCGCCCGCGGACTCGGCGGCGACCAGCAGCCGGAAGCGGCCGGGCTCGGGCAGCGCCTCGATCCGGCGGAGCTGGTCGGCCAGCACCTCGGCCACCGCCTCGGCACCCAGCGGCTCCGGCGCGAACAACGTGCCGGGCACGCTGGGCTGGTCGTCGGGCACCGGCAGGCCGTGCAGCCGGGCGTGGGCGGCCCGCGCCGAGCGCGGCTCGCCGTAGCGGCCCTCGTGGGCGAGCAGCAACCCCTCGGTGAGCGCGAGGTCGTGGCAGCGCGCGACCCGCACGCCCTGCTCCAGCAGCTGAGGGTACGTCTCCCGCGTGTCGGCCCAGACCCACCGCGGCCCGCCCCCGGACTCCAGCTCCCGCACCGCGGACGCCGGGTCGGCCGCGCGCCGGGCCGTTCCTCCGACGGGGAGCACCGTCTCCCCCGCTACCACGACATACACGCACATAAGGGTGCCAAACGGCTACGACAAATCGATGTGCACCTCGTCCTCCAACGGCGGCCGGAGCTCCTGCTCCAGGCAGCCGGTGGCGGCGAAACAGCGCAGGGTCAGCCGGTCGGGCGTGACCGACACGTGCAGGAACTGCTTGAAGAACGGCGGCTGGTCCCAGTCGGACAGCTCCGACAGGAAGCGGTGGAACACCTTGTCCACCGGCAGCCTGAACGGCCACGGCCAGGCGCCGAGCAGCCGCGCCGCCCAGCGCATCCGCCGGGTCACCGTGACCGCGCCCTCGATCGGCCGGGCCGGACGGTTGCCGATCCGGCTGGACATGATGCACACCGCCTCGTCGGGGGTGAGGCAGAGCCACTTCATCCGCAGGCGGCGGGCGTAGAGCTGGCTGTAGAAGGACAGCGAGTCGCCGCGCAGCGGGTAGCACTTGAAGTCGTCCTCGGCCACGCCGGCGACGTCCACCCTGCCGATGATGTGGGTGGCGTGCATGAAGGCGCCGCCGCCGCCGGTCACGACGTACTGGATCACCCGGTCGCCCACCTTGACCGGATAGCGCTGGTAGTTGTGCACGTCTCCGCCGATGGCCGCGACGTACCGGTGGGCCGGGTCGCGCACGATGTCATCGATCGTGCCGCCTTCCTCCAGCGGTGACGGCTTGTGCACGTTGCCGGTGTAGATGGGCTTCCCGGTCACCAGGATCTTCGGCCGCGGGTCGAGCGAGACGCGGCGCAGCCAGGCCGTCTGGGCCTTGTCGATCACGTTCTTGATGCCGGTGTCCACACCCACGACCAGCAGGCTGTCGCTCTCGATCGCCCAGTACGGCGCCGGCTGCGCGGCCTGCTGTGCCGGCCGTCCCCGGAGCTCGCGCGCCTCGGCCAGCCTGCCCTCGTCGATCGTCTCCGGCCTGCGCCACAGCAGCCCGCGCAGCCCGCGGTCCGGCTTCGGCTTGAGCGGCGGGGCGTCGCAGAAGACCCGCATGAAGCCGCCGAGCCCGTCGTACCAGTCGTGGTTGCCGGGGATCGCGTAGATCGGCGCCTCGTAGTCCTTGTACGGGCGGAAGAACTTGTTCCCGTACTCGTTGCCCGACCCCGTCGGGTAGATGACGTCGCTGGCGATGACCGCGAACGAGGTGTCCTGCCCGAGCCTCAGCATCCCGGGGACGACGGCGTACTGGGAGGCGTCGCCCTCGCCGGTGTCGCCCAGAATCAGGAAATTGAAATTTCCCCCGACGCCGGGCTTGATGCGAAATTCCGGATCTATCCCGCGGGCTTCCTGAGCCGCGATCCACCGTTTCCGCACCTCCCCCGAAGGATCACCGAACAAGGTCGCCAGGATCTCGTTCCTGGACAACCAGAGCGTGCGTAAATTCAGCCAGGTGAATCCACCCTTGTCCGGTCTGAGCTGGGCGAACGTCCCCGGTTGCGCACAGGACCAGCCGGCCCCCGCCTCCGACACCCGTGACGAATGCTGCTTCCCGCGCTCGGCCGCGACTTCCACCATGACCACATCTTTACCGGCATCCACCATTCGCGCACACTCCACGCTCCGTACTCCCGGAAACACAGATGGTGCGGCATGGTGTAACCTCACGTCCCCAAGCAAGCCCTTGGGACGCGGAGGTGGGCTCCCATGAACCGGAACGGCCCGGACGACGCGACCAGGATGGGCAGCCCCGACGCGGCGGCCGTGCAGGCGTTACTCGCCTACGCCCTCACCCTCCCCCGCCGGGGCGGCCGGGGCGGCCGGGGCGTCGACCGGGCGCTCGAGGCCGTCGCCCAGAGCCGGGCGCTGGCCGCCCGTTCCCCCGCCGAGCACACCGCCCTGCTGGCCCACTGCCTGCGCACCACGGCCAGGCTGCTGCTCGACCGCTCCCGCGCCACCGAGGCGCTGCCCATGGCGCAGGAGGCCGTGGCGCTCAGCCGCGGGCTGGACGGCGGCCACCTCGCGGTCTCCCTCTACCGGCTGGCCGAGGCGTACGAGGCCCTCCACCGCTACAGCGACGCCGCCGAGACGCTGGCGGAGGCCGATCAGATCCCCGGCGGCGACTGAGGGACCAGCACCCCCGGGTTGAGGATCCCCGCCGGGTCCAGCCGGTCCTTGACGGCCTGGAGCACGCCCACGCCCAGCGGGCCCAGCTCCGCGCCGTAGGCGTCCCGGTGGTCGCGGCCCACCCCGTGGTGGTGCGAGATCGTCCCGCCGGCCTCGACGATCGCCGCGTTCACCGCCTCCTTGGCCCGCTCCCACTGCTCGACCGGGTCGCCCTGCTGCGGGGTCACCACGGTGAAGTACAGCGAGGCGCCGGTCTCGTACACGTGCGAGACGTGGCACATGACCAGCGGCGAGCCGAGCGCGCCGAGCAGGGCCAGCCGGACGGCGTCGTACAGGCGCGGCAGGTTCGACCAGAACCCGGCCGTCTCCAGGGTCTCCACGGTGGCGCCCGCGCCGAGCAGCGAGTCGCGCAGGTACGGCGCGGAGAAGCGGCCGTGCTCCCACGCCTGGCCGGGCTCGGGCCCCAGCGGCTCGCCGCCGTGCCGGGCCAGGACCGCGGCGGCCGCGGCGTGCCGGTGGCCGATCCAGTCGCCCTCGACGCCGAGGATCACCAGGCAGCCGGAGCCGCCGCCGCCGATCGCGTCCGGCCGGGCCAGGCCGATCATGGTCTCGGTCTCGTCGGAGAGCCGCAGCACGGTAGGAAGCGGGCCTTCCTGGGCGAGTGACCGCACAGCGGCCGTCCCCGCTCGGAACGACTCGAACCGCCAGCCCTCGTAGCGGCGCTCGGCCGGCCGCCTGCGCACCCGCAGGCGCAGCGACGTGATGACGCCGAACGCCCCCTCCGAGCCCAGGACGAGCTGGCGCAGATCGGGCCCGGCCGCGGACTTGGGCGCGCGGCCCAGCTCCAGCGTCCCGGACGGCGTCGCCAGGGTGAGGCCGACGACCATGTCGTCGAAGCGCCCGTACCCGGCCGAGGCCTGGCCGCTGGAGCGGGCCGCGGCGAAGCCGCCGAGGGTGGCGTACTCGAAGGACTGGGGGAAGTGCCCCAGCGTGAGGCCGTGCTCGGCGAGCAGCCGCTCGGCCTCGGGGGCGCGCACGCCCGGCTCGAAGTCGGCCACCATCGACTCGGCGTCCACCGAGCGCAGCCGGTCGAGCCGGCCCAGGTCGAGCGCGATCACGCCGGTGAAGCCGGCCCGCGCGGCCACGAGCCCGCCGACGACGGAGGTGCCGCCGCCGAACGGCACGACCGCGACCCGCTCGGCCGCGCACAGCCGCAGCAGTTCCTCCACCTCCTCGTGCGAGCCGGGCAGCACGACCGCGTCGGGGGCGTCGGAGCCGTCTCCCGCGCGCATCCGCAGCAGGTCGGGCGTGGACTTGCCGCGCGTGTGCCGGAGCCTGGCCTCGTGGGAGGTCAGCACGTGCGCGGGCCCGGTGACGG
Organism: Nonomuraea sp. NPDC049655; assembly: GCF_044465465.1. Classification (NCBI taxonomy): domain Bacteria; kingdom Bacillati; phylum Actinomycetota; class Actinomycetes; order Streptosporangiales; family Streptosporangiaceae; genus Nonomuraea; species Nonomuraea sp. NPDC049655. The sequence goes on from NZ_JBITLS010000011.1 coordinate 136,413, forward strand.
CCGCGAGCGCGGCCAGCACCGGCTCGGGCAGCGCGACCGGCGGCAGCCGGACCTCCTCGATGGCGGCGGCCGGGGTCTCGGGCGCGCGCACGCCGAGCAGGTCGTGCAGCAGCTTGCGGATCTGTTCGGGCAGCTCGCGGGCCTTGGCGGGGTCGCCCCAGCCACACCACAGCATGGGTTCACCGGTCACGCATACACTGTGACACATGACGTCGAACCGTCACAATGAGGGTGTGCTGGACGCGGCCCGCGCCTGCGTGCTGGCCTACGGCGTGCGCAGGACCACGCTCACGGACGTGGCCAGGCGGGCGGGCGTGTCGCGGATGACGATCTACCGCCGCTGGCCGGACGTGCGCTCGCTGGTCGCGGACCTGATGACGCGGGAGTGGGTGGCGGTCGTGTCGGGGCTCGACCTGTCCGATCCGGTGCCCGCGATCGTGGCGGGCGTGCGCGGGCTGCGCGGGCACCCGCTCTGGCGCAAGATCGTGGAGGCGGACCCCGAGCTGCTGCTGCCGTACCTGCTGGACCGGCGGGGGGCGAGCCACGAGGCGGTGCTGGCCCTGCTGGAGCCGGCCGTCGGCGGGCCGGCCAGGGCGCGGGCCGTGCTGCTGGTCGCCCAGTCGTTCCTGCTGTCGGCCCCCACGATGCTCGACCCCGTGACGCTCGACGACCTGGACGCCGAACTCGCCGCCCTGCTGGAGGCCTACCTTGGATAGCTCGCTGAACGCCCGCAGAAGGACGTACGAACTGGGCGTGGTCGCCGACGAGCGGCTGGACGTGCTGGTGGTGGGGCTCGGCGCGACGGGAGCCGGCGCGGCCCTCGACGCCGCCTCCCGCGGGTTGAGCGTAGCGGCGGTCGACGCGCACGACCTGGCCTTCGGCACGTCGAGGTGGAGCTCCAAGATGGTCCACGGCGGGCTGCGCTACCTGGCCAAGGGCCAGGTGGACGTGGCCTACGAGAGCGCGGTCGAGCGCGGCATCCTGCTCAGGACGACGGCTCCGCACCTGGTCAAGGCCCATCCGTACCTGCTGCCGCTGACGCCGGCGGTCTCCCCTCGGCAGGCCGCCCTGGTGATGACCGGCTACCGGCTCGGCGACGGGCTGCGGACCGCGGCGCGCACGCCGCGCCGCCTGCTGCCCGGCCCCACGCGGCTCGGCGCGGCGCGCGCCCACACGCTCGCGCCGGTGCTGGCGCGCGACGGCCTGCGCGGCGGCCTGCTGTCGTGGGACGGCCGGCTGCTCGACGACGCCCGCCTGGTCGTGGCGCTGGCCAGGACCGCCGCCGGGCACGGCGCCCGCGTCCTGACCCGCTGCCGCGCCCTGCGGCTCACGGACGAGGGCGCCGAGGTGCGCGACGAGCTGACCGGCGAGCGGTTCACCATCCGGGCCAGAGCGGTGGTCAACGCGACGGGCGTGTGGGCCGGGCAGCTCGACCCGGCGGTGCGGCTGCGGCCGTCCCGGGGCAGCCATCTCGTGCTCGACGCCGGGACGCTGCCGGGGCTGATCGCCGGCATGCACGTGCCCATTCCCGGAGAGAGCAACCGATTCGCGCTCGTACTCCCCCAGGGCGACGGCCGCGTCTACGTCGGACTGACCGACGAGCCACTGGACGGGCCGGTGCCCGACGTCCCCGAGGTGCCCGCCGAGGACGTCACGGCGCTCCTGGAGGTGCTGAACGGCATTCTGGAGGCTCCGGTGACCCCTGAGGCGGTCGCGGGCGCGTACGCGGGCCTGAGGCCGCTCCTGGCCGCCGACGGCCGCACGGCGGACCTCTCGCGCCGGCACGCGGTGCTGTCGGACGGCGGCGTGGTCACGGTCGTCGGGGGCAAACTCACCACATACCGGCGAATGGCCGAGGACGCCATCGACCGGGCTGTCTCCCTCAAAGACCTCAGCGCCGGACCGAGCCGGACGAAGCACATCCCCCTGGTCGGCGCGGGCCCGCAGCCGGACGGCGTGCCGCCCCGGCTGGCCGAGCGGTACGGCAGCGAGGCCGCGGCGGCGTACGAGCTGGTCAAGGCCCACCCCGAGGAGGTCGGGCTCGGCCTGACCAAGGGCGACCTCCTCTGGTCGGTCCGGCACGAGGGCGCGCTCGACGAGGCCGACCTGCTGGACCGCAGGACCAGGATCGGCCTGGTCGCCGCCGACCGCGACCGGGCGCTGCCCGCGACACGCGACGTGCTCGGGACCGGGTGACCCCGGCCCCGAACCCCACCGATGCGTTAGGTTATCCTTACCTAATTCTTCGGGAAGGGGGAGGCGTTGGCGAGGGGATGCGAGCATCCGGCGGGCTGCCACACGGGAGCCATGCCCACCCTGGCCAGCGCCACCGTGGGAGCCAGGCTCTGGCTGCTCGTCGAGTACGCCGGGCCGTGGCCGTCCCACCCGGAAAGCTTGCAACTTCCTGAAGAAATCTCCGAACTCGTGCGCAGAGCGCTCGAACGCGGTATCAGGCCCCAGCTCATCAGGCGGCCGGGCAAGCGAACCCGCCAGCGGGACCAGGGCATCCGTGTGCTACTGGCCTACGCGGCGGGCGACCGCCCCTGGTTGGCCGGCGGCGTCGTCGCAGGTCCGGACGATCTTGACCTGGACGCCTTCGTGGCCGGAGTGCTCCCGGAGTCCTGCATACTTGAAGACGAGCCGGTATTTCTGGTCTGCACGCACGCCAAGCGCAATGCGTGCTGCGCCCGCATTGGACTACCCCTCGCTCGGTCGCTGGCCGAATCTTTGCCGGACAGAGTGTGGGAAACGTCACACGTTGGCGGCGATCGCTACGCCGCCAACCTCGTGTGCTTGCCACACGGAATTTTCTACGGCAGCATGTCTCAGGCTGCTGCACTGGCAGCGGCTAACGCGTACCGGTCGGGCGAGATCATTCTCGACCGTCTCCGGGGGCGCGCAGGCATCCCTGAGCCATTGCAAGCCGTCGAGCATTTTGCCCGAGCCCATACGGGAGAGTGCTCCGTCGGCGCAGTGGCCGTGGAATCCTCCAGGTCGGACGGCGACGTCACCGAAGCAGTCGTGCGCTGCGGAGACGTCCGGTTCCAGGTTGTGGTTGAGCCATCGGCGTTCACAGCGCCGTGTGGTACGGCTTGCGCCGAGACGATCACCACCTACCGGCTGGTTTCGCTGGACAGGCTCACGCCTGTGCGGTACGCCACGCCCGCCCTCGCCTGACTAGGGAACATCACGGCCCGTCCTTGCGTTGGAACAGTGACGCCAAAAGCGTCCAATGCGGCTCAATTACCGAAATACCTCTCACGAAGGTGGTTTTCTCATGTCTCAGGTACGTCGGCAGCTCGCCCGCCCGCGCCCCAGCTGGGGTTGGCAGGATGATGCCGCGTGCCGGGGTGAGGATCTCGTGCTCTTCTTCGGCCCCGACGGGGAGCGGCAGCCCGAGCGTGACGTACGTGAGCGGAAGGCCAAGGCGATCTGCGCCGGGTGCCCTGTCCGCAACGAGTGCCTAGACTACGCGCTGTCCCGGCCGGAGAAGTACGGCACGTGGGGCGGTCTCAACGAGGACGAGCGCGCCAGCGAGCGTCGCCGTCGCATGCGCCGCGCCGCCAGCGCCGGCATCTCCGCCGCCTGACACACCTCGGCAGCATCAACGATCATCGCGTGATCACTCAGTTGTCCCGATGAACCGGAGCCTGGCCTTCCATGTCCAGGCTCTGGCGAACCCGGTCGGGGCAACTGCCTGATCAGGCCCGAGATCGTCATCCCGCACAAAGCATCGCCCGGCCACCCCCGCCCGACCCAGGGCAGGGGTGGCCGTCGCGTTTCCCGTCCTGCGCGCCTTTCGTCCGGGCATGTACGTAGATAACCGGGCTCGCGCGTGTCCGATTCCTCCGCGAGCGTCCCTGAAGGTCGTCTCCTGTTCGGAATGCCGTCATGTGCCGCCTCTAGCGTGCCCGCCATGAGACGCATCACCACCCTGACGTGCGCGGCGGCCATGGCGCTCGCCCTCGCCGCCCCGGCCACCGCCGCCCTGGCCGACCCCGCCCGGCCCGGCGACCGCGGACCCGCCGCGTTCGGCCGCGCCACGCTGACCGGCTTCGCCGCGCTGCCCGCGCAGACCTACGTGCCCGGCAGCGAGCCGTCGGGCTCCCTCCTCGGCGCCGCGCCGGTCAACGGCGTCACCCCGCCCTTCCCCGGCCAGCCCGTGCAGGGCTTCAGCGGCATCGCCCGCCGCCACGACGGCACCTTCGACGTGCTGTCCGACAACGGCTTCGGCAACAAGGCCAACAGCGCCGACTTCCTCCTGCGCGTGCACCGCGTCAAGCCGGACTTCGCCGCCAGGACGGTCGAGGTGCTCGGCGGCTTCAACCTGACCGACCCGCGGGGGCTCGTCCCGTTCGCCCTGACCCGCCAGGACCGTACGCTGACGGGCTCCGACTTCGACGTCGAGTCGATCGTGCGCGCGACGGACGGCACGTACTGGATCGGCGACGAGTTCGGGCCGTTCCTGCTGCACTTCGACCGCAAGGGCCGGCTGCTCGACGCCCCGATCGAGCTGCCCGGCGTCAAGGCCCCCGAGAACCCCTGGCTGAACGGCGCCCAGCCCAACCTGGCCAGCTCCAAGGGCTTCGAGGGCATGGCCAGGTCGGTGGACGGCCGCCGGCTCTACCCGCTGCTCGAAGGCACGGTGAGCGGCGACCCCGCGGGCACTCTGCGGATGAACGAGTTCGACCTGCGCAAGCGCGCATACACCGGGCGCACGTGGACGTACCGGCTGGAGGACCCCGCGCACTCCATCGGCGACGCCGTCGCCGTGGACGCGAACCGCTTCCTGATCATCGAGCGGGACAACCTCCAGGGCGACGCGGCCAAGGTCAAGCGCGTCTACCTGGCCGACACGCGCGACCGCGACCACGACGGCGCCCTGGACAAGACGCAGGTGGCCGACCTGCTCGACCTGGCCGACCCGCGCGGCCTCGGCGGCGCGCCCGGCACGTTCCGGTTCCCGTTCCAGACCATCGAGGACGTCGTCGTCCTCGACGACCGCACCCTGGGCCTGCTGGACGACAACAACTTCCCCTTCTCCAGCGGCCGCACGCCGGGCCGTCCCGACGACAACGAGTTCATCACCGTCCGGCTCTCGCGCGGCCTTCAGGCCGATCCGCGAATTCTCCGGTAGAAGCATGTAGAGAAGCGTGGGACGGCTCCGACCTCCTGCTGACAAGAGCCCGCAGAAGGAGTTCGACATGCAGTCCACGGTTCAGACCGTCACCTCGGCCGACGGCACCCGCATCGCGTTCGAGAGCAGCGGCGAGGGCCACCCGGTGATCCTGGTGGGCGGCGCCTTCAACGACCGCACCACCGTCGCCGCCCTCGCCGCCGCGCTCGCCCCCGGTTTCCGCGCGATCGCCCACGACCGCCGCGGCCGGGGCGGCAGCGGCGACGCGCCCGCCTACGCCGTCGAGCGCGAGATCGAGGACCTCGCCGCGCTGATCGAGCACGCGGGCGGCTCGGCGAGCGTCTTCGGCCACTCCTCCGGCGCCATCCTGGCGCTGGAGGCCGCCGCGTACGGGCTGCCGATCGCCCGCCTGGCCGTCTACGAGCCGCCGTACGTCGTGGACGGCGCGCGCACCGCGCCCGGCGGCGACTTCGCCGAGCGGCTGCGCGCCCTCGTCGAGGGCGATCGCCGCGACGAGGCCGTGGCGCTGTTCCTGACCGAGGGCGCCGACGTGCCCGCGGAGGTGGTGGCGGGCATGCGGTCGGAGCCCGTGTGGGGCTGGTTCACCAGCCTGGCGCACACGCTCGCCTACGACGCCGCCGTGTGCGGTCCGGGGCAGTCACTGCCGGTCGAGCGGCTGTCCGGCATCACCGTGCCCACCCTGGCGATCGGCGGCGACCAGTCCCCGAAGTGGATGCTGGACGCCGTGCGGGCCGTCGCCGACGCCGTGCCGGGCGCCCGGCACGTGGTGCTGCCCGGCGAGGACCACGGCGTGCTGGGCCGGCCGGAGGCGCTGCTGCCGACGCTGACCGACTTCCTGTCCTGAGCGGGTCCGTCCAGAATGAAACGATCCTGAGCTGGATCATCTGCTTCCGGGGGGTTTGCCGAGGGCGTCGCGGAGCTCCGCCGCCGCCTCCGGGGTCAGCAGGGGGTGGGAGTAGAGGTCGAGCAGGGTGAGCGCGAGCGGGTGGGCGACATGGCCGTGGACACGGTCGCGCGCCCTGCGCCCGGCGAACGGCTCGTCGGTGCGGGTCTCGTCGAGCTCCGCCAGCCACCGCTCGCTCAGTTCGGCGATGCCGTCGAACAGCGGCGCAGCCCAGCCCTCGGCCGGCGCCCGCGCCACGTACAGCCGGTAGGGCGCCAGCGCGTCGAGCGCCGCGGCCACGGAGTTGCGCCCGGCGGGCACGGCGCCGGCGCGGACGTCGTCGTCGATCCGCCGGACGAGCCTGATCAGGTGTTCGTCGCACGCCTCGCGCAACGCCTGCTCGGAGCCGTAATGGTGGCGCAGCAGCCCCGGGGTCACCCCGGCGGTCCCGGCGACGGCGCGGGTCGTGGCCCCCTCGAAGCCGTGCTCGCCGAAGTGCAGCAGCGCCGCCTCCCTGATGCGGGCGCGCGCGGTGAGGTCTTCGGGCTCGGTCATGCGGTACGGCTCCCGTCCGGCCGCGCGGATCGTGACGACCCTACACGCGGGCGCACGAAGCGGACGGCGATAAGGTGCCCTGCATGCCGGATTCAGCGCTCGTGACCGCGGACGACCTCGACCAGGCCGTCGCCCTCGCCGTCGACACGCTGCGGGACGCGCCGCCGCAGGCGTGGGAGGCGAAGGCGGGCTCACTGGAGTGGACCTGCTGGGAGACCGTCGAGCACCTCGCCGACGACCTGTTCGCCTACGCCGCCCAGCTCGGGCTCAGCGTGCCGCCGCTGGACACGTACGTGCCCTTCGTGCTGGAGCGGCGCAGGCCCGGCGGCCCCAACAACACCATCCACGCCGACCGCGCGGCCGGGCCCACCGGGCTGCTGCAGGTGCTCCAGACCTCCGGCGCGCTGCTGTCGGCCATGGTCCGCACCGCGCCGCCGCAGGCGCGCGGTCATCACATCTTCGGCATGGCGGACGCGTCGGCGACCGCCGCGATGGGCCTGGTGGAAACGCTCGTGCATATGCACGACGTGTCCGAGGGGCTGGGACTGGCCTGGGAGCCGCCCGCCGACCTGTGCTCGCGGGTGCTGGCCCGCCTGTTCCCCGACGTCCCCGTGGACACCGCCCCCTGGGCCACGCTGCTGTGGGCGACCGGCCGCGGCGAGCTGCCCGGACGGCCGCGCCTGACCCGGTGGCGCTGGTACAACGAACCCCGCTGATCAGACGGGGGATCAGACCGGGTGCTCAGACGATCAGGTCGTCGAACTCGCCGTCCTTGGCCCCCAGGACGAACGCGCTGATCTCGGCCTGCGTGTAGACCAGCGCCGGGCCGTCGGGGAACCGGGAGTTGCGCATGGCGATCTCACCCGTGGGCAGGCCCGCGACCTCGACGCAGTTGCCGTTGGGATTGCTTCGCCTGCTCTTGCGCCACACGACGGGGAGGTGACCGGCGGGCGTTCCGTTCCGGAACTCGTGCATGGGGGAAGCTCCTAGCGATCTTACGGATGCACGTGCATCCGCGTTTGCGCTGACCATACGACAGCACGACAGACTCCATATACCGGATGACCAAAAATCCGACTATGGAGTGGATCACAGGAGTTTCAGCAGCTCATCCGGAAATGAGCTGTTCCAGAAAGCGCCGTGTCTGCTTCGGCTCCAGGGCCTGGATGCTCAGCCGGTCCATGACCTCCATGTAGTGGTCGGAGTCGGCCGGCTTGTCCAGATAGAGGGCGCTGGTGAGCTGCTCCATGTAGACCACGTCGGGCAGCTCGCGCTCGGGGAAACGCAGGATGCTGAACGAACCGCCGGCCGCCGCGTGCCCGCCGCTCTCGAACGGCATCACCTGGACGGTGACGTTGCGCTCCTCCGTGGCGTCGAGCAGGTGGCGGATCTGCTCCCGCATGACGCCGGCCCCGCCGAGCCCCCGCCGCAGGACGGCCTCGTCGATCACGGCCCACAGCTTGAGCCCGCTCTCCAGCCGCTTCTGCCGGGTGGTGCGCAGGGTGACGCGGCGGTCGAGCTCGGGGTCGAGCGCCTTCTCGTTGCCGAGCCGGATCACGGCCTTGGCGTACGCGGGCGTCTGCAGCAGGCCGGGGACGAACTGGTTCTCGAACGTGCGGATGGCCGAGGCGGCCCCCTCCAGCCCGATGTAGACCTCGAACCAGCCGGGCAGCAGGTCGCCGTACTTGTGCCACCAGCCCGGCGCGTTGGCCTGCCGGGCCAGGGCGAGCAGCGGCTCGCGGTCGTCCGGGGCGGTGACGCCGTAGAGGGTGAGCAGGTCGGCGACGTCCCGTTGTTTGAAACTCACCTGACCGAGCTCAAGTCGGCTGATCTTCGCATGAGATGCGCGAATGGAGTACCCGGCATCCTCCCGGGAGATACCCTTCTCGGTACGGAGCCTGCGCAGTTGCGTACCCAGCAGGATCCGCAGCACCGTCGGGCTTCCCGGCGTGTAGCTGAGAAGCTTTCCCTCCGCGCTCTGTGCGCTCACTCGACCGCTCCTAGATCATCTGCACGTGCAGATGGTATTCGCATCGGTAAAACACGAAAAGTCTTGCATCACTACCCACACCCCGTAAAGATGGGCACTGGATCACCAGACCGCGCTTCGGGGGCCAGAATGACGACTTTCGACGCTCGGCCGCAAGCCGCCATCGGTTCCGGGCCACCAGGGTGGCTCGCCACCATTCTGGTGGATGGGCGCGCCGGAGAGTGCGACGCGGTGTTCCCCTTCCACGAGCGCACCGCGTTCGAACCGGCCTGCGTGGCGATGGCCCGGCGGTTCGTGGACCAGACGCTCACCTCGTGGGCCGCCGCCGACCTGGTCTACGACGTGCAACTGGTGGTCTCCGAGCTGGTCACGAACGCGATGCGGCACGGCGGCGGAGCCGTGCAGCTCCGGCTGCTCTTCCGCCGGCCCGAGCTGGCCTGCGTGGTGACCGACCACAGCGAGACCGTCCCGGTGGCGGCGCCGGCCGACGTGTTCGCCGAGTTCGGGCGCGGGCTTCGGCTGGTCGACGCGCTCTGCAGCGCGTGGGGCTGGTTCGCCCCCGGCGGCTCGCGGAAGCTGGTCTGGGCGGTCCTGTCCGCATAGACACCGGTACGAGCGGCGCCGTCCGGTGAGGGTCACCGCCGCTCCAGGAGGTCGAGCACGTCGTCGTCGGTGAGCTGGTCGAAGTGTTCGTACCACTGGCCGACCGCCCTGAAGTCGATCGGGGTCAGCAGCACCACCACCTCGTCGGCCTCCGCACGCATCATCTCGACGGTCTCCTCCGCGCCGACCGGCACGGCCAGCGTCACCCTGGCGGGGCGGGCCGCGGCCACCGCGCGCAGGGCGGCCCGTGCCGTCACGCCCGTGGCCAGGCCGTCGTCCACGACGATCACCTCACGTCCGGCCAGCGGCGGCAGCGGCCGGTCGCCCCGGTAGGCCCGCACCCGCCTGGCCAGCTCGTGCCGCTCCCGCTCGACCACGTCGGCCACGTCCTCGGGCGTCAGGCCCAGCCGGTCGAGCATCGTCAGGTCGAACACCGGCTCGCCGCCCTCGGCGATCGCCCCCACGCCCAGCTCGGGAGCGGGCGGGTAGCCGATCTTCCGGGTGACGAGCACGTCCAGCTCGCCGCCGAGCCGGCGGACGACCGGCACGGCCACGGCGACCCCGCCGCGCGGCAACGCCAGCACGACGGGGTCGCGCACCTCCGGCAGCCGCTCGGCCAGCAACGCCCCGGCCTCGGCCCGATCCGCGAACACCCGCATGACCTGTGCATACCCGCACGACCGGCTCTACTCGCCTTCCTCCCGCACCAGCCAGGAGGAAGGCGAGAAAGCCGGCCGAAGACGGTCAGGGGCGGTAGCGGCTGGAGCGGCGCATCTCCTTGTGGATGATCTTCCACTTGTTCTGCTGCTCCTTGCGCAGCCGCGCATCGGTGCGGGACGCCATCCAGGCGGCCTCGCGCTGCAGCTTGCGCCAGCTCTGCAGCCGGCGTTCGGGCAGCTCGCCGTTCTCCATGGCGTCCAGGACGGCGCAGCCCGGCTCGCTGACGTGCCCGCAGTCGGCGAAGCGGCACCGCTCGGCCAGCTGCTCGATGTCGGCGAAGACGAGGTCGACGCCCTCGCCGATGTCGTAGAGGCCGATCCGGCGGATGCCCGGGGTGTCGATGATCAGGCCGCCGCCGGGCAGCGGGATCAGCTCCCGGTGGACGGTGGTGTGCCGCCCGCGCCCGTCGGCCGCGCGCACTTGCTGGGTGTCCATCACGCCGGTCTCGGCCAGCGCGTTGACCAGGGTGGACTTGCCCGCGCCGGAAGGCCCGAGCACGACCGCCGTACGCGAGCCGTGCAGGTAGCTCGCGGCCAGCGAGACCCCCTCCCCCAGCACCGAGGAGACGGCGTGCACGTCGACGCCCGGCGCGGCGGCGCGCACGTCGGCCATCAGCTCGTCGAGGCCCGCCTCGAACAGGTCGGACTTGGTCACCAGCACGACGGGCGTGCCGCCGGACTCCCAGGCCAGCGCCACCAGGCGCTCGATGCGGCCGAGGTCGGCGAAGTCGGTCGAGTGCATGGACGGCTCGGCCACGAAGACGACGTCGACGTTGGCCGCGAGCACCTGGCCCTGGCCGTCGCCGGACAGGCCGCCGGTCGAGTGGCGGCTCACGCCGCCCCGGATGAACGCGGTGGTCCTGGAGAGCACCTGGTCGAGCTCGTACCGGCCTTCGGGCAGCCATCGGAGCGCGCCCCAGTCGCCGACGCACGGCAGGGCCACCGGGTCGTCGGCGGAGGAACGGCGCACGCGGGCGCCGTAGCGGACGTGCTGCTGACCGTCGGCGGCGATCACCTCGGCGGCGCCGCGGTCGACGCGGGCCACCCGCGCCGGGACGGTGTCAGCAGGAAGCTCGGCGGCGCGCAGATCGGTCCAGCCGAGCAGGGAAAGGTCGTAAGACAAGACGGTGAAACCTTTGATCGAGAAGGAAACGGGCAGCTCAGACGAGGGCCCGGAGGTAGACGGACGACAGGCGGAACAGAACGACCCGCATAGCCCTCACCTCCTCGATCAGTTACGAATGCGACTCTAACCACCCTGTCCCGGCAGATGCAATCGCATTATGTTCGGCGATCCGTTGAACCCCGCCAGGGCGGCCGAGCGTACTCCCTCCCGACGGACGCGAGAAAGGGGAATGATGCGGATCAGCACGTATCCCCCGCCCTCGGCCGAGGGGACGGCCCCGGTGGGCAAGCCGCGCCTACGCCATCTGATCCGGCGGGTGCGACCGGACGACGAGGTGGTCGTGTCCGCGCTCTACCGGGAGTACCACCGGCCGCTGCTGGCCTTCGTGGTACGGCTGACGGCGGGCGACCGGCAGTGGGCGGAAGACGTGGTGCAGGAGACGATGATCCGGGCCTGGCGCAGCGCGGAGCGGCTGGACCCCGACTCGGTCTCGCTCATGCCCTGGCTCGCCACGGTGGCCAGACGCATCGTGATCGACGACCGGCGGCGCAGGGAGGCGCGCCCGCCGGAGTCGGGCGACGGGGCGCTGGACTGCGTGCCGGTGCCGGACGAACTGGAGGGGCTGCTGCGCCAGGTGGTCGTGTCGGAGGCGCTGAAGGCGTTGTCACCGGCGCATCGCGAGATCCTGAACGAGACGATCCTGCGGGACCGGTCGGTCAACGACGCCGCCGCCGCGCTCGGCATCCCGGTGGGCACCGTGAAGTCGCGGGTCTACTACGCGGTCCGCGCGCTGCGGGTCGCGCTGGAGGAGCGGGGGGTGACGGCGTGACCTCGCAAGTCGAGCACACCGACGTGGGCGCCTACGCCCTCGGCCTGCTGGAGGAGGACGACCGGCTGGCCTTCGAGTCCCACCTGCGCACCTGCCCCTCCTGCCGCTTCGAGCTGTCGGACCTGGCGGGGGTCGCGAGCGTGCTGCACGGCATCGGCCCCCTGGAGGACGCCGGCCCTCCTCCCCGTGAGGGGCAGGCCGGCGTGGTCGACCTGCTCCAGCGCAAGAAGGCGGCCGACCGGCGGGCCCGCAGGGGGACGTTCCTGCTCGGGATGGCCGCGGCGGTCGCCCTGGTGGCCGGCGGGCTGACCGTCGGCACGCAGCTCACCGGCGGCGGCGACCCGCCGCAGGCGATGGCGGGACGCGCCGACCACATGGGCCCGGCCGAGCAGTTCTACGCCGACGGCACGCCGATCGCGGGCAAGGGCGTCGGCGGGGTGTCGGGCGGGCTGGTGGTGGAGTCGAAGGGCTGGGGCACGCACGCCGCGCTCAAGCTGTCGGGGGTGAAGGGGCCGCTGGAGTGCGAGCTGGTGTCGGTGGGCAAGTCGGGCGAGCGGCGGGTGATGACCGGATGGTCGGTGCCGGCGCCGGGTTACGGCGTGCCGGGCTCGCCGGCCCCGCTCTACATGCACGGCGGCAGCGCCACGCCGCTGGCGGAGATCGACCGCTTCGAGGTGGTCACCAGGACGGGGACGACCCTGCTCACCGTCAGGACCTGAGGTCGCGGACCCGCGCGAGGCCCTTCCGCCGCGGGCGGGAGAGCCTCGCCGCGTTCAGGCGGACGCGCGGTCGGCGGTGACGACGGCGTCGAGCAGGCCAGGGAACGCCTGGTCGAACTCGGCCCTGCGCAGGGTGTTCAGGCGGGAGGTGCCGGCGTAGTGCTGCCGGATGAGGCCGGCCTCGCGCAGCACCCGGAAGTGGTGGGTGGCGGTGGACTTGCTCACCGAGATGTCGAACCCGCCGCAGCTGATGTCGCCGGCGGCGGTGGCGAGCTGGGTGACGATGCTGCGCCGGACCGGGTCGACGAGGGCTTCGAGAACCCGTTGCAGGGTGACTTCGCGCAGGTCGGGGTGGTCCGGGGTGCGGTCGGCGTCCATGGGTCCATAGTACGACATCCATCGAAGTTTGACGGCAGTCGTACTTCGGCGGTTGAATGGCGGCCTCTGACGCGGAAGGACGATGTGATGACCAGGACGGTGCTGTTCCACGAGCTCGGCGGGCCCGAGGTGCTGGAGCTGGCGGACGTGGCGGCCGGCGAGCCGGGGCCCGGCGAGGTGCGGATCCGGGTGGACGCGATCGGCCTCAACCGGGCCGAGGCGCTGTTCCGCAGCGGCCACTACATCGAGCCCGTACGGAGTTTCCCCGCCCGGCTGGGCACCGAGGCCGCCGGGGTGGTCGAGGCGGTGGGCGCGGGCGTCACCGGGTTGCGGGCCGGGCAGCCGGTGAGCACGGTGCCGGCGTTCTCGCAGAACGACTACGGCGTGTACGCCGGGCGGGCGGTCGTGCCGGCGGCTGCGGTGCTGCCCCGTCCGGAGGGGGTGGATCCGGTGGAGGGCGCGGCCGTGTGGATGCCGTACGTGACGGCCTACGGCGCGCTGGTGGAGGTGGGCGGGATGCGTCCCGGGGACACGGTGGTGCTGAACGCCGCCTCCAGCAGCGTGGGCCTGGCCGCCATCCGGGTCGCCGACCGCATGGGCGCCACGCCGATCGCGCTCACCCGCACCGCGGCCAAGAAGGAGGCCCTGCTGAAGGAGGGCGCGGCCGAGGTGATCGTCACCGGGGAGGAGGACGTGACCGAGCGGGTGCTGGCGGCCACGGGCGGGCGCGGCGCGGAGTTCGTCTTCGACGCCGTGGCCGGGCCGGGCGTGACGGACCTGGCCAGGGTGGTCGCCCCCGAGGGGCTGCTGCTGGTGTACGGCGCGCTGAGCGGCCAGCCGACGCCCTATCCGGGGATCGACCTCGGCATGCCGGCGCTGAACATGCGGACGTACACGATGCACGAGACGACGCGGGTGCCCGAGCGGCTGCGGCGGGCGGCGGCGTTCGTGGCGTCGGGGCTGCGCTCGGGGGCCTTCCGGGCGGTGGTGGACCGCACGTTCGACCTGGAGGAGATCGTGCGGGCCCACCGGCACCTGGAGTCGAACGCGCAGTTCGGCAAGATCGTGGTGACGGTCCGGCACTGACCGTCCGGCCGCCCGCCGTGAGGGACGGGACGGGCCGGACGGGCGGGCCGCCGGATCAGGACAGGCCGGGGGCCGGGAACTGGGCGGTCAGCTCGCTGACCTCGTGGTGGACGCGGGTGATGACGTCCTCGGCGTCGCCCTTGGCCAGGGCCGTGACGACCTCGTCCATCCAGGCGCCGATCTGCCGCATCTCGGCCTCGCCCATGCCGCGCGAGGTGACCGACGGGGTGCCGATGCGGATGCCCGACGGGTCGAACGGCTTGCGGGTGTCGAACGGCACCGCGTTGTAGTTGGTCTCCAGACCGGCCCGGTCGAGCGCCTGGGCGGCGGGCTTGCCGCCGATGCCCTTGGGCGTCAGGTCGAGCAGGATCAGGTGGTTGTCGGTGCCGCCGGAGACCAGGTCGAAGCCCCGGCTGGACAGCTCCTCGGCCAGCGCCTTGGCGTTGGCGACGACCTGGTGGGCGTAGTCGCGGAAGGACGGCTGGGCGGCCTCGTGCAGCGCGACGGCGATGGCGGCGGTGGTGTGGTTGTGGGGGCCGCCCTGGAGGCCGGGGAAGACGGCCTTGTTGAGCGCGGTGGCGTGCTCGTCGCTGGTGGCCATGAGCATGGCGCCGCGCGGGCCGCGCAGCGTCTTGTGGGTGGTCGTGGAGATCACGTCCGCGTGGCCCACCGGGGACGGGTGGGCGCCGCCCGCGACCAGGCCGGCGATGTGCGCGATGTCGGCCGCGAGCACGGCGCCGACCTCGCGGGCGATGGAGGCGAAGCCCTCGAAGTCGATCGTGCGCGGGATCGCGGTGCCGCCGCAGAAGATCAGCTTCGGCCGGTGCTCCAGGGCCAGCTCGCGGACCTCGTCGAGGTCGACGCGGCCGGTGTCGCGGCGCACGCCGTAACGGACCGGGTTGAACCACTTGCCGGTGGCCGAGACCGACCAGCCGTGGGTCAGGTGGCCGCCGAAGGGCAGGCCCATGCCGAGCACGGTGTCGCCGGGCTGCAGGAAGGCCAGGTAGACGGCCAGGTTGGCGGGCGAGCCCGAGTACGGCTGGACGTTGGCGTGGTTGACGCCGAACACGGCCTTGGCCCGCTCGATCGCCAGCGTCTCGATCTGGTCGATGACCTGCTGGCCCTCGTAGTAGCGCTTGCCCGCGTAGCCCTCGGAGTACTTGTTGGTCAGCACCGTGCCGGTCGCTTCGAGCACGGCCTTGGACACGTAGTTCTCGGACGCGATCAGCTTGACGGTGTCGGCCTGGCGGCGCTCCTCCGCCTTGATGAGCTCGGCGAGCTGCGGGTCGGCGCTAGCAAGAGAACTCATGACTCCCCTGTCATCATTGACAATTGGCGAAGACCCAGGCGCTCGGCCTCCGCTCCCGGTTGATTCGCTCCCTGGTGGTCGATCCCACCGAATGCGCCAGTCGCGTCGCCCTAGACGATAGCGGATGCGCAACGGGCCGCTCGTCCCACTACTTGGTCCGGCTCACGCCCGGCCAGAGCCGGTCGACCTCGGCGTTGAGGATGGCTCCGATGAGCACGGCCAGGGCGGTGATGTACAGCCACAGCAGCAGCGCGATCGGGGCGGCCAGGGAGCCGTAGACCGACACCGGCGAGAACCAGGCCGCCAGCACCGCCCGCAGCACGGCGGCGCACACGATCCACAGGAACAGGGCCAGGATCGCGCCGGGCAGCTCCCGGTACCACTTGGTCCGCACCGGCACGCTGACGTGGTAGAGCACGGTGAGGAACAGCACCGAGCCGCTGATCACGACGGGCCAGTAGAGGATGTCGATGAGGATGCCGTACTCGCCGGGGAGGGCGTCCTTGAGCAGGGTGGGGCCGATGACCAGGATCGGCATGACGATGATGCCGATGATCAGGCCGACGACGTAGAGGCCGAACGACATCAGCCGGGTGCGGATGATGCCGCGCTCCTCCCCCAGCCCGTACGCGACCGAGATGAGGTCGACGTAGACGTAGAGCGCCCGCGACCCCGACCACAGCGACAGCAGGAAGCCCAGCGAGATGATGGACACCTTGTTGGCGTCGTCCCTGAGCACGTCGGTGATGAGCGGGTTGATGACCTTCTTGACGGCGTCGTCGGTGAACAGCAGCCCGGCCTGCTCGATCACCCAGCTCTTGACCTCGGTGACGACGCCGCCGCCGAGCCAGGTGCCGAGCTTGCCCAGCACGCCGATCAGGCCCAGCACGAACGGCGGCAGCGACAGCAGCGCGAAGAACGCGGCCTCGCCGGCCAGGCCGGTGACCCGGTAGTTGACACCGGCGTTCGTGGCCGCGCGCACGATCGCCCACGACTTGGTGTCGAGCACCCAGTTCAGCCTGGCCCGGGCGTTCGAGGCGAGCCGCCTCCTGGACCGGGAAGGCGCATTGGTGGACGTCATGGCACCCAACGGTATTTCGCAGTGACTCTCCGGGACAGCTTACGTCCCGGCTCCTGCCCTAGTCGTTGTCCACGATGCGCGCGCCCAGCGGGAGGAGGGAGACGGGGATCAGCTTGAGGTTCGCGATGCCCATGGGGATGCCGATGATGGAGATGAACAGGGGGATCGAGGTGACCACGTGCCCGATCGCCAGCCAGATGCCCGCGACCACGCACCAGATGACGTTGCCGATGAGGGAGAAGACGCCGGCGTCGGGATCGCGCACGACCGTACGGCCGAACGGCCACAGAGCGTAGGCGGCGATCCTGAACGAGGCGATGCCGAACGGGATGGTGACGATGAGGATGCAGCAGATGATCCCGGCCACGGCGTAGCCGATCGCCAGCCAGATGCCGGCGAACACGAGCCAGATGACGTTCAGAATGGTCCGCATGCTCACAGCATGTCACCGGCCGTGCCGCCGACGTCATCCGGTACGACCCTGAACTTACCCTGACCTGGGCGGCCGCCCGCTCCCCGGCGGCCCGGCGAACGCCTGGGCGATCTCCATCCAGGCGCGGGCGGGCTCGCCGGCCGGCTCCAGGGCGGTGTCCGACAGGTGCACGCGCTGGGTGACGAGCAGGCAGAAGTCGAGCATCGGGCCGCGCACGGCGGCGGGCGCGTCCGCGGGGCCGGCGGTCCACAGGTCGCCGCCGGGGGTGGTGAGCTCGACGCGTACCGGCCCGGCGGGCTCGGGCAGGCCGCGGGCGGCGAAGCTGTAGGGCCGGGCGCGGACGCCGAGCAGGGCCACGTGCCGCAGCCGTTCGGTGGGCTCCCGGGCGACGCCGAGCGCGTCGGCCACGTCCTGGCCGTGGGCCCAGGTCTCCATCAGGCGCGCGGTGACGAAGGACGCCCCCGACATCGCCGGCCCGAACCACGGCACCCGCACGCGCGCGCCGAGCGTCGCGAACGCCTCCAGCGACCGGGCGCGGGACGCGCGGAACCAGGCGTGCAACTCCCCCGGCGGCAGGCCGCGCGCGGCCTCGGCGAGCTCGTCCACCGAGCCGGCCCGCGCGGCCAGGGCACGGAAGCCGTCGGGGTCGGTGACCGACACCACGGCGGCGTCGTCGAACCAGGCCAGGTGGCTCACCTGGTCGCGCACCGCCCAGCCCGCGGCGGGCGTGGGCGTCTCCCAGTCGGCGGGGCGCAGCGGCGCCAGCAGCGCCTCCAGGGAATCGCTCTCGGCCCGGAGGTCGGCCAGCAGTCCGGCCATGAGGTCCACGCGCGCCAGCCTAACCCGAACAACGTTCTGGGAGAATAATGCAGACGTGATCTGCGAGAGCTGCAAGGACAAGCGTCACGACGACTGCCGCGGCGGCTCCTGGTGCGACTGCCAGCACCAGAGCGAGGAGCGGCCGCAGGAGTCGCCGCTCGACTGGCCGCGCCAGGGTTAGGGGCCCGCGGAGTCCAGACTCTGGACCCCATCTTGGACATCCGGGATCTCCGGAGTATCTTCAAGGTATGCCAGCGGACCCCATGCTCGTCGGTCGACGCCACGTCGACCTTCAGCGTGTCCGCAGTGCCATCTGTTGCGACGCCCGCTAACTCATCTTCTTTACCGCAGAGCGCGTCGCACCCACCTGAACCCCTGCACTCGACGACGAGGCAGGAGGAACGCTGCGCGCGCCCACAAAACGAAGGACGCGCAATGAGCACCCCTGCCAGCCGGCATCACAAGCGCCCGCGCGGCGAGGGCCAATGGGCCCTCGGTTACCGGGAACCGCTGAACAAGAACGAAGAGAACAAGAAGAACGACGACGGGCTCAACGTCCGCCAGCGCATCATCGACGTCTACGCCAAGCGCGGCTTCGACTCGATCGACCCCGCCGACCTGCGCGGCCGGATGCGCTGGTACGGCCTCTACACCCAGCGCAAGCCCGGCATCGACGGCGGCAAGACCGCGATCCTGGAGCCGGAGGAGCTCGACGACCGCTACTTCATGCTCCGCGTGCGCATCGACGGCGGCCAGCTCGACCTGCGCCAGCTCCGCACGATCGCCGACATCGCCAACGAGTACGCGCGCGGCACGGCCGACCTCACCGACCGGCAGAACATCCAGCTCCACTGGATCGAGATCGAGTCGGTGCCCGACATCTGGGAGCGCCTGGAGGCCGTCGGCCTGTCCACCACCGAGGCGTGCGGCGACACCCCGCGGGTGATCCTGGGCTGCCCGCTGGCCGGCATCGACGCCGAGGAGGTGCTGGACGCCACCGACGACATCCAGTCGATCAACCGGCAGTTCATCGGCAACCCCGAGTACTCCAACCTGCCGCGCAAGTTCAAGAGCGCGCTGAGCGGCTGCCCGGCCCACTGCACGGTGCACGAGATCAACGACGTCGCCTTCGTGGGCGTCGTCAACGAGCACGGCGAGGCGGGCTACGACCTGTGGGTCGGCGGCGGCCTGTCCACCAACCCGATGCTGGCCAAGCGCCTCGGCGTCTTCGTCAGCCCCGACCGCGTCGACGACGTGTACGCGGGCGTGATCGGCATCTTCCGCGACTACGGCTACCGGCGGCTGCGGCACAGGGCCCGGCTGAAGTTCCTGGTCAACGACTGGGGCGTGGAGAAGTTCCGCGAGGTGCTGGAGACCGAGTACGTCAAGGAGAGCCTGCCCGACGGCCCGGCGCCCACCCTGCCGCGCGGCAGCCGCCGCGACCACGTGGGCGTCTACCCGCAGAAGGACGGCAACTTCTACGTGGGCTTCGCGCCCAAGGTGGGCCGTCTCGACGGCGACAAGCTCCACGTGATCGCCGACATCGCCGAGCGGCACGGCTCCGGCCGGGTGCGCACCACCGTCGAGCAGAAGATGGTCGTCCTCGACGTCGCGCCGGACCGGGTGGAGTCCATCGTGGCCGAGCTGGAGGCCAACGACCTGCAGGTCAACCCCTCCACGTTCCGCCGCCAGACGATGGCCTGCACCGGCATCGAGTACTGCAAGCTCGCCATCGTCGAGACCAAGGCCACCGCCGCGCACCTGATCGACGAGCTGGAGCGGCGGCTGCCCGACTTCGAGCAGCCGCTCACCATCAACGTCAACGGCTGCCCCAACTCCTGCGCCCGCATCCAGGTCGCCGACATCGGCCTGAAGGGCCAGCTCGTCGTGGACGAGAACGGCGACCAGGTCGAGGGCTACCAGATCCACCTGGGCGGCTCGCTCGGCGTGAACTCCGGCTTCGGCCGCAAGGTGCGCGGCCTGAAGACCACCGCCAAGGCCCTGCCCGACTACGTCGAGCGCGTGGTGAGCAACTACGACGCCCAGAAGAAGGAGGGCGAGTCCTTCGCCGACTGGGTGCAGCGCGCGGACGAGGCGGACCTGAAATGACCACGCGAGCGGTCCCCTTCCACTGCCCGTACTGCGGTGACGAGGACCTGGAGCCCTACGAGGGGGACGGCGGCTGGTACTGCCGCGCCTGCGCCCGCGCCTTCAAGCTGAAGTTTCTCGGAATCGGAGTGAAGATATGACGCTCGTCGACATCGAGGTGGGATTGCGAGATCAGCGTGGCACGCTCGACCTGCAGGACATCGTCGAGTCCGCCGCCACGTTCCTTGAGGGCGCCCCGGCCCGGGAGATCATCCGGTGGGCCGCGGCGACGTTCGGCGACCGGTTGTGCCTGACGTCCTCCATGAGCGACGCCTTGCTCATCGACCTGGTGAGCCGCGTCAAACCGGGCGTGGACGTGCTGTTCATCGACACCGGCTACCACTTCGCCGAGACGATCGGCACCCGTGACGCCGTGCGGCAGGTCTATGACGTCAACGTGATCGACATCAAGCCGTCCAGGACGGTCCAGGAGCAGGATCGCGACCTCGGGCCGCGCCTGTTCGGCCGCAACCCCGACCTGTGCTGCTACCTGCGCAAGGTCGAGCCGCTCAACCGGGCGCTGGAGCCGTACCTGGCGTGGATCTCCGGCATCCGCCGGGACGAGTCGTCCAGCCGTACGGACACCAAGGTCGTCGAGTGGGACGCCAAGCGCCAGATGGTGAAGGTCAACCCGATCGCCGCCTGGACGCAGGAGGACGTCGACAACTACATCGCCGACAACGGCGTGCTGATCAACCCCCTGCATTACGACAACTACCCCTCGATCGGCTGCGCGCCGTGCACGCGCCAGGTCGCCGAGGGTGAGGACCCGCGCAGCGGCCGCTGGGCGGGGCTGGGGAAGGTCGAATGCGGCATTCACCTGTGATCCCCGGCAGGGGCCGCGTCCCGTTGGCAGACGGGCCGGCCCCCGGGCGCGTGCCACTGGTGGCGGTCGCGCACGGGTCGCGCGACCCGCGTGCCGCCGCCACCGTGGCCGCGCTGCTGGACCGGGTGCGCGTGGCGCGTCCTGAGCTGCCGGTGCGGGTGGCCTACCTCGACCACTGCGCGCCCACGCTGGGTCAGGCGCTCGACGGGCTGAGCGAGGCCGTGGTGCTGCCGCTGCTGCTCACCGAGGCCTACCACAGCCGGGTCGATCTGCCCGCCGCGCTCAACGAGGCCCGCGCGCGCGATCCGCGCCTGCGGGTCCGCTACGGCACGACGCTCGGGCCGCACCCGCTGCTGCTGCCGGCGCTGGAGCGGCGTTTGACGGAGGCGGGCGTGCCGGCCGGCGACCCGGAGACGGCGGTCGTGCTGGTCTCGGCCGGGTCGAGCGACGCCAGGGCCAACGAGGTGATCGCCGGCATGGCCCGCGCCTGGCGGCGCGCCGGCTGGTGGACGGTGACCGCGGCCTACGCCTCGGCCGCCGGGCCGACGCCCGGGGAGGCCGTCGCGCGGCTTCGGGCGGCGGGCGCGCCGCGGGTGGCCGTCGCCCCCTACCTGCTGGCTCCCGGCTTCTTCGCCGACCGGATCCGCCGGGCCACCGCCCCGGCCGTCTGCGCCGACGTGCTCGGCCCGGCGCCCGAGCTGGTGGACGTGCTGCTGGAGCGGTACGAGTCGGCCCTGCGCGAGCGCCTGCCCGTGGCCGGCTGAGCCCTCAGCACCGAACTCTCAGCACCGGGCGCTCAGCATCGGGCGCTCAGCACCGGGCGCTCAGCACTGGGCCGTGATCGCGCCGGTCCTCGGATCGACGCTGACCACGTCGGGCCGGCACGCGCGGGTGCGGGCGTCCACCAGCGTCAGCCGCCAGTCGGCGGGGTAGGAGGCGGTCCAGGCCAGCAGCTCGTCGGCGCGCTCGGCGGTCATCGTGCCGGTGCCCGCGTCCGCGGCCTTCACCACGGCGGCGCTCAGCTCGTTCACGCCGTCGCGGGCCGTGGCGTCGCCGAACCAGCCGGGCGGCTGCCGGACCGTGGGCCCGCACGCGCCGGTGGCGACCAGGTCGCCGTTGAGCCAGACCAGCCCGTAGCCGCCCGACGGGCAGGTGAGGGTGAAGGACACCTTCCCGGCCTTCGACTCGAAGGTGAACGTCTCCCGCCTGCCGCCCTGGGTGTAGCCGTGGAAGAGCGGCGGCCGGGGCCGGGCGCGCGCCGGCGCGGGCTGGGCCAGGGCGCCGGCCCACACGTCCCCGGCGGCGGGGGTGGACACGGGAACGGGCCGGGCGTCCACGGTGAGCACCGTGACGGCCGTGACCGTCAGGGCCGCCGCCGCCACCGAGGCCGCCGCCCGGCCCCGGCGCCGCCGGATGCGGCGGGCGCGGGCGTCCACGTCGGCCAGCCGCACCCCGCCAGGGGGCGCGTCGGCGGTGTCGTGTTCGAGCAGGTCACGCAGGTCACGCAGTCGCTGTTCCGTCATCGTCAGCTCCCCGTCTCCGCCGCGGCCCTGGCCGCGGGGTCGAGCCGCAGCTTGGCCAGCGCGCGGCTGGCCTGGCTGCGTACGGTGGACACCGAACAGCCCACGATCTCGGCGATGGCCTCGTCGGGCAGGTCCTCGAAGTACCGCAGCACGACCACGGCCCGCTGCTTGGCCGGGAGCGCGGCCAGGGCGGCCCTGAGCGCGTCCCGGGTGCCGAGCCCGGCCGTGTCGTCCGCTTCCTGGGGGCGGTCCGGGAGCTCGCCCGTGGCCACCTCGCCCCGCCAGCGCCGCCGCCACCAGGAGGCGTGCGTGTTGGTCAGGATGCGGTAGACGTACGGGTCGGGGTTCGCGCCGACCCGCCGCCAGGCCAGCCAGGCCCTGGCCAGCGCGGTCTGCGTCAGGTCTTCGGCCGTGGCCCAGTCGCGGCACAGCAGGTACGCCGTCCTGAGCAGGCGGGCCGAGCGCTGCTCGACGTATCGCTCGAAGTCGGCACGATCCCGCATCGAGGGGTCCTCACTGTCCGGTGATGTTCACCGATCACTACGCCGAAGACCCCCGCCCGCGTTGCACGGCCTCAGTAACCCCCATGGTCGCGGCGGCGGTCGCGGCGCTCGCGCTCCAGGGCGCGGTGCTCGTCGCGGATCTGCCGGCCGACCTCGCGGGCGTCGTCCCGCATCTGGCGGCCGACCTCGCGCCAGTCGTCGCCGTGCAGCGCCCGCCAGTGCTCCCGCCAGGCGGCCAGGCCGCGCTTGACCGGCTGGGCGCGGGAGTCTCCGAGCACCTTGACGTCGCCCATCACGGCGTAGGCGCGCACCCGGATCACCGGCACGTTCATGCCGGGGGCCGCCTCCAGCACGTCGACCTTCTTGTCGCCCATCACGGCGACGCCGTCGAGGTCGACGTTCACGCCGTCGGGCACGATGATCTTGACGTCGCCCATCACGGACACCGCCGTGACGTCGACCACGTCCGTGCGCACCTCGGCCTCGCGCAGGTCGAGCAGCACGTCGCCCATGACGGCGACCGCGCCGAGCTCCTGCTCGATGCGCCAGGTGCCGCGCCGCTTGGTGTCGCCCATGATGCCGACGAACCAGCGCCGCTTGCCGCCCTCGCGGGCCGGGGGGGGCGTGGGCGCGGGCCCGCGGCCCACGGGCAGGTCCTGGGTGAGCAGGGCGAGCTCGGCGTGCGTGGTCGCGGTGTAGGCGGCCTCGGTACGGTCGGTCAGCTCGGCGAGCGTGAGCCGGCCCTCGACCGAGGCGACACGGAGCTGTTCCACGACGGCCTCGCGCTCGGCGTCCGACGCGCGCACCTCACCCGGATCTGTCATAGACGCAACATATCGCGTCTTGGGCCGGTTGGGGCTCCTCCCCTGGGAGGAACATCCGTACACCCTTGGATGGTCCCGGGGCCCACGGACCGCCCGTCAGCGTGCTCCGGCGACCGCGGGCTGCGAAGACGCTAGGGTCCTGTCATGCATGAGGAACAGCTCTATCGCGCGGCGTTGAACGGCGAGACCGAGACCGTGGGCAAGCTGCTCACCGGCGGCGCCGACCCCAACAAGGCCAGCGAGGGCGAGGAGGCCGGGCTGCCGCTCTGCGCGGCCGCCGCCTGGGACCGCGTCGAGGTGGCCGAGGCGCTGCTGGCGGCCGGGGCCGACGTCAACGGCCGCGAGGCCGGCGGCTGGACGGCGCTGCTCTGGGCCGCCGCCAACGGCCACGCCGCGACCGCGGGCGTGCTGATCGAGGCGGGGGCCGAGGTCGACGCGGCCAACGACGACGGCGACACGCCGCTCACGCTGGCGGCCAGGCGCGGGGCGCTGGGCGTGGTCCAGACGCTGCTGGAGGCGGGCGCCGACCACGAGAAGTTCGACGGCGACGGCGACAGCCCGCTCGACATCGCGGCCGACTGGGTGGGCGTGCACCTGGAGTCCGCGCTGCTCGACCAGATCGCCCAGGAGGGCTGGGAGTACGTCGTCGGCCGCCAGTACGCCAAGGACGGCACCGAGCTGGTCACCGTGGCCGGCCGCTCCCCCGACGGCTCGCAGACCGAGCAGGTGCAGGCCCAGCGGGGCCACGCCGCCGTGGCGACCGTCCTGGAGGACGCGGCGGGCGTCCACACGCCGGTCGACCAGCTCGTCGCCAGGGCCGTCGCCCACCGCGACGTCGACGAGGACGCCGAGACCTGGTGGATCGTGGCCGACTCGCTCGGCCGGCGGGCCGACGACGAGACCTACGAGGCCCTGTCCCGGCTGTGCGTGAGCGAGGACGCGCGCGAGCGGGAGTTCGGGGTCGACGCGATCGCCCAGTTCGGGTTCGCCGACGGCGAGAAGCCCTACCTCGACCGCACGCTGGCGCTGCTGCAGAAGATGGTGACCACCGAGGGCAACCCGCAGGTGCTGCGCTCGGTGCTGGCCGCGCTGGGGCACCAGGGCGACCCGCGCGCGCTGCCCGCCGTGCTCGACATCATCGGCCGGCCGGGCCACAAGCGCACGATGACGGACGCCATCGCGCTGGCCGACGTCCTGCCCGCCGACCACGAGGAGGGCCTGTCGCTGCTCATCGAGATGTCCCGGGACGAGGAGGCCGAGATCCGCGACTGGGCCACGGCCGGGCTGGCCGGGCTGTCGGCGGACACGCCCCGCATCCGGGAGGCGCTGGCCGACCGGCTGGCCGACGCCGACCTGCGCACGGTGGCCGAGGCGGCGCGGGGGCTCGCGGCGCGCGGCGACGAGCGGGCCGAGCAGGGCGTCAGGCGGGTGCTGGAGGAGAGCGACGACGACTACGCCAGAGACCTCGTCACGGGGATCGGCGGGGAGTGACCCTGTCGCCCCCGGCGGCCGCCCGCTGGGCGGGGCCGCCGGGGGCCGGGGTTCTGGCCCTGGAGCAGGGGCCGCCCGCCCACCCGGTCAGTCCGACAGGGCGGTGCGGAGCTGGTTCAGCACGGCGCGCAGGATGCGGGAGACGTGCATCTGCGAGATGCCGAACTCGGCGGCGATCTCCGACTGGGTCATGTTGCCGTAGAAGCGCATCAGCAGGATGTTGCGCTCCCGCGACGGCAGGGCGTCGATGAGCGGCTTGACGGAGTACTTGCCGAGCAGCGTGTCCAGCGACTCGTCCTGCGAGGGCAGGAAGTCGCCGAGGTCGGCGCCGTCGTTGTCGCCGCCTACGGGGGCGTCCAGCGACAGGGCGCTGTAGGCGGTGGAGGCGTCCAGGGTGAGCAGGACGTCCTCCTCGGTGATGTTCATGTGCGCGGCGAGCTCGGAGACGGTGGGCGAGTGGCCGAGCGTCTGGGTGAGGTCGGCCGTGGCCTTGTTGAGCTCCAGCCGGCGCTCCTGGTAGACGCGCGGCACCTTGACGGCCCAGGTGCGGTCGCGGAAGTGCCGCTTGACCTCGCCGACCATCGTGATCATGGCGTAGCCGCGGAACTCGTGGCCGAGCTCGGGGTCGAAGCCGTTGATGGCCTTCATCAGGCCGACGTACGCGGCCTGGCGCAGGTCCTCCATCGGCTCGCGCTGGTGGCGGTAGCGACGGGTGACCTCGGTGACGAGGGAGTCGTACATGGTGACGACGCGCTCACGGATGCGGGCCTTGTGCTCGTCCGAGGCTTCCGGCCTGTTCATCTCAGCCAGAAGCTGTTCGGCGGTCATTTCGTCGAGTGCGATATCCAGGACGGCCATCTGAGTAGCTCCATATGCCCGAAGGCGGCCCCGTCCATGGAAAAAGCCCAGGCAGAGGCACGCCACGTTTCTACGTGAGTGAAGCCCTCTGCTGGACTTCGGATCAAAGGATTCCCTATGGATCCCGATTTATCACCCTATATTAGGTCACAGATCGATCACAGCTTACCAGCTCACGGTCCCGACAGGGCGGGAGCCGAGGTCAGGACGTCGCGGGCCAGCGCGAGGTCGCCCGTCAGCTCGGCGGGGAAGGCGTCCGGCTCGCCCCTGCCGCCCAGCAGGAAGCAGAACGCGACCACGTCCGCCGTCAGGTGGGCGTCCGGCGTGCCGGGGGCGGTGTCGGCGACGCCGAGCGGGATGCGCCAGTCGCCGCCGCCCGCGCCGGTGAGGGTGAGGCGCAGGGTGCGGCCGGAGCCGTCCAGGCCGGACAGGAGCATCGTCCAGGGCAGCAGGCGGGCGCACAGGTCGGCCGTGGGGCGGATGTGCTCGGGCACCGGGTCGGGCAGGCGCACCCCGGCCGCCGTGGCGGCGTCGGCGGCGTGCACCCACGTCTCCAGGCTCCTGGCCAGGACGTGGTCGCGCACGACCGTCTCCATGCCGTCCACCGTGGCCGGGGTGGCCGGGTCGAGGCCGCCCAGGTGGCGGCAGAGGGCGTCGGCCTGGGCCCGCCAGTCGCGCCTGGTCTGCTCGGGGCTGCGGGCCCGCTCGTACGCCTGCACGTCGGCCGTGCGGCCGGCCGCGTCCCGGGCGGCCGGCGGCGGGCCGAGCACGGGCGCGCCGACGGAGGCGGCCAGCAGGCCGTCCTTGGCGGCCAGGTGGGCCACGAGCTCCTGGAGCGTCCAGCCCTCGACGATGACGCGCGCCCAGTCGTCGTCCGCGGCCGAGGCCAGCAGCGCGTCCATGGCGGCGACGCGGCCCGCGTACGGCAGCGCCCAGCCGGCGGTCGGCGCCGCGGGGCGGCGGCGGGCCCTGGCCCCGGCCAGGAGCTGCGGGCGCAGGGAACGGACCGGCACCGCCGGGTCCTCCATCAACGTGTCCAGATACAGGCGCTCGACAGGATCCATCACGCTTCTTCCTCCGCCAGCGCGTCGGCCAGGCGCCGCAGCGCCAGCCGGATGCGCGATTTGGCCGTGCCCTCGGGCACGCCCAGCTCCTCGCTCACCTGCCGGTACGTCCGGCCGCCGAAGTAGGCCAGCTCCACCGGCCGGCGCAGCCCCTCGGGCAACGACGTCACCGCCTGCCGCACGCGCTCGGCCTCCTCGGCGGCCAGCACGGCCTCCTCCAGCCTGGCGGGCTCGCGTTCGAACAGCCGCGGCCCGAGCGCGGAGACGCGGCGGCGCTCCTCGGCGCGCACGTGGTCGACCGCGCGGCGGTGGGCGATCGTGGCCAGCCAGGCGCGCAGCGGGCCGCGTCCGGGGTCGTAGGCCAGCGGGCGCTCCCAGAACACCAGGAACACCTCCTGCGTGATGTCCTCGGCGATCACGCGGTCCCTGGTGACCCGTAGGGAGAGCCCGAAGATCAGTGCGGACAGCCGATCGTAGACCTCCCCCAGCGCCGACTCGTCGCCGCCGACCACCCGCTGGTGCAGCAGGCGGTCGTCGTACGGTGCCTCCACTGGCACCACACTCCCGTGGTCCGGACCGAGGCGGGCGGGTGCGCCGCGACCCGAGCATGTCACCATTCGCCGGAAATGTTGAGGCGGACGCCCCCCGGCACCCGCTCCGCGGCCCCGCGATAGTGTCGAACGGACGACGACCGGAGGGATCACCCGCCATGGCCACCACCCGCACCGCCACCACGCAATGGAAGGGCGCCCTGCTCGACGGCTCGGGCACCGTCTCGCTCGACAGCTCGGGCGTGGGCACGTTCGAGGTCTCCTGGCCCTCCAGGGCCGAGGCCGCGGGCGGCCGCACCTCCCCCGAGGAGCTCATCGCCGCCGCCCACTCCTCCTGCTTCTCCATGGCCCTGTCGCACGCCCTGGCCGGCGCCGGCACGCCGCCGGAGTCGCTGCGCACGAGCGCGGACGTGACGTTCCAGCCGGGCGAGGGCATCACGGGCATCGTGCTCACCGTGCAGGGGCACGTTCCGGGCATCTCGGCCGAGCAGTTCCAGGAGGCCGCCGCGACCGCCAAGGCGAACTGCCCGGTCAGCAAGGCGTTGGCGGGCACCACGATCACCCTGAAAGCCGAACTCCTCTAACAGGAACGCATTCGCGTGCGACAATTGGGTCACATGCGCGAGGTCTGGCCGGGCGAACCCTATCCACTCGGCGGCACCTGGGACGGCGTCGGCACCAGCTTTGCCGTGTTCTCCGAGGTCGCCGAGCGGGTCGAGCTGTGCCTTTTTCACGACGACGACAGCGAGGAGCGGGTGCCGCTCCCGGAGGTCGACGGCTTCGTCTGGCACGGCTACCTGCCGGGGATCCAGCCGGGCCAGCGGTACGGCTACCGCGTCCACGGGCCGTACGAGCCGTCGCAGGGGCGTCGCTGCGACCCCTCCAAGCTGCTGCTCGACCCTTACGCCAAGGCCATCGACGGCGAGCTGACCTGGAACGAGGCGCTGTTCCCCTACTACTTCACCGATCCGTCGGTGCGCAACAGGGAGGACAGCGCCCCGTACATGCCGAAGAACGTGGTGATCAATCCGTTCTTCGAGTGGGGCAACGACCGGCCGCCGCGCATCCCGTACCACGAGACGGTGATCTACGAGGCGCACGTGCGGGGGCTGACCATGCGCCACCCGGGCGTGCCGGAGGACTTGCGCGGCACGTACGCCGGGGTCGGGCATCCGGCGATCATCGAGCACCTGCTGTCCATCGGGGTGACGGCGGTCGAGCTCATGCCGGTGCACCACTACGTGCCCGAGCACTTCCTGGTGGCCCGGGGGCTGACCAACTACTGGGGCTACAACACGATGGCCTACCTGGCCCCCCACGGCCGCTACTCCGGCTCCGGCACCCGCGGCCAGCAGGTGCTGGAGTTCAAGGCGATGGTGCGGGCGCTGCACGAGGCGGGCATCGAGGTCATCCTCGACGTGGTCTACAACCACACCGCCGAGGGCGACCACATGGGCCCCACGCTGGGCTTCCGGGGCATCGACAACGTCAACTACTACCGCCTGCACGACGGCGACCGGCGGTACTACCTCGACTACACCGGGTGCGGCAACTCGCTCAACGTGCGCTCGCCGCACGCGCTGCAGCTCATCATGGACTCGCTGCGCTACTGGGTGCTGGAGATGCACGTCGACGGCTTCCGCTTCGACCTGGCCTCGGCCCTGGCCAGGGAGCTGCACGACGTCGACCGGCTGAGCGCGTTCTTCGACCTCATCCAGCAGGACCCGGTGATCTCGCAGGTGAAGCTGATCGCCGAGCCCTGGGACGTCGGGCCGGGCGGCTACCAGGTCGGCAACTTCCCGCCGCTCTGGACGGAGTGGAACGGCAAGTACCGCGACATCGTGCGCGACTTCTGGCGGGGCACCAACTCCGCGCTCCCCGAGTTCGCCTCCCGCCTGACCGGCTCGGCCGACCTGTACGAGTCCTCCGGCCGCCGCCCGGTGGCCTCGATCAACTTCGTCACCTGCCACGACGGCTTCACCCTGACCGACCTGGTCTCCTACGACCACAAGCACAACGAGGCCAACGCCGAGGAGAACCGCGACGGCACCAACGACAACCGGTCCTGGAACTGCGGCGCCGAGGGCCCGGTGGAGGACCCGCACATCGTCGCCCTCCGCCGCCGCCAGCGCCGCAACTTCCTGACCACGCTGTTCCTGTCGCAGGGTGTGCCGATGCTCTCCCACGGCGACGAGATCGGCCGCACCCAGCGGGGCAACAACAACGCCTACTGCCAGGACAACGAGCTGGCCTGGATCGACTGGTCGATGCTGCACGCCGAGTCCGACCTGCTGGAGTTCGTCAAGACGCTGTCGAAGCTGCGCCGCGAGCACCCGGTCTTCCAGCGCCGCCGCTTCTTCCACGGCCGCCACCCCGACAACGGCAAGCGCGACCTGGTCTGGCTGACCCCGGGCGGCAAGGAGATGACGGCCGGCGACTGGCACACCGGCTACGCCAAGTCGCTGATGGTCTACCTCAACGGCGAGGCCATCACCGAACCGGGCCCGCGCGGCGAGCGGATCGTGGACGACTCCTTCCTCCTGCTCATCAACGCCCACCACGAGAACCTGTCGTTCACGCTTCCGGGGCCGGAGTTCGGGACCGAGTGGCTGCCGGTGCTCGACACCTGTCACGACGTGGTGGAGGAGGCGTTCGGCGACGAGCGGTGGCAGGCGGGCGACCTGGTGGCGGTGACCGGCCGGTCCTTCCAGGTCCTGCGGCTGCCCAGGGAACCGCAGACGCCCTAGCCGCCGGGCCGATGTCGCCGCCGGGCCGTCAGAAGACGCGGGCGATGCCGGCCGTGACGAGGAGCAGCGCGAACGTGGTCACCCCGGCCACGCCGTGCAGGACCACGGCGAGCACCGGGAAGCCGGTGGCCCGGCGCTGGTGGCGTCCGCCGCCGAGCCAGCGGGTGAACATCGTGAAGCCCAGCAGCGCGGCCACGGTGAGCCCGCAGAGGGCGAGCCAGGCCAGCGGGGCGCGGCCGGTCAGCAGGTAGGCCACCCAGCAGGCCAGCGACGCGGCCGCGAGCGCCGGATGGGACAGCAGCAGCGTCACCGGGAAGCGGGTGACCTTGGCCTCCTGGCGGCGCAGGCCGCCGGCCGAGAGCCAGCGGTAGAGCAGGTAGATCCCGATCAGTGCGGCGATCGTCCATGTGACGGCGGTGAGCAGGCCCATGTCCCCTCCCGGCGAGGCTCTGCCGCCACCGTATGCAGACTCCGGGCCTTTCGTCCTTCAGTTACTCAAAAGTGCTGTCAGCCGCAAAACCCCCGGGGACGGTTTGTCGGTGGGGTGTGCCAAGGTAGAGGAGTGCGGCGCATCTATCCCGACTTTCAAGACAATCCGGACATCCCGCAGGCTTACGCCTACCCCGAGGGGCGGCCCTGGCTGCGGCTCAACATGGTCTCCAGCGCCGACGGCGCGGCGTGGCTGCAGGGGCGCTCGGGCGGGCTGTCGAGCAGGGGCGACAAGCGCATCTTCGCCGTCCTGCGCGGGTTGTCCGACGTGATCGTCGCGGGGGCGGCGACCGTCCGCACCGAGGGCTACGGCCCGGTCAAGCCGCGCGCCTCCTGGTCGTCGATCCGGGCCGGGCGTCCCGACGTGCCGCCGATCGCGGTGATCACCCGCAGCCTCGACCTCGACCTCGACGGCGAGCTGTTCACCGACGCGACCAACCCGACGATCGTGATCACCTGCGAGTCCGCGCCCGCCGAGCGCCGCAAGCTGGCCGGCCGGCGGTCCGACCTGATCATCGCCGGCGACGACGGCGTCGACATGCGGCTGGCCGTGCGCGAGCTGCACGAGCGCGGCCTGACCCGCGTCCTGTGCGAGGGCGGCCCGCGCATCAACGCGCAGCTGTCCGCCGACGACCTCATCGACGAGTTGTGCCTGTCGGTGAGTCCCATGCTGGTCGCGGGCGGCGCGGCCCGCATACTGAACGGCGTGGCCGCGCAGGTCCCGCTTGACCTCCGCCAGGTCCTGGAAGAGGAGGGGGTCCTCTTCTGCAGATACACGAGGGAGCAGAGCCCATGACCGAGCAGCCCGTCGAAGAGCCGGAGCCGGTGCCCAACCTCCCGGTCCGGCCGCCCGTGCCGCCGATGCTGGCCAAGCCGGTCAAGGCCATGCCCAAGCAGGACGGCACCCTGTTCTACGAGCCCAAGTGGGACGGCTTCCGCTGCATCGTGTTCAGGGACGGCGACGAGGTCTACCTCGGCAGCCGCAACGAGCGTCCGTTCACCCGCTACTTCCCCGAGCTGGTCGAGGCGGTCAAGGCCGAGCTGCCCGGCAAGGTGGTGATCGACGGCGAGATCGTGCTGCCCCGGGGGGCGCAGCTCGACTTCGACGCCCTCCAGCAGCGCATCCATCCGGCCGCCTCGCGGGTCAAGCTGCTCTCGGAGCAGACGCCGGCCCAGTTCATCGCCTTCGACCTGCTGGCCGTGGGCGACGAGTCGCTGATGGAGGAGCCGTTCGCCGAGCGGCGGCGGCGGCTGGAGGAGCTGTTCCCGCACCAGGGCGGGTCCGTCCGGCTGACCCCGGTCACCACCGCAGACGAGCAGGCGCGCGAATGGTTCGACGCCTTCGAGGGGGCGGGCCTCGACGGCATCATCGTCAAGCCGGGCGACCAGCCGTACGTGCCCGACAAGCGCACGATGTTCAAGGTCAAGCACGAGCGCACGGCCGACGTGGTGATCTGCGGCTACCGCGAGCACAAGACCGGGCCCATCGTCGGCTCGCTGCTGCTCGGCCTCTACGGCGACGACGGCCGGCTGCATCACGTGGGCGTGGCGGCCTCGTTCCCCATGGCGCGCCGGGCCGAGCTGGTGGAGGAGCTCAAGCCGTACCTGGCGGAGCTGAGCGAGCACCCGTGGGGCCACTGGGCCGAGCAGGCCACGGCCAACGCCGGGCAGCCGGCGGCGGGGCCCGCGACCGGCGGGCAGCGGGTGCCGGGCGCGGTGTCGCGGTGGAACGCCAAGAAGGACCTGTCGTTCATCCCGCTCCGGCCCGAGCTGGTGATCGAGGTGGCCTACGACCAGATGGAGGGCGACCGGTTCCGGCACACGGCGCACTTCCGGCGGTGGCGGCCCGACCGCACGCCCGAGTCGTGCACGTACGAGCAGCTGGAACGGCCGGTCAGCTACGACCTCGACGACATCCTCGCCCGTTAGGGGGCAAAGCGGTCTAGTCTCTCCCTTATGACCACCGGTGATGAGCTCAAGGCGGCCGTGTCCGCGCGGCGCGACCTCGGCCCCGACTTCGAGGACGCCCTGGTGGAGTCGTTCCTCGACAAGGTGGGCCAGGAGGTCGACCGGCGGGTCGACGAGCGCCTGGCCGGCACGGCCCCGCGCGCCAAGGCGCCCGCCAGGGGGTCCGACGGCCAGCGGCTGGCGCTGGCGATCGTCTCGCTCTCGCTGGGCACGCTGTCCACGGTCGCGCTCGCCTTCGCGGGAGGCGGACGGGCGATGGCGCTGATCCCGATCTGGGTCGGGATCATCATCGTGAACGTCGTCTTCAACGGCTCCCGCGAGAAGTAGCCCCCTCCGGGGGCTTCCGGGTCAGGTCAGCCAGATGAGGCCGGCGAAGCGGCCGCCGGGCTGTTCGCGGCGGTGGGAGTAGAGTTCGGCGGACTCGATGGTGCAACGGGCGTCGTGCCGCACGTCGGCGACGCCCGCCGCCCTGAGCTGGGACTCGATCCCGGCCCGCAGGTCGAGCGCCGGGGTCCCCCACGACGTCGTGGACCACGTCGGCGGCACCTTCGAGGCCACCTGCTCGCGCAGGTCCTCGGGCACCTCGTAGCAGCGGCCGCAGGCGCCGGGGCCGATCAGCGCGACCATCCGGCCCGGCCGGGCGCCCTTGGCCGCCATGGCCTCGACCAGGGCGGTGGCCACGCCCGCCGCCGTGCCGGGACGTCCGGAGTGGGCGGCGCCGACCATGCGCGCCTCGGGGTCGGCCACCAGCACGGCCGGGCAGTCGGCGCCCAGCGAGGCCAGCGCCAGGCGCGGCTCGGTGGTGAACACGCCGTCGAGCGGCGGCGGGTCGTCGCCGAACGGCTCGCTCACGTAGGCGACGTCGGCGCTGTGGACCTGGCGCATGTAGACGACGGCGCGCACGCCCAGCTCGGCCGCCAGGCTCTCGCGGTTGGCCCGTACGGCCGCCGGGTCGTCGCCGACCATGCCGCCGAGGTTGCGTGAGCCGTACGGCGGGGCGCTGACCCCTCCGTGGCGGTCGGTGACGACGGCGTGCACTCCGGGGGCCAGCAGCATGCCCCGATCCTATCCGGGCTGCGGCGAGGAGCCGGGGCCGCCTGGGGAGGAGCCGTGCAGGATGGTGCCGGGCGGGCGGCCGAGCTCCAGGTACATGTTCACCTCGTCGAAGCGCCATTCGCCCACCTCGACCACGTTCGGCAGCCGCCCCCACTCGCGGAACCCGAGGCTCTGGTACAGCGCGATCGCGCCGTGGTTGTTGCCGCGCGCCCGCAGCGTGAGCGTCTCGATGCCGGCGGCGCGGGCGTCGTCCGCGAGACCGGACACGACCACCCGGCCGAGCCCGAGCCCGCGTGCCTGCGGGTGGGCCATGACCTTGCCGATCTCGCCGGAGTGCCGGAAGACCGCCTCCTGGCCGCGCCGCCACAGGCCCATGGCCTGCACCGTGCCGTCGACCGTGGCGAGGGCGAGCCGCCCCTCGCCCTTCCTGGCCATCGCGAGCGTGGACTCCACCCAGGGGTCGGTCTCGTCCCTGGTGGGCGGTGCGAGGTAGCCGACCGCGCCGCCCAGCTCGACGACGGCGTGCAGCACGCGGTGGACGGCGGCGAGCAGGGGCTCGTCGGCGGTTTCCGGCCAGGTCAGGTCGATTTTCACGGAAGACCATTATGCCCCGATCCAGCCGGGGCTGGCCTGCTCATGACAAGCAAGCATATGCTTGGGCGCGTGCCTGACTACCGCAATCTCATCGGCGGCGAGCTGGTCCCCGCGGACCGGACGATGGACACCGTCAACCCCGCCACGGGCGAGGCGTGGGCCCGGATCCCGGCCAGTGGCGCGCGCGAGGCCGAGGCCGCCGTGGCGGCGGCGCGGGCGGCCTTCCCCGCCTGGTCGGCCATGCCCGCCCTGGGCCGGGCGCACTTCCTGCGCAAGGTGTCGGAGGTGTTCACCCGGCACGCCGAGGAACTGGCCCGGCTGGAGACCCGCGACAACGGCCGCATCCTGCGCGACACGCTCAAGAAGGACCTGCCGGGCATGGCGTACCTGTGGCAGCTGGCCGCCGGGCAGTGCCTGGAGGCGGTCAAGGGCGACACCGTCCTGCTCGGGCCCGACACGCTCGGGCTGACACGGCGCGAGCCGTACGGGGTGGCGGTCTGCATCATCCCCTGGAACTCCCCCATTTCCACCTTCTCCGCCAAGGCGGCCTACGCCCTGGCCGCCGGGAACACGGTGATCGTCAAGCCCGCCGAGCAGGCCGGCGCGTCGGTGCTGCGGCTGGGCGAGCTGCTGGCCGAGGTGTTCCCGCCGGGCGTGCTGAACATCGTCAGCGGGCTCGGCGAGGAGGTCGGCGACGCGCTCGTCCGGCACCGGGACGTCGGCAAGATCAGCCTCACCGGCTCCACGGCCACCGGCCAGGCCATCACCCGGGCCTCGGCGGACGCGCTGAAGCCGCTGACGTTCGAGCTGGGCGGCAAGTCGCCCAACATCGTCTTCCCGGACGCCGACCTGGACGCCGCCGCGCAGGGCGTCACCGTGAACTCCGTCTACACCGGCAACGCCGGGCAGGTGTGCGTGGCCGGCTCACGCATCCTCGTCCACCGGTCGATCTGGGACGACCTGCTCGGGCGGATCAGGCACATCTGCGCCGGCCTGGTCCTGGACGACCCTCTCGACCTGGCCACGACCATGGGCCCGATCGTGTCGGCCGGGCAGTTCGAGCGGGTGCGCTCGTACCTGGAGACGGCCGAGAAGGAGGGGGCCGAGCTGGTCTTCGGCGGGCGGTCGGGGGCCGAGGTGGTGCCCGGCCTGCCGGGCGGCTACTGGGTGGCGCCCACGCTCTACACGACCGAGGACAACGGCCTGCGCGTCTGCCAGGAGGAGATCTTCGGGCCGGTGGCGGTGGCCATCCCGTTCGAGAGCGACGAGCAGGCGCTGGAGATCGCCAACGACTCGCCGTACGGGCTGGCGGCCGGGGTGTGGACGCGGGATCTCGGACGGGCGCACCGGTTCGTGCGGGATCTGCAGAGCGGCACCGTGTGGGTGAACACCTACCGCCAGATGCCTCCGGGCCTGCCGTTCGGCGGCGTGAAGGACAGCGGGTACGGCCACGATTCCGTCGTGGAGTACACCCGGGAAAAGGCGGCCATCATCCAGATTTAGTTAGATAGATTCCCTCCATGAGCGAGGGGATCAACGACCAGTCCGAGCTGACCGAGCTGTCCGAGGCAGCCGCCCAGTCGCGCGCGTCCGTGCTGCGCAGCCGAGCCGAATCGTACATCGCGCTGTCGCGGCACGAGGCCGCCATCGCCGATCTGACCGAGTCGATAACGCTGGTCCCGGACAACGCCCGCGCCTGGCGGCTGCGCGGCGAGAGCCATCGGGTCATCGAGCGGTACGAGGCCGCTCTGGCCGACTTCGACGAGTCGTTGAGACTGGAACCCGACAGCGCGTACGCGCTGGGCTCGCGCGGGCAGGCGTACGCGGCGCTCGGCCGGCTGGAGGAGGCGATGGACGACTTCGACCACGCGCTCACCCTCGCCCCCGAGTCCCCGTGGATCCTGGAGGCCAAGGCCGATGCCCTGGTGGACATGGACCGGCTGGACGAGGCCCTGGACGAGCACGCCAAGATCATCGCGTTGAACGAGGAGCTGGCGTACTCGTGGGTGGCGCGCGGTGACCTGTACCAGCGCATGCACCTCTACAGCGAGGCCATCGCCGACTACACCAGGGCCCTGGAGGCCGACCCCGACCACGTGCGGGCGCTCAGCCGGCGCGGCGAGGCGCTGCGCATGACCGACCGCTACCAGGAGGCGCTGGCCGACCTGAACCGAGCGGTCGAGCTCGACCCCGACAACGACCGCGCGTTCGGCAGCCGGGGCGCGGTGCTGAGCGAGATGGGCGACAACGAGGCCGCGCTGCGCGACCTGGACCGCGCCATCGAGCTGGACCCTGAGTACATCTGGGCCTACCGGGTGCGCGGCGAGATCTTCCAGGAGATGGAGCGGCACGAGGAGGCGGTGAACGACTTCACGCTGGCCCTGCGCCTGGAGTTCGGCGACGACTAGGCCGTCGCGAGCGGCGGGCCGCCCCGGAGGGCGGCCCGCCGTTGTGATGGCATCTCTTTGACAGCGCCTTCGGTCAGAGCGCCAGCAGGGCGTTCACCGGCAGGCGGCTGTCGGACAGCGGCCGTACGGCGATGCGCAGCAGGGCCAGCGCGTTGTCGTCGCCGGCGATGCGGTTGGCGCTGAGCCCGCCGCACGCCTGGCAGTGGTGGATGATCAGCCACTCCCCGTCCGGCCTGACGGTGACGCTGAGCGCCGCCATCGGGCCCCGGCAGCCCGCCCGCCGGTCCCCCGGGATCCGGTGGTCGACGTGCAGGCTGGTCAGGCAGTGCGGGCAGTGGTTGCGGTGCGCCGTGCCGGGCGCGTCCATCGGTACGTCCAGCCGGCAGCCGACGCAGCGGAACGCGTCGCCGCGCTCGTCACGTCGCACGGCCTTGGGCTGTTGCGGCCTGGCCCGGCCAGGGTTCCTCCTGGGCATGTCACAGGTCGCCGAACGCTTCGAGCGGGAACGGCGGCTGTGCGAGCGGGCGTACGGCCATGCGCATGAGGATGAGCTGGTTGTCGTCCCCGCAGATCGGGTTGGACGTCAGCTCGCCGCAGCGCGAGCAGCGATGGATGATCATCCAGTCGCCGGTGCGGAGGACCGCGATGGAGATCGGGTTCATCCGCGACCGGCACTCCGACGAGCCGCCCTCCACCCGGTCGAGCACGTGCAACGAGTGCAGGCAGCTCGGGCAGTGGTTACGGCGGACGCCGCCGGGCGCGTACGCGGCGACGGTCAGGCCGCAGCGGACGCAGGCGAAGGTGTCGGTGCTGATGATGGAACGAGGTTTGCCGTTGGCAGACAACCTGGGTTCTCCTTGCCGGATTTGTCGTGAAAAAAGGCAGCAAGGGAGCGCCGAGCGGGCCTCACAGGCACGCTGGTGCCACAGGCGGTCCGGCCCATTGAGGCCAGGACTTCAGATGCTCGTCCTCAGGCCCTGGAACACAGGGAGGCGAGCACACCCGTGGCACGAGAGAGGCGCGCTGGGCGCCGTGCCGGTCATCAACCCACCTCCACAAGTCGCACCGAACAGGACGATTGCCAGGCTAACCACCCCCTCCGGTCGCGCGCCAACGGTTTTTCGCGGGGCCTGGAGATCGACCGAATATCGTTCTAGTGTTCGTCCATGGGGATCGGGCTGACCGAGGAACACCGGGCGCTGGCGGCCTCCGTGCGGGGGCTTTCGGGCCGTACCGTCGAGCACCGGGCGCTGGCCGGGCAGGGGCTGCTGGGGCTGCACCTGCCGGAGGAGCACGGCGGGCAGGGGTACGGGCTGGTCGAGTTGTGCGTGGCGCTGGAGGTGCTGGGCGAGCTGCGGGTGGCGGGGCCGTACCTGCCGGGTGTGCTGGCCTCGGCGGCGCTCGCCCGGTCCGGGGGGCCGCCCGCGCCCGGCCTGCTGCGCGGGCTGGCCGACGGGTCGCTGACGGCGGCCGTCGCGCTCGGGCCGCTCGCTCTCGGGTCGGCCGGGGCCGACCTGTTCCTCGTTCCGCACGGTGACGGGTGGGCGCTGCTCGACCGGGCCGGCGTGCGCGCCGAGCCCGCCGAGGGCGTCGACCTGGACCGGGACCTGTGCACGGTCACGGCCGTCGCGGGCCGCGACGTCCCGCCGGAGCGCCTGCTGGGGCCGGTGCCGGTGCGGGAGCTGGCCGCGGTGCTGCTGGGCGCCGACGCGTGCGGCACCGCCGCCTGGGCGGTCGGCACGGCCGCCGCCCACGCCAAGGTACGCGAGCAGTTCGGCCGCCCGATCGGCCAGTTCCAGGGCGTCAAGCACCGGGTGGCGGCCGCTCTGGTCGCCTTGGAGCAGGCCCGCGCCGCCGTCTGGGACGCCGCCCGCGCCTTGGACACCTCAACCACGGACGGGCCGGACGCGTCCGGCGCGTCTCGCGGGCCCGGCGAACCCGGCGGGCTCGGCGGGCTCGGTCAAGCCGGCGGGCTCGGTGACGACGTGCGGCTGGCCGTCGGGGTGGCGGCGGTGCTGGGGCCGGACGCGGCGGTGCGCTGCGCGGCCGACGCCATCCAGGTGCTCGGCGGCATCGGTTACACCTTCGAGCACGACGCCCACCGCCACTACCGCCGCGCCCTGTCCGGCCGCATGCTCGCCGGCGACCCGGGGCCGTGGGCCGAGCAGGTCGCCGAGCTGGCCCTGGCGGGCGCCCGCCGCGCGATGGAGCCCGACCTGCCCGAGGAGTCCGTCCCGCTCAGGGAGGCGATCAGGGCGGAGGCCGAGTCGTTGCGGCGCGAGGAGCCGCTCGCCCGGCTGGGCCGGTTCGCGCGGGAGGGCTGGATCATGCCCTACCTGCCCAGGCCGTGGGGCCGCGCGGCCACGCCGCTGGAACAGGTGATCATCCACCAGGAGTTCCGCGACCTCAAGCGTCCCAACCTGGGGATCGCCGCCTGGGCCGTCCCGTCCATCGTCACGTACGGCACCCCCGAGCAGCGGGACCGTTTCCTGCCCAGGACGTTCACCGGCGAGCTCGTGTGGTGCCAGCTGTTCAGCGAGCCGGGCGCCGGATCCGACCTGGCCGGCCTGTCCACCAGGGCCGCCCGCGTGGCGGGCGGCTGGTCGCTGACCGGCCAGAAGATCTGGACGTCCCTCGCCCAGTACGCCCACTGGGGCATCTGCCTGGCCCGCACCTCCCCCGGCAGACCCAAGCACGAGGGGATCACGTACTTCCTGGTGGACATGTCCGCCCCCGGCGTCACGGTCAGGCCGCTCAAGGAGATCAACGGGGACGAGATCTTCAACGAGGTCTTCCTCGACGACGTCTTCGTCCCGGACGACCTGGTGGTGGGCGAGGTGGACGGCGGCTGGCGGGTGGCCCGCGACACGCTCTCCCACGAGCGGGTCGCGCTCGGCGACTCCTGGGGGCCCGGCTCCCGGCACACCGACATGATCCGGCTGGTCGGGGCCCTGCCGCCGCTGCGGCAGTCGCAACGCGAGCAGGCGGGCCGCCTGTGGGCCGAGGGCCAGGCGATCTCGGCGCTCGGGCTGCGCGTGACGCTGTCCAGGCTGGCCGGGGCCGACCCGGGGCCCGCCTCCAGCGTGCGCAAGCTGCTCGGCATGCGGCACGCGCAGGCGGTCTCGGAGTTCTGCTGGTCGCTGGCGCCGTCCGACCGCCACTGGAACCGCATGATCCTGACCACCCGGGCCTTCACCATCGGCGGCGGCACCACGGAGGTGCAGCTCAACATCATCGCCGAGCGCGCGCTGGGCCTTCCCCGCGATCCGTGACGCCCGCCCGCACGCACCTGACCTCGGCCGACATCGCCAGGTGACGGGCGGCGAGCCCGGGCATGGCGGTCACCCCGAAGGCGGTCCGGTCCACGCGGGCGGCGACCACGACGGTGAAGCCGTTCGCGGTCACGTCGCAGCGCTCAAGGGTGAGGGTGAGCGGACGCTCGACGCCGGTGACGGTGAGCGTGCCGGTCAGCGTCCCGTCGCCGGTGGGCCCGCCGGTGAAGGTGATGAGGGGGTGGCGGTCGGCGTCGAGGAAGCGGGAGGAGCGCACGGTCTCGTCGCGCCGGTGGTTGCCGGTGTGGAAGCCGGCGGCGTCGATCTCCACGCGCACGCGGGAGTCGGCGAGCGGTTCGGCGACGTCCACGGTGCCGCCTCTGACGTCGAAGGTGCCGCGGGCGCGGGCGAGGCCGTACAGGTGCCGGGTGGTGAAGTGGATCGCGGAGTTCTCGGTGTCGATCTCGTAGCGGCCCAGCGGGGGGAGGTTCGTCATGGGTCCATTGCACGGCGGCGGGATGGCCGTGCGGCAGAGCGGGCCGTCGCTGATGGGGGCGACGATCGGCGGGAGCGCATGCGACTTTCGTATGGTTTCCCACTTACCCGATATTTACGACATGCGGGGATGTCGTAGCGTTTGCGGCATGGGTGCAGGGGCGTGTCGCCGTTCCCGCGTGCTGGACGTGGTCATCGCGGGCGGATTCGCGCTGCTGGACACCGGCTCGACGCTGCTCGGGCTGTCGTGGTGGCCCGAGCGTCCGGGTCCGCTCGCCTGGGCGCTGCTGGCGGTCCAGGCGGCCGCGTGCCTGTCGCTGGTGGCCCGCCGCCGGGCGCCGCTGACGGTCCTGGGCGTGCTGGGGACGTACACGCTGGTGGTGACGTTGCTGATCTCGCCGGGCGGGGTGCTGGTCCCGGCCGGGCAGGGGAACGTGTGGGCGCCGTTCGCGACGATCGCGGCGGCGTACGGACCGCTCTACGACCGCGGGGACCGGCGGATCGCCGTCGCCGCGCTGGCCGCGTACACGATGGTGATCGCGCGGGTGTGGGACCCGTCGGCAGGGGTGCTGGTCGACGGGGTGCTGCGCACGGCCGTCGGCCCGCTGCTCGCGCTCTACCTCGACGGACGGCGGCGGGTGCTCAGGATGCTGGTCGAACGCGCCGAGCGGGCCGAACGCGAGCGGCACCTGCTGGCCGAGCAGGCCCGCGCCGAGGAGCGCGCCCGGCTGGCCGGCGAGATGCACGACGTCGTCACCCACCGGGTGAGCCTCATGGTGCTGCAGGCCGGCGCGCTGCGGGTCACCACGGCCGACGAGCACACCCGGCAGACCGCCGAGGAGCTGCGGGCCGCGGGCTGCCAGGTGCTCGACGAGCTGCGGGACCTGATCGGCGTCCTGCGCACCGCGCCGGAGCCGGACGTGCCGCCGTCGGCGGCCGACTTCGCCGCGCTGGTCGCCGAGTCCGCCTCCGTGGGCACCCCGGCCGAGCTGGTCGAGGAGGGCGACCGGGCGCTGGCCTCGCCGGTGGTGGGGCGCACGGCGTACCGGATCGTGCGCGAGGCGCTGACCAACGTGCGCAAGCACGCGCCGGGCGCGCGGGTGGAGGTGCGGATCGAGTACGGCCAGGCGCGGGTACGGCTCACGGTGCGCAACACGCCGCCGACCGGCCTGCCCGGCGGTCCCCTGGCCGGCACCGGCTCCGGCCTCGGCATCACCGACCTGCAGCGGCGGGTCGAGGTCGTGCACGGCACGCTGCGCGCCGGACCGGCCCCCGACGGCGGGTTCACCGTCGAGGCCGTTCTCCCGGCGTACGTGGCGACATGATCAGGGTCGTGGTCGTGGACGACGAGCCGATGGTCTGCCGTTTCCTGCGCACCATCCTCGGCTCGGCGCCTGACATCGAGGTCGTGGACGAGGCCCACGACGGCGCCGCCGGCGTCGAGGCGGTCGTGCGCAGCCGTCCGGACGTC
The DNA here is from genome assembly GCF_044465465.1 of Nonomuraea sp. NPDC049655. Classification (NCBI taxonomy): domain Bacteria; kingdom Bacillati; phylum Actinomycetota; class Actinomycetes; order Streptosporangiales; family Streptosporangiaceae; genus Nonomuraea; species Nonomuraea sp. NPDC049655. Next base: position 178,389 of record NZ_JBITLS010000011.1, read on the forward strand.
GTGCTGATGGACCTGCGCATGCCCCGCGTGGACGGGCTCACCGCGATCGAACGCCTGGCCGAGCTGCCCCGGCCGCCGGTCGTCGTGGTGCTGACGACGTTCGACGCCGACGAGTACGTCCTGCGCGCCCTGCGCGCGGGGGCCGCCGGCTTCCTGGTCAAGTCCACGCCGCCGGAGGACCTGATCGGGCTCGTCCGGGTGGCCGCCGAGGGGCACACCGTGCTGTCGCCCATCGCCGCCCGCAGGCTGGTGGCGGCCTCGGCCGCCGCGGACCCGGCCCGCGCCCGCGCCCGCGAGCTGCTGGAGTCGCTGACCCGACGCGAGCGCGAGGTGCTGGCCTGCCTCGGCGAGGGCCTGTCGAACGCGCAGATCGCCGCCCGCCTCCACCTGGCCGAACCCACCGTCAAGGGGTACGTGTCGCGCCTGCTGGACAAGCTGGGCTGCCACAACCGCACCCAGGCGGGCCTCATCGCCCACGACGCGGGCCTGACCCGGTAGGCGCCGCGGGCGGCGGGTTCGGCGGAGGGTTTGGCGGAGGGTTTGGCGGCGGAGCAGCGAGGTAGGTGATAAGCCGCAAAGGGGGACAAAAGCCATGAGTAATCCGCAACAGCCCGAACTTCGCCGGTCGGGCAAGTCCGGCGCGAACTCGAAATCCGCCGACGCCGTGCCGGAGTCCAAGAGCGGCGGCAAGCGGGCCGGCCGTCCGCACGGCAGCGACAAGGGACACAAGGGCGGCGGCAAGGGCGGCGGCGTGCCTCCGGGCCAGCACCCGCCGTATCCGGGGTGAGCGGGATGAAGGGCAGCCTGCAGTTCATCGGCAACGCGACCACGCTGATCCGCTACAACGGCTTCACGCTGCTGACGGATCCCAACTTCCTGCACCGCGGCCAGCGGGCGTACCTGGGCTACGGCCTGAGCTCGCGCCGGCTGAAGGACCCGGCCATCGACGTGTCGGACCTGCCGCCCATCGACGCGGTGGTGCTGTCGCACCTGCACGGGGACCACTGGGACCGGGTGACGGAGAAGGGCCTGGACAAGGGCACCCAGATCATCACCACCCGGCAGGCGGCGCGCACGCTGCGCCGCCGCGGCTTCGGCCGCAGCACGGGCCTGGAGGTGTGGGAGCAGCACGAGCTGAGCGGCCCGCAGGGCAGCGTGACCGTCACCGCCCTGCCCGCCAGGCACGCGCCCGGCCCCGCCGAGACGCTGCTGCCGCCGGTGATCGGGACGATGCTGGAGTTCCGCGGCCCCGAGGGCCTGGTGGAGCTGCGCCTGCACATCAGCGGCGACACCCTGCTCGACCGCCGCCTGGAGGCGATCCCGCGTCGCTTCCCGGAGGTCGACCTCGCGCTCGTGCACCTGGGCGGCACCCGCCTGCTCGGCACCCTGCTGGTCACCATGGACGGCGAGCAGGGCGCGACCTGGGTCGACCTGATCAACCCGCACACCGTGGTGCCGGTGCACTACGACGACTACGGCGTCTTCAGCTCACCGCTGGACGACTTCCGGCACCACATCGAGCAGGTGGGCCTGGCCGACCGGGTGGTCTACCTGGAACGCGGCGAGACCCGCGAACTGGCGCCGCACCACCTCGTGCGCCGCTGACCGCTCGCTTCACACCCGTCCGAACCTGCATCCGTCCGAACCTGCACCTGTCCGAACCTGCACCCGTCCGAGGCGCGGCACCCGTCCGAGGCCGTTTCGGGACGGGTGCTTCGGCGTTTGGCGGGGATGAAGTTTCTTCTACCCGGATGGGGAATCCCCTACCGGGGGCGGAAGTTTACATATCCGATTTCTCCCCCAGCGGGAGGTACCGGAGTTACCTTCGATCTCGGCCGCACCTCCTGTGCCGCCGCACGGCCGGGCCGTCGGGTCCCGTCCCAGGCGCCGGGTCCGGCCGTGCGGCCCACAGCCGCCGCCCTGTTCAGGAGAGCTTGGCCAGCTTCTCCGACGTCCGCTTGAACGCCTTGCCGGTCCACTTGTAGGTCTGGCGGACGAGCAGGTCGGGGCAGCACCGGGGAGCCTTGTCGCTGACCACCTTGCCGCTCAGGCGCACCTCGCCGTTCTGGACGGCGACGGTCTGGGTCTTGAAGTAGCGGTTCTTGCCGAGCGTGCCGATCAGCCGCGGGGCCGAACGCCGGGACGCGCCGTCGTAGACGAAGGCCAGCACCGGGTTGCCCGCCGTGGGGCTCGGGCAGGACGAGGTGACGACGGTGTCGGGACGCCCGTCCCGCGTGAGGTCGCCGACGGCCGCGACCCGGGCGCGGACGACGTACCACTTGTCCTTCGGCCCTGGCTTGGGGCAGTGCAGCGCCCGCTCCACGACGGGCGCCCAGTCGATGCCCTGGAACGGGTCGGTCGCCGCCGGGCCGGTCGCGGCGAAGGCGGCGCCCGTGGCGAGGATCGGCGCCAGTGAGGTCGACAGGGCGACGGTCGACGCCCAGACGCGGAGTCGGCGGGCCATCGGGCTGCTCTTGTGCGTGGCGCTTGAGTTCATGACCGTTTCGATGCGGGAAACGCCTGACAAGTTCGGCCGAACCGCGTGACTTCCGGCGTCATGCCGTCCGGAGCAGCTTGTCCGTCATGCCATCCGGTGCGTTTCGCCAGGCGGAAGGGGCGCAGGGCTTTGCGGGGACTCGACCACATTTTCGGAAGCGTCGTCCCAGCGTTACGCGCGACACGCCCAGACCTGCGGCTCGCATCCTGTACCAGCTCACGATCGCCACCGCCGTTATCGATCTGAGATGTTCGCTTATGTCTCCACCTCGCCCCCTGCCCAGGCAGCCGCCTGGCCGAGGCCGGAACGGAAGGACACCTCACATGCGCCCAGCCACCCGAGCAGCCCTCACCACCCTCGCCGTCGCGTGCTGCACCTTCAGCTCGCTGCCGGCCTGGGCGGCGCCGGCCGGGAACGCGCCGTCGTGCGTGACCGTCTGGCAGAACACCGGGACCATCACCAAGACCGGCTACGCCCGCAACGACTGCGGCTACCGGCTCCGACTGAAGATCATCTGGGCGCGTGGGACGGACGGCGCCTGCCAGACCGTGGACCCCGGCGAGACCATCTACTCGCGCGTGCCGCGCGGCGTGCGCACCTTCGACGGAGCCGACACCTGCTGACCGGCTCCCGCGAAAAGGCCGGCCCCACGACGGGGGCCGGCCTTTCGGGTTGCCGACACCGAAGGTCAGCCGTCGGTGACCGGGACTCCCGCCGCGCCCGGCAGGTGAGTGATCACTTCTCCTCCGGCGCGTTCCTGGCCTTGCTGGGCTGGACGCGCTTGGGCTCGCCCGGCATCTTCGGGTAGTTGGGCGGGTAGGGCAGGTCGCCGCGGTCGTCGGCGGCGTACATCTCCAGCAGGGGCTCGATCGAGTACGCCCGGTCGTCGATGGCCGCGTGCACGTCGCCCAGCTTGGCGAAGCGGGCCGGGACGGTGCGGATGTCGAAGTCGCGCGGGTCGGCGTCGGCCAGCTCGTCCCAGGTCAGCGGGGTCGAGACGGGGGCGTGCGGCTGGGCCCGGACGGAGTAGGCGCTGGCGACGGTGCGGTCTCTGGCGTTCTGGTTGAAGTCGATGAAGACGCGGTCGCCGCGCTCCTCCTTCCACCACGCGGTGGTCACCAGGTCGGGATCGCGGGCCTCGACCGCCCTGGCCAGCGCGATGCCGGCGTGACGCACCTGGACGAAGTCCCAGCGGGGCTCGATGCGCACCGCGATGTGCACGCCGCGGTTGCCCGAGGTCTTGACGAACCCCGCCATGCCCAGCTCGTCGAGCACCTCGCGGGTGCGCTCGGCGGCCCGGCGCGCGGCGTCGAACTCCAGGCCGGGCTGCGGGTCGAGGTCGATGCGCAGCTCGTCGGGGTGCTCGACGTCGGCGGCCCGCACCTGCCAGGGGTGGAAGTCGATGGTGCCCAGGTTGGCGCAGTAGGCGATCGCGGCGACCTCGGTGACCCGGAGCGAGTCGGCGGTGCGGCCGCTGGGGAAGGTGACCGTGACCGACTGCAGCCACTCGGGATGCCTGGGCGGCATGCGCTTCTGGTAGATGGCCTCGGTCTGGACGCCGTCGGGATGGCGCTTGATGTTGGTCGGCCGGTCTCTGAGCGCGCGCAGGGCCCCTTCGCCGACGCTCACGTAGTACTCGACCAGCTCCCGCTTTGTCGCCCCGATCTCCGGGAAGTAGACCTTGTCGGGATTGGTGACCTTGACGGTCCGCTCCCCCACCTTGAGCTCTATGAACGGCGATGCCATGCCACCGAACCTACTCCCCCGCACCGACAGAACAGCCGACGACAGAGCCGACAAACAGGGCCGACGACAGGGCCGACGTGAGAGGTGGGCCCGTCCCGGAGCCGCGTCGGTGGCGGGACCGGGGCTCGACGGGACGGACCTAAGATCATCCATCGCCGTTCCGGGCGCTGGCGCGCCACCCGGCCGGCCATCTCGGGTCGCCAGCGGCGCCAGCACGGGCGTGGGCTGTGCCGCTACGGCGAGCCGCGGACGATCTCACCCCTTGGCAGGAGGCGATGACACCCCCTTACCGACAAAGACGCGAATTCGGCCGAGAAAGGATGCTTCACCCTGCGGAGATCTCTTTTTGCCGGATCTCGTAGTCTGGACGCATGGACAAGGTGGTCAAGAGCGAGGCCGAATGGCGGGCCAGGCTCTCTCCTGAGGAGTTCCACGTGCTCAGGGAGGCCGGGACCGAGCGCCCGTTCACGGGGGAGTACGTCGACACCAAGACCGAGGGCGTGTACTCGTGCCGCGCCTGCGGCGCCGAGCTGTTCCGGTCCGACACGAAGTTCGAGTCGCACTGCGGATGGCCGAGCTTCTTCGAGCCGTCGGGGTCGGAGGCGGTGAGGCTGATCGAGGACAACAGTCACGGCATGGTGCGCACGGAGGTGCGCTGCGCCCGCTGCGACTCCCACCTCGGTCACGTCTTCCACGGCGAGGGTTATCCGACGCCGACCGACGACCGTTACTGCATCAACTCGGTCTCGCTGAGGCTCGAACCCAAGGGGTGATCGATCAGCGACAGAGCGTACCGATCGTCCACAAGGGGTAGGGGCCTGCTTGTGGGCCGTGTCCATCTTCGCCACCGCTGGGTGACGATTGAGACGATCGGGCGTGTCGTGACTCAGCGGTGTGAGGTGTGCTCGAAGACGAGGGTCCGGGTGCGCTAGCCCGCCTCGGGGGTTCTCGCGGTTTCCCGGCGCGCGTCAGTTCGGCCGGGGGTACGTGACACGGCAGCTGTGATCGGACGGGCCCAGGATGTTGGCGAGGACGGGGTTCCCGTTCTCGCCGAACTCCGCCTGCACGAACACGATCGGACGCTTCACGCCGTTCGCCCTGAGGTACTCCAGGCCGCGTTTGCACAGCGTGATGGCCGCGGCGGAGTTGTCGGCGCTGTCCGGTAAGTTCGTGTAAATGCGCAGATATCCGCCTACGGTGCGGATGTCCTTGAGGTGTTTCATCGCCTTGTCGCCCCGCCCCCAACGGGCGCGGAAGTACTCGGCGGCCTCCCGATCGGTGTGCCGCGACGGTCCGTCGGCCTTGTAACCGGCCGAGTCGCCGCCCTTGGCCGCGCCCGGGTCGTCGGCCTCGGGCAGGCTGACCTGGGCGTCGCCGGTCTCGGTCTTTCCCAGGACGGTGTCCGGCTTGCCCTGGACGGCGTCCGGCTTCGCGGCGGGGTCGGCGGCGCCGGTCCGGGCGGGCGTCCCTGAGCCGGCGGGGTCGGCGGCGGCCGGCGTGCTCGGCCGATTCTGGCCCTTCGGCAGCTCGCGCGCCTCCGCGGCGCCCTTGCCGCTGGCCGGCGCCCGTCCCGGGTTCGCCGGGACGCCGCCCTCGGCCGCCGGGTCCTGCCGGGCCGTGGCGCCGTCCGCGCCGGCCGGGGCTCCGGAGGCGGCGACCGTCCCGCCGAACGCGCCGTTCAGGCCGAGCAGCAGCGCCACTCCCCCGGCCAGCGCCACCGCGCCCGCGGCCAGGCCCCGTGTTCCCGCACGCCCGCGCCGCCGCCGCCCACGCCGCCCGCGTCCCGCACGCGCCTCCGCCGGGCCGCCGGTCACCCGCGCGTGACCCGTACGCGCCTCAGCCCGGCCGCCGGTGCGAGGCTCCGCCCGGTCGCCGGGCTGCTGGGCGGACGGTGTCGTGTCCCGTAACGCCGCATGACGGCCTGGCGCGCGCCGGCGCCCGGGGCCCTGACCTTCCGCGGACTGTTCCACCCGGCCCTCCTAGCCCCTGCGTGGACCGTGCCACCGACGTCACGCCACCGAAAGGGAATTCACCCTCGATTGTGACAAAGGGGATAGATCACTTCAGGGAGATCGTCAAGTTGGCCCGCGACGTTCCTCGCCGCCCCGGGCCGCCCCGGGCCGCCCCGGGCCGCCGTGACCGCTAGGGCAGGGCCGCGACGAGCTCCTGCACCGGCTTGCGGGCGCCCGTGTAGAACGGGATCTCCACGCGGGTGTGGCGGCGGGCCTGCGCGCCGCGCAGCGTGCGCATCAGGTCGACGATGCGGTGGAGCTCGTCGGCCTCGAACGCCAGCATCCACTCGTAGTCGTTGAGCGAGAAGCAGGCCACGGTGTTGGCCCGCACGTCGGGGTAGTCGCGGGCCATCCGGCCGTGCTCGGCCAGCATCGCCCGCCGCTCGGAGTCCTCCAGCAGGTACCACTCGTAGGAGCGGACGAACGGGTAGACGCTGACGTACGCCCGCGGCTCCTCCTCGGCCAGGAAGGCCGGGATGTGGGACTTGTTGAACTCGGCCGGCCGGTGGAGCGCCATGGCCGACCAGACCGGCCTGCTGTGCCGGCCGAGGCCGGTGCGGCGGAACCGGGAGTAGACGTCCTGGAGGTCCTCGGGCGTGGGCGCGTGCCACCAGAACATGTAGTCGGCGTCGGCACGGAAGCCGGCGACGTCGTAGACCCCCCTGGTCACGACGTCCTTGCCGGCCGCCTGTGCGAGCAGCTCCTCGACCTCGTCGGCCATGTTCTCGCGGTTGCCCGGGACCTGCTCGGTCACCTGGAAGACCGACCACATGGTGTAACGGATCACCTGGTTGAGATCGCGGGCCTTCGGCCGCGGCGCGCCCTCTGTCATGTCCTTCATTCTCCTTCTCGCGACAGGTGGTCCAGAATCCGGGCCGCGGCCGTGCGGGCGGTCGCGATGCAGGCGGGGACGCCGATGCCGTCGTAGGCCGCGCCGCACACGGCGAGCCCGGCGGCGCCCGAGACCGCGGCGCGCACCCTGGCCACCCGGTCGAGGTGGCCCACGTTGTACTGCGGCAGCCCGCCGCCCCAGCGGGTGACCCGGCTGTCGACCGGCAGGCCGCGCACGCCGATCACGTCGGCCAGCTCGGCCGTGGCCAGCGACACCAGCTCGGCGTCGTCGCGCTGGAGCAGGTGCTCCTCGCCGATCCTGCCGACCGAGCAGCGGACGAGCAGCAGGTCCTGGGCCAGGTGGGGCCACTTGACCGAGCTGAACGTCACCGCCTTGACCGGCCGGCCCTCCACCGGCGGCACCAGGTAGCCGCTGCCGGTCGGCGGCTGCGGGAGCGCGTCGATCGGGTAGGCGAGCGTGACGACGGCCATGCTGGCGTACTCGATCCTGGCCAGCTCGGCGGCGGCCTTGGGCACCTCGGCCTTGAGCAGGCGGGCGGCGGCGGGCGCGGGCGTGGCCAGGATGACGGCGTCGGCCTCGATCACCTCGGGCCGCGGCACCGGCCCGGCGACCAGCCGCCAGCCGTGCTCGGTGCGGTGGAGCTCGCGCACGGTCACGCCGGTCCGGACGTCGGCCCCGGACGCCTTGGCCACCGCCTCGGGCAGGCCGCCCAGGCCCTGGCGCAGCGTCGTGAAGACCGGCCCGCCGTTCTTGGGCGCCTCCTCGACGATGTGCCGGGCGGCGCTCAGCAACGAGCGCTCGGCCCTGGCGACGGCCGCGACCTGCGGCATCGTCGCCTCCAGCGACAGCATGTCGGAACGGCCGGCGTAGACCCCGCCGAGCAGCGGCTCGACCAGGCGCTCGACGATCTCACCGCCCATCCTGGCCCGGATGTAGGAGGCCACGGACACGTCGGTGCGCACCAGCGTGGGCGGCAGGACCTGGTCGAGCGGCACCCGCAGCAGGCCGCCGGGCGAGACGATGCCGGACCTGGCCAGCTCCGCCAGGTCGGCAGGCACGCCCATGACGTGCCCCTTCGGCATCTGCCGCAGCGCGCCCCTGGAGTAGACGGCCGACCGCACGGTGCCGGGGAGGACCAGCTCGTCCTCCAGCCCGACGGCCTTGGCCAGCTCGACGCCCTCCGGCCGGCGGGCCAGCATGGCCTCGGCCCCGGCGTCGAGGCTCACCCCCGCGACCTCGGAGGCGTGCAGCTTGCCGCCGAGGCGGGGGCTGCCCTCCAACACGGTCACCTTGACCTGCTCGCTCGTACCCTGACGGAGGAACCACGCGGCCGCCAGGCCGGAGATCCCACCGCCGATGACGACGACGTGCGCCCGTTTCCCTTCCACGTCTCCTGACGCTACCGCCTCGGCAGACCGCCCAGCTGATCGGGGCACGTGACCCTACCGTGATGTATGTCGCCAAACCGGGGTGATCCAGTTTCCGTCATAGGGGCATGAGGAGAATCCGGTTAGGCATCGCGCTCTCGGCCTGCGCCACTCTGCTGCTCGCGGGCTGCGGCGGCGGCAGCGCCGAGATGACGTCGGGCGGCTCGCCCGCGGTGGCCTCGCAGGGCATGGCCGCCCCCGAGTCGCGGGACCTGGCCGCGCCGCAGAAGCAGGCCGCGCCGCAGGACGGCGACAGCGCGGTCTCCGGCGTCAAACTGGCCCAGCGGCAGCTGGACCGGCAGGTGATCTACACCGGCAGCATGACCATACGCGCCAAGCAGGTCACCTCGGCCGCGCAGCAGGCCAAGCAGCTCGTCACGGCGGCGGGCGGCTACCTGTCGAAGGAGGAGGCCGAGTCGGCCGGCGACACCGAGGACTCGGCCCTGCTGGAGTTCAAGATCCCGCCCACCCGGTACGCCGACGTGACCGCCAGGCTGGGCAAGGAGCTGGGCAAGCAGCTCTCGATGACCCAGGGCACCCAGGACGTCACCCTCCAGGTCGCCGACGTCGAGAGCCGGCTGAAGTCGGCGCAGAAGTCGCTGGAGTCGCTGCGCACGCTGCTGAAGAAGGCCGAGACCATCGGGCAGGTGCTGCAGGTGGAGCGGGAGATCAACTCCCGCGAGGCGGACCTGGAGGCGTTGCAGGCGCAGCAGAAGGAGCTGGCCACCCAGGTCGCGATGGCCACGCTGACGCTCCGGCTGGTCGGGCCGGTGACCGTGGTCGAGGACCCGGCCGAGGAGCCGGCGGGCTTCCTCGGCGGGCTGAGGACCGGGTGGGAGGCGCTGGTGTCGTTCACCAAGACGGCGCTGACCGTGGTCGGCGCGCTGCTGCCGTGGCTGCTCGTCCTGGCGCCGCTGGTGGCCGTGGCGGTGTTCCTGGTGCGGCGCAACCGCGCGCGCCGCCCCGCGCGCCCTGCCGAGCCCGAGCCCGCCGAGCCCGGGCCGTCGGCGGCGTGAGGGTCAGGCGCCCGCTTCGTGCACCAGGTCGGTCAGGCGCTTGAGCTGGTCGGGGTCGGTCGAGGGGAGCACGCCGTGGCCGAGGTTGAACACGTGCCCCTCGGCCGCCGCGCCGCGCCGCAGCACCTCGCGGGCCCTGCGCTCCACGACCTCCCACGGCGCGAGCAGGATCGCCGGGTCGAGGTTTCCTTGCAGCGCCTTGCCCGGCCCGACGCGCCGGGCCGCCTCGTCGAGCGGCACCCGCCAGTCGACGCCCACGACGTCGGCCCCGGCCTCGCCGAGCACGCCGAGCAGCTCGCCGGTGCCCACGCCGAAGTGGATGCGGGGCACGCCCGCGACGCCCTCGAAGATGCGCCGGGTGTGGGGCAGGACGAACTCGCGGTAGTCCTCCGGGGCCACCGCGCCCACCCACGAGTCGAACAGCTGGATCGCCGAGGCGCCGGCCGCGATCTGGATGCGCAGGTGCTCCAGCACGATGTCGGACAGGCGTTCCATGAGGGAGTGCCACAGGGCGGGCTCGCCGTACATCATGGCCTTGGTGCGGTCGTGGTTCTTCGACGGGCCGCCCTCGATGAGGTAGGACCCGAGCGTGAAGGGCGCGCCGGCGAAGCCGATCAGCGGGGTGCCGCCCAGCTCGCCGACCAGGGCCGAGATCGCCTCCGTCACGTACGGCACGTCGCCCGGCTCCAGCGGGCGCAGCGCCTCCACGGCCCGCGCGTCGCGGATCGGGTCGGCGACGACCGGGCCGACGCCCGGCTTGATGTCGAGATCGACGCCGATGGCCTTGAGCGGGACGACGATGTCGCTGAAGAAGATGGCCGCGTCGACGCCGTAGCGGCGCACGGGCTGCATGGTGATCTCGACGATCAGGTCGGGCGTCGCGCAGGCGGTGAGCATCGGCACACCCTCGCGGACCTTCAGGTATTCGGGCAGCGATCGCCCGGCCTGCCTCATGTACCAGACCGGGGTGTGCGGGACGGGCTGCCTGCGGCAGGCGCGCAGGAAGGCTGAGTCGGCGAGATTCACCCTCCAAGGGTGCCATGGCACCCGATCGGCCGGGACATCGGCGCGGGGTGACCGGATCGGCCGGGACATCGGCGCGGGGTGTCGGAAAAACATGCATTGGATACCCAAAATCATGATCAGATAGCCAGATGAAGGTTTACCGGTCTGCCCGGCAGCGGCGTCGCACACGGGTCGAACACACCCCATGCCCGCCCAGAGAGCCGGTCTCGACTGGACCAAATGTTCACCAACCCACCGCGCGGCACCGATTCAGCGACCACTTTCGGGACACGCCGAGCGCGTTGCGGGGAATTGTCAGCGGCTCGTGCCAACGTCGGAGCCACGACCCGAAGAAAGGCCCCGGTTCGATGACTGGTGCGATGACCGCGTTGTGGAGTTCCCCGGAGGTTCGCAGCGAGCGCTGTGCTGCCTGCGCCGGCGAGCGGCTGTTCGAGCAGCCGCCCTGCTTCGACGGACACGGTCCTGGCGAGTGCCCGGAATGGGCCTGCGCCGAATGCGGCCACGCGATCCTGCTCGGCTCGGCCGAGACCACCCGACCGGTTCGCCAGCTGGTTACGGCAGCGGCTTGATCACCAAGGATGAGCACCCCCGTGGTCCCCTTCCGTCCGTCCTCGACCTACGCTTCGGCTATGACCCTCGGTGACCAGCCACCGCCGCCCGCCGCGTTCACCCGCGCGGCGCAGAGCCTGCGGCTGTCCGAGGTCAGGCCGGAGATCGAGCTGGAGGACCTCCCCGCGCCGCAGCGGCTGGCCCCCTACTCGGCCGCCATCGGCGCCTCGGTCTACCGCGACGACGACGAGCTCGCGGTCGGCCGGCTGATCCTGCTCTACGACCCCGACGGCCAGCGCGGCTGGGAGGGCCCGTTCCGGCTGGTCGCCTACGTCCGGGCCGACATGGAGCCGGAGATCACTTCCGACCCGCTGCTCGGCCCGGTCGTGTGGAGCTGGCTGACCGAGGCCCTGGAGGCGCACGAAGCCGACTACTCCGCCGCGGGCGGTACCGTGACTAGAGCCGTGTCCGAGGGCTTCGGCAACAAGGCGGAAGACCCGGTCACGACCGAGCTCGAGCTGCGTGCGTCCTGGTCGCCCGCCGAGGAGGATCTGTCCGGCCACGTCGCCGCCTGGTGCGACCTCATGTGCCTGGCGGCGGGGATCCCGCCGCTCCCGCCCGACGTGGCCGCGCTGCCGCGCCGACGTGATGATCCGGAGAGTGACCGTACGAAGTGAGGGCACCAGTCAAGACAGCACCAGCGTCATGAGGTCGGTTAGCTCATGACAGAAGAACGCATCGTCGAGCCCCTGCTCGAACCCCGCGAGGGCATCCCCCCGGTGATCGCCGACGCGCACGGGCTGGCGCGGGTCGTCGACGCCTTCGCCGCGGGCACCGGCCCCGTGGCGGTCGACGCCGAGCGCGCCTCCGGCTACCGCTACGGCAACCGGGCCTACCTGGTCCAGCTCCGCCGGGCCGGCGCCGGCACCGCGTTGATCGACCCGGTCGGCTGCCCCGACCTGTCGGCGCTCGACGCCGCGCTCACCGGCACCGAGGTCGTGCTGCACGCCGCGTCCCAGGACCTGCCGTGCCTGATGGAGGTCGGCTTCAAGCCGCGCGAGATCTTCGACACCGAGCTGGCCGGCCGGCTGCTCGGTTACGAACGCGTCGGGCTCGGCACGATGGTCGAGACCGTGCTCGGGCTGCGGCTGGAGAAGGGCCACTCGGCCGCCGACTGGTCCACCAGGCCGCTGCCGGAGGACTGGCTGCGCTACGCCGCCCTCGACGTCGAGGTGCTGGTCGAGCTGCGCGACATGCTCCACCAGGAGCTGGCCGGGTCGGGGAAGCTGGAGTGGGCGCGCGAGGAGTTCGCGGCCGTGCTCAACACCCCGCCGCCGGCGCCGCGCTCCGACCCGTGGCGGCGTACGTCGGGCATCCACAAGGTGCGCAACGTGCGCGCGCTGGCCATCGTGCGCGAGCTGTGGACCATGCGCGACACGATCGCCAGGGAGAACGACCTGGCCCCCGGCCGGGTGCTGCCCGACGCCGCGATCGTCACCGCCGCCCTTGAGGGGCCCCGCACGAAGAAGGCCCTGACCGAGATCTCGGCCTTCACCGGCCGCAGCGCCCGCCGGTACATGAACGACTGGCTGGCCGCCGTCAACCGGGCGCGGACGTTGTCCGACGGCGAGCTGCCCCAGCCGAGCACGCCCGGCGACGGGCCGCCCCCGCCCAACCGCTGGGCCGACCGCGACCCGGCGGCGGCCAAGCGTCTCGCGGCGGCGCGGGCCGTGGTGGCCGCGCTGGCCGAGGAGCACCGCATGCCCACGGAGAACCTGCTCCAGCCCGACGCGGTGCGCAGGCTCACCTGGGAACCCCCCGCTGAGATCACCGACGAGAGCGTGACCGCGCGGCTGCGGGCGCTCGGGGCGCGTGAGTGGCAGCTCTCGCTCACGGCCCATCCCATCGCCAAGGCGCTGGCCCGGCTCGACGGTTAGCTTTCCCCGCCGGCGTACGGGCGGAGGGCCCGCCTCCGCCCGCCGGCGTCACCGTCCCACTTGACGCTCGGAGGGGGACGGCCGTACGTTTCGGGAAAGCGCTTTCCCCATCCGTTGCCTGAAGGGATCCCCATGAGCGTGCGCACCATCGGCGTCGTGATGAACGGCGTCACCGGACGAATGGGCTATCGCCAGCACCTCGTCCGTTCCGTCCTGGCCATCAACGAGCAGGGCGGCGTCACGCTCTCGGACGGCGACCGGGTCAGGCTGCGCCCGGTCCTGGTCGGCCGGAACGCCGACAAGCTCGCCGACATCGCCGACCGGCACGGGATCCCCGACTTCACCACCGACCTCGACGCCGCCCTCGCCGACGACGACAACCTGATCTACTTCGACGCCCAGGTCACCAGCGCCCGCGTCAAGGCCGTGCTCAAGGCCATCGAGGCGGGCAAGCACGTCTACGCCGAGAAGCCCACGGCCGAGTCGGTGCAGGAGGCCGTCGCGCTGGCCGAGGCCGCCACGGCCAGGGGTGTGAAGAACGGCGTCGTGCAGGACAAGCTGTTCCTGCCGGGCCTGCTCAAGCTGAAGCGGCTGATCGACGGCGGGTTCTTCGGCCGGATCCTGTCGGTGCGCGGCGAGTTCGGCTACTGGGTGTTCGAGGGCGACTGGCAGGAGGCGCAGCGCCCGTCCTGGAACTACCGGGCGCAGGACGGCGGCGGGATCGTGCTCGACATGTTCCCGCACTGGCACTACGTGCTGGAGAACCTGTTCGGCCGGGTCCGGTCGGTCTACGCCAAGGCCGTGACGCACGTCCCTTCCCGGGTGGACGAGCAGGGCCGCGCGTACGAGGCCACCGCGGACGACGCCGCGTACGGCATCTTCGAGCTCGAAGGGGACGTGATCGCGCAGATCAACTCCTCCTGGACGGTCCGCGTGAACCGCGACGAGCTGGTCGAGTTCCAGGTGGACGGCACGCACGGCAGCGCCGTCGCGGGCCTGCGCAACTGCCGCTTCCAGCACCGGGCCGCCACCCCCAAGCCGGTCTGGAACCCCGACCTGCCCGCCACGGCCCGCTTCCGCGACGACTGGCAGGAGGTGCCGGACAACGCCGAGTTCGACAACGGGTTCAAGGTCCAGTGGGCGGCGTTCGTCCGGCACGTGCTGGAGGACGCGCCGTTCCCCAACGACTTCGCCTCGGGGGCGCGCGGCGTGCAGCTCGCCGAGCTGGGCCTGCGCTCGAACGCCGAGGGCCGCCGGATCGAGGTGCCGCAGCTGTGAGAATCGACCTGCCGGGCGGCGCGTACGAGCTGCGCGAGCCGGTGACCTGGCCGGCCTCGGCCGCCCCGGCCGCGAGCCGGGTGGTCTACGCGGCCGCGCACGTCGTCGCCGACCCGCTCGGCGACAACACGCCGGGCTCACCCGCCGCCGTCGACTGGGAGGCCACGCTGCGCTTCCGCCGCCACCTGTGGTCGCACGGCCTGCGGGTGGCCGACGCCATGGACACCGCCCAGCGCAACATGGGCCTGGACTGGGCGGCGACCAGGGAGCTGATCCGGCTCAGCGCCGAGGAGGCGCGCGCCTTCGGCGACCCGGCGGCGCTGGTGGCCTGCGGCGCGGGCACCGACCACGCGCCCGGCGCCGCCGACCTGCACACGATCACCGCCGCGTACGCCGAGCAGGTGGAGGCCGTCCAGGCGGCCGGGGCGGGCGTGATCGTGATGGCCTCCCGGCAGCTGGCCGGGGTGGCGGCCGGGCCCGCCGACTACCACCAGGTGTACGGCAAGGTCCTCGGCCTGGCCGACCGCCCGGTGATCCTGCACTGGCTGGGCGAGATGTTCGACCCGCAACTCGCCGGCTACTGGGGCGCGCCGGACGTGGACGCGGCGACGGAGTCGTTCCTGGAGCTGGTCCACGCCCACGCCGCCGTGGTGGACGGCGTCAAGGTGTCGCTGCTGGACGAGGAGCACGAGGTGCGGCTGCGCGCCGCGCTCCCCGAGGGCGTCCGGCTCTACACCGGCGACGACTTCAACTACCCCTCCCTCATCAGGTCGGGCTCGCACGCGCTGCTCGGCATCTTCGACGCGATCGCCCCGGCCGCCGCCGCCGCCCTGCGCGAGCTGGACGCCGCCGAAGCAACCAGTGGCGAGGAGGCGGCCCGCCACCTGGCCCGCTACGACGAGATCCTGGCCCCCACGGTCGCCCTGTCGCGGAAGATCTTCGAGGCGCCGACGTACCACTACAAGACCGGCATCGTCTTCCTGGCCTGGCTCAACGGCCACCAGGACGCGTTCGCCATGGTGAACGGCGCCCAGTCGGCGCGCTCGCTGCGCCACCTGGCGGAGGTGTTCAGGCTGGCCGACCGGGCCGGGCTGCTGGCCGACCAGGAGCTGGCCGTGCGCAGGATGACGGCGCTGCTGGCGGTGAACGGCCTGTGAGCCTGTCGCTGAACCAGTGGACGACCAGGCGCTGGTCGGTCGCCGAGGCCGTGGACGGCTGCGCGCGGCACGGCCTGGAGGCGATCGGGCTGTGGCGCGAGAAGGTGGCCGAGGAGGGGCTCGCGCGCAGCGCCAAGCTGGTGCGCGAGGCCGGGCTGCGGGTGTCCTCGCTGTGCCGGGGCGGCTTCCTCACGGCGGGCGGGCTGCCCGGCGAGGAGGGGCGGCGCGCGTTCGAGCGGGCGCTCGACGACAACCGGCGGGCCGTGGACGAGGCGGCCGAGCTGGCGGCCGCGTGCCTGGTGATGGTGGTCGGCGGGCTGCCGGGGGTGCGGCCGGGCGAGCCGCTGCCGTCCGGTTTCTCCAAGGACGTCGCCGGTGCGCGGGAGCGGGTCGCCGAGGCGCTGTCGGTGCTGGCGCCCTACGCCGGCGAGCGCGGCGTCAGGCTGGCGCTGGAGCCGCTGCATCCGATCTACTGCCCCGACCGGGCGGTGCTGTCCACGCTGGGCCAGGCGCTCGACCTCAGCCTGCCCTACCCGGAGGAGCAGGTCGGGGTGGTGGTGGACACCTTCCACGTGTGGTGGGACCCCAGGCTGGCCGAGGACGTCGCGCGGGCCGGGCGGCGCATCGCGTCGTACCAGGTGTGCGACTACCTGCACCCGCTGCCCGCCGACGTGCTGCTCGGGCGGGGCATGATGGGCGACGGGGTGATCGATTTCGCGCCGATCACCCGGGCCGTGCTGGCCGCCGGGTACGCGGGCGACATCGAGGTCGAGATCTTCAACGCCGACGTCTGGGCGGCCGACCCGGACGAGGTGCTGGCCACGATGAAGGCCCGCTACGCCGAGCTGGTGGTCTAGACGCGGCCGGGGTCGATCGCGCCGTCGAGGGTGAGGGCGGCTTCGAGCAGGAAGTAGTCGCCCCAGACCAGCTCGTGGGCGGTGGCCAGGCCCTTGCGCCGGTCGTAGCAGCCGTCCACCAGGCCGCCGTGCTCGTTGAGGTGGTCGCGGGCCAGCGCGTCCAGCGTGCGGGCGGCCTGCTCGCGGTAGCCGTCCTTGGCCAGCGGCGCGAGCTTGGCCAGGGCGGCGGCGGCGATCGCGGTGGCCGAGGTGTCGCGGGGCGCGGCGGGGATGCCGGGGTCGTCGAAGTCCCAGTAGCAGATCAGGTCGGACGGGACGTGGGCCAGGTACCAGTCGGCGACCTCGGTGGCCGGGCCGATGAACTCGGCCGACAGGTGGGCGGCCTGGGCCAGGCCCAGCATGGCCCACGCCTGCGCGCGGGCCCAGGTGCTGGTAGGAGAGGAGCCGTTGACGGCGCCGGCCGAGGTCTGGGCGACCGAGCCGTCCTCCCGTACGCACATGGCGTAGCCGGTGCGGGCGTGGGACTCGGCCATCACCAGCAGCTCGCGGGCTCCGGTGCGTTCGCAGGCGAAGGCCAGCAGCGGGACGGTGCCGGGCAGGCCGTCCACGCAGGCGCCGGGGCGCGGCCAGCCGTATTTGACGACGTCCTCCTCCTGGGGTGGCAGCAGGCCGGCCAGCGGGTCGAAGCCGATGCTCAGCGACCGGGCGGCGGCCACGGCGGTCGTGGCGCCGGGGTCCTCGTCGCCGGCGAGCACGGCCGGGAGCGCGGCGCCGTACCAGAACAACATGCCGCGCAGCAGCGTGGGGGCGTCGGTGCGGGCGGCCAGCCGCTCGGCGACCTGGCCGGCGGCGCGGGCGTAGCGGGGCTCGCCGGTGGCGGCCGCGGCCAGGGACAGCAGGCCGCCCCAGAAGCCGCCGCACCAGTCTCCGTCCTCGGACCAGGTCCATTCGCCCGTCACGGGGTCGGCGTAGAGGGGGAAGCGTCCTTGAGACTGCGCGAGGGTCCCGCCGACCCTGCGCACCAGCTCTGTGACCAGCATGGAACCGCCTCATCCGGAAACGTGATGCCTCCTCCGGTTACCCGGGGCGGCACGGGCTTAACGGGACGCGTCCCAGACGATCAGGTGGCGCCGCAGCAACAACCGGCGGAACCGGCAGCCGGGGGCGCGGGACGAGCCGGGTGGGATCAGGCTGAGCACCAGCCGCTGGTAGTGCACGTTGTGATTCCAGTACGGATCGGGCACCTGATCACCATAATGCTCTAAAGGGTCACCGTGCCCGCCGCTCCGTCGACGGTGATCTCCTGGCCCGTGGCGATGCGGCCGGTGGCGTCGCGGACGCCGACGACGGCGGGGATGCCGTACTCGCGGGCCACCACGGCGCCGTGCGACATGGCGCCGCCCATCTCCATCACCAGGCCGCCTGCCGTGAGGAACAGCGGGGTCCAGCCGGGGTCGGTCGAGGGGCAGACCAGGATCTCGCCCGGTTCGAGGTGGGCGCCGTTCGGGTCGAGCACCACTCTGGCGAGGCCGGTGACCGTGCCGGCCGAGGCCGCCGTGCCGGTCAGCGCGCCGTCGGGGACGGGTCCGGCCAGGGCCTCGGGCTCGGTGCCGTCGGAGAGCATGATCCGGGGCACGTGCCGGCGGCGCGACTCCCGCTCGTACGCCGTCCGCCGC
The DNA here is from genome assembly GCF_044465465.1 of Nonomuraea sp. NPDC049655. NCBI lineage: Bacteria > Bacillati > Actinomycetota > Actinomycetes > Streptosporangiales > Streptosporangiaceae > Nonomuraea > Nonomuraea sp. NPDC049655. The sequence goes on from NZ_JBITLS010000011.1 coordinate 196,420, forward strand.
TCGCGCACCAGGTCGCGCAGGTCGCCGCCGGACAGGGCGGACCTGGCCTCCTCCAGGCGCAGGAAGTACACGTCGGCGGCGTCGTCCAGGACGCCGGCGGCGACCAGGTGCTCCCCCACCGCGCGCAGGCTGTGCCGGACGGCGGCGATGGCCCTGACCGCGTGGTACTTGGGCAGTTCGCGCAGCCCCGCGTACGCCCGGGTGCGGCCGAGCGCGAAGCGCACCACGGGAGCCCGCCACCGGCCCCTGCGGGCGGCCAGCGCGGCGACCCGCTCGACCTCCTCCCGCGCCGCCCGCGCGCTCCCGGCGAACAGCGCGTCGGGGGCGAGGGCGGAGCCGGCGTCCATGCGCAGGTAGTTGGCCAGTACGCCGAGGATGTGCGTGGGGTCGTCGGACCAGCGGGGCACGCCGACGTCGATCTCGGCCACGCCGCGGTGGCCGTACCGGCCGAGGAAGGCGGCGAGCTCCTTCTGGGCCCGCGGCGGCAGCTCGCCGGCCCGGTAGCGGCGGGCCAGCTCGGCCGCGGGCGCCTCACGGAACGCCTCGGGCTCGACGCGGCCGGCCAGGTCCCACAGTTCCAGGTCCATCTCGGTGGTCGGGTTGTTCGGGACGCCGCGCAGGACGTCCTGCAGGTCGCCCACCCGCGTGCCGGAGAGCCGGGCGGCCAGGCCGAGCAGGGCGTAGCCGGTGATCACGATCGGCATGATCGAGACGATGGCCGGGAACGTCCCGGCGAGCAGGCGTTCGGCGTGGTCGAGGCGCTGGGCGGGGGTGGCGCCGGGCGGCGGTTCGAGCCTGCGGTCCAGCTCCTCGCCGACGCGGGCGGCGTGGGCGAGCGCCCTGGCCGGGCTCAGCAGCGCGTCGCGGACCCGCGCCGGCGCGTGCACGCGGCGCGCGAAGCGGCGCAGCCCGCGCAGGAACGGGCGCGGCGAGGTCTGGACGACCGACAGCCGCGGGTCGCCCGCCAGCTCCCGCACGACGGCCGCGGCCCGCGCCTCCCCCAGGGGCATCATGCGGGTCAGGACCGCCCGGCCGGTACGGCTGCGCAGCGGCGTGGTCAGGTCGATCCACAACCGCTGCCCCGCCTCGGACAGGAACGCCGGGCCGTCGAGCCGGTCGGCGGGCGCGTGCCCGAACAGGGCCGCCGCCCCCGAGGCGACCAGGTTGAACACCGACACCCCCATCGGCGTGAACGGCCCCATCACGCCCTGGGCGACGTTGAGCGACAGGTGGACGCGCAGGCCGGGCCCGGCCGGCCGGGGCAGCGGATGGAGGGTGGTGATCGGCCTGGCCTGGGTGAGCCAGAGCGTGCCGTCCTGGCCGATGGCCCACTCGGTGTCCTGCGGCGTGCCGTAGTGGTCCTCGACGCGCGCGCCGAGCTCGGCCAGGGCGAGCACCTGCGCGTCGGTCAGGCACAGACCCCCGGCGGCGGTCTCGACGCGTTCGACGCCGCCGCCGGGCAGCGGCCGGACGGCCGGCTTCGGGCCGCCCGCCCGCCGTTCCAGCACCTCGCCGCCCGAGACGACGAACCGGTCGGGATCGACGGCTCCGGAGACGACCGCCTCGCCGAGTCCGGGGGCGGCGTCGAGGACGGTCTCGCGCCGCCTGCCGGTCACCGGATTGGCGGTGAACATCACCCCGGCCACCCGCGCGTCCACCATCACCTGGACGACCACCGCGAGCCGGACGCCGGCGTGGCCGACGCCGCTCGCCTCCCGGTAGGCCACGGCCCGGTCGCTCCACAGCGAGGCCCAGCAGCGGCGCACGGCGTCGAGCACCGCCTCGGCGCCCACCACGTTGAGGAAGGTGTCCTGCTGGCCGGCGAAGCTGGCGAACGGCAGGTCCTCCGCCGTGGCCGAGGAGCGCACGGCCACCGGGACGTCCGCGCCGAGCCGCGCGTAGGACGTCACGATCGCCTCGCGCACCGGGGCGGGCATCTCGGCCCGCAGCAGGTGGCGCCTGGCCCGCGCGGCGAGCCCGTCGTCCGGGGCGAGGTCGAGCCCGGCGGCGACCTGCCGGTAGGCGTCGGTGGTCAGGGCCCAGCCGGGCGGGACGGGCAGGCCGGCGCGGGTCAGCTCGCCGAGGTTGGCGGCCTTTCCGCCCACTTCGGCGAGCATCGTGGCGTCGATCTCGGAGAGGTCGAGTGTGGTCCTCATGGAAGGCACCCCTTCTCCGGAGTCTGCCACAAATTCACCAACTGTTGAACAGCGGCTTCCCGTCCAGTTCCCAGGCCGGGTCGAGCGGCACGCCGAGCAGGGCCAGCGCGGTCGGGCCGACGTCCACCAGGCGGGGCTCGGCCAGCGGGCGGCCGCCGAGGTCCGCGTCCAGCCGGTTCGCGATGACGAACACCGTGCGCTCCTCGGCCGAGGTGCCGCCGTGGCCGCCCTCGTCCACGTGGCCGTGGTCGGTGGTGACCAGCACGGTCCAGCTCTCCCCCGGACGGGCGCGGACGGCGTCGAGCAGGCGGCCGAGGTAGGCGTCCTGGGCGTGCAGGGCGGCGGCGTACTCGGGGCAGTGGGGGCCGAGGGCGTGGGCCACCTCGTCGGTGTCGCCGAGATAGACGAAGGCGAGGTCGGGGCCGGTCTCGGCGAGGTGGCGCTCGGCGGCGTCGGCGATCTGCCGGTCGGCGGCGGTCCAGGTGAGGGCGTAGCCGTCCAGGACCATGCGGTGGTCGATGGCGGGGCCGAACGCGCCGTGCTCGCCGAGGGCGGCCCAGGAGAGGAAGGCGGCGGTCACGAGGTCGGGGCGGGCATTCTTCGCACGACTCAAAAAGTCCGGAAATTTCGTGAACTGGGGGCTGGTGAAGCTGTTGTCCACGACGCCGTGTTTGTCGGGCCAGGCGCCCGTGGCGATCGACGACCAGCCGGGGCCCGAGTCCGTGCGCGACCTGATCACGCGGCCCGCCGCCGGCGGCTCCGCAGCCTTGGGCACGACCTCGCCGGGCGACTCCGTCCTGGGGGCCGCCGCCTCGCCGTACGGGAGCTTGCTGGTGCCGTACGCGCCGGAGGCCATCAGCGACGACAGGACCGGCGGGGCCAGGGCGACGAGCCGGTCGAAGCGCAGGCCGTCCATGCCGACCACGAGGACTTTGTTCTTGTTAAGGGGCATTCCCCTATCTAAGCGGTGAACCGTCGTACCCAGGCGACCGCGCCCGGCAGGATCTCCTCGACCGGCGCCACGTCCGGGTACCAGGTGCGCTCCCACTCCAGCGAGACCCATCCGGCGTATCCGGCCGCGCGCAGCAGGTCGCCGGCCTCCTCCAGCGGGACCGAGCCCGTCCCCATCGGGACCGGGGTGGTGTCCTCGGCCGAGACGGCGTCCTTGACCTGGACGTAGGCGAGCGAGGGGCCGAGCGCCGCCAGCGTGGCGGCCGGGGACTCGCCGTGCCGCCAGGGGTGCAGCAGGTCCCACAGCGCGCCGGTGACCTCGGGGCGGCCCGCCTCGGCCAGCAGCCCGGCCACGGCCGCGCCGGTGGGCATCCGGTCGTGCGTCTCGACCAGGACGCGTACACCGAGGGCGGCGGCCGTACCGGCCACAGACCTCAGCCGGCGGGCGCCGACCGCCGGATCGTCGCCGCGCGGGAACACCCGCACGCCCGGCGCGCCCAGATCGGCGGCCAGCCGCAGGTCGGCGAGGAGCGCGTCGGCGACCGGCGCGTCCGGTCCCGGCTCACATATGCCGACATATCCAGCCAGGGCGGCGATCTCCAGCCCCGCCCGCTCCACCCGTTCCCGCACCGCGCGCCGCTCCCGCGCGGTGAGCCCGGCATGGACGCCGGTGTCCGGATGCAGCCGCAGCTCAAGCCCCTGGCAGCCGTGCGCGACGGCGATCCCGGCCGCCCGCTCCAGCCCCTCCCCCGGCATCCCCAACGTGCTGACCGCCGGCTTCACGCCGTCACCCCGGCTTCCGCGCCCGTCACTCTCACGCCATCCTCCTGACGCTCTCCCGCAGCACGACCTCGCCCGCGACGTGCTCGACCACGGGGGCGGCGGCGTCCTCGCGGCCGAGCGCGAGCTCCAGGGCCCGCGCCCCCATGTCCGTCAACGGCAGCCGCACGGTCGTCAGCGCGGGCACATGATCACGCAGCGTGACGATGTCGTCGAACCCGGCCACCGAGACGTCCTCGGGCACCCGGATCCCGCGCTCGCGGCAGGCGGCCAGCGCGCCCACGGCCATCACGTCGTTGACCGCGAACACGCAGGTCGTCGCCGCGCCGATCTCGGTCGCGGCCCGGTAGCCGCCGTCGCGGTCGAACGGCCCGTGGACCACGACGGGCTCGGGCAGGCCCAGCTCCCGCAGCGCCTGCGTGAACCCCTCGCACCGGTCGGCGGCGGTCACCAGGTGGGGCGGCCCGGCCAGCACGGCGAAGCGGGTGTGCCCGAGCCCGGCCAGCGCGCGGGCCAGGGCCGCGGCGCCGGCCCGGTTGGCGGGCGCGACGGTGTCCACGCCGAGCAGGTCCTGGCCGACGCACGCGGCCCGCCCGCCGCCCTCCTGGTAGCGGGCCAGCTCCTCGCGCAGCCGCCCGGTCACGACGGGGTCGGCGACCCGCGAGCCGACCAGCAGCACGGCGCGCACGCGCTGGGCGTTCATGGTGGCGACGTAGGCGATCTCCTGCTCGGGGTCGCGGTGGGTGGTGCCCACCATGACGAGCATGCCCTCGGTGGCGGCGGCCCGCATCGCGCCGTCGGCCAGCGCGGCGAAGTAGGGGTCGGTCAGGTCGTGGACGACGATGCCGATGACGTTGCTCGCCCCCCGGGCCAGCGTCTGGGCGGCGATGTTGGCGCGGTAGCCGAGCTCGTCGGCGGCCCGTTCGACGCGGGCCCGCAGGGTCGCGCCCACCTGGCGGGTGCTGCCGTTGAGCACCCGCGAGGCGGTGGCGAGGGAGACGCCGGCCTGTTTGGCGACGTCCTCAAGCGTGACCACGAGACCTCCCGGAAAGCGGTTTCCAAGTCTGCCAGACGACGACCTGGCTCCGCATCCTCGCACGCCCGCCCGCGGCGGTGACACAACTCGCGGCACCGCGCTTACCAGGACGGCGACGGGACCCTCACGCCCAGGGGAACAGGATGTCGAACAGGCCCTTCTTCTCGCTCGGCGTGGGGGCGGGCTGCTCCTGCTGCGCGGGCGGCGCCTGGGTGGGGGGTGCGCTCTCCTGCCGCTCCGGCTGCCTGGTGGCGGGCGCCTTGGCAGCCGAGTCCTCGGCCGAGTCCTCGGGGGTGCCGTCGGAGGTCTCGTTCATCCCGTCCTGCGGGCCGTGGGTGACCTTCTCGTCGGGCGTGGCCGTCGGACGGCTCTCGCGGGTGGCGGTGGGCCGCGCCGACGGCTCGCGGGTGGGACGGGGGCGCCGGGCCACGGGGGTGGGGGTTACGGTCTCGGACACGGTCGGCTCGGCGGTGTCCGTTTCCTCGGGCTCGGGGGCGGACTCGGTCTCCTCCGGGAGCGCGGTCTGCGGCGGGGCGGTGACCTGGCTCGCGCCGGCGCAGGCGCCGACCCCGCACGGGTCGTCGGAGGAGGTGCCGGTGAGCAGCCAGCCCGCCCCGGCGCCGACCAGCACGACCGCGGCGGCCGCCAGCACCAGCACCCTGGTACGCCGGCGCACCTCGCGATCGCGCCCGGCGCCGCCCCGGCGGTCGTCGGCGTCGTCGGTCCAGCCGGAGCCGAGGAAGCCGCGCCTGGTCTCACCCGCGTCGTCGTCGCCGTCGGGCTTGTAGCCCTGGTCCAGCGGCAGGTAGGGCAGGTCGTCGTCGTCGGCCGCGCGGTCTGCGTCGGGCACGTCGGGGCCGTCCGCCTCGACGACGGCGTGCGGCCCGCTCCGGCTCTCGTACGGCCCGGCCAGCGTCTCGTGCGGCCCGCTCAGGGCCTCGTGGGACCCGCTCGGCCCGTCCAGGACGTCGTGCGGGCCGCTCGGGCCGTCGAGCACGTCGTGCGGCGCGTCGGCCGGGGGCGCGGGGGGCGCGGGGGTCGCCGGGGCTTCGACGGGCTGCGCGGCCTGGCCGGCCGGGAGGATGTAGGTCTCGTTGCCGGAGACCTGGATCGCGGGCTGCTCGTCGGTGTCCTCGGTGCTCCACCGGGGGGACAGCACGTCTCCGGTCAGCTCCGGGTTTAACGGTTTACCCTGCCCATCCTCGTACGGCCTGTCGTTCTCGTCGCGCGCCACGATGGAACCTCTCTAGCTCTGAATACGGACCGCGACCTTTCTTAACAGACTTGTCCGGAAATTTCACATGTTTCACTAAAGTTACTCAGCGTCACATTCGTCCCAGCCAGCGGGCGAGCGCGGCCTCCAGCGGGTGCCCCCGCGCCTCCGACGTCCAGGCCGTATAGCCGTCGGGCCGCACGAGCAGCGCCTCGGCGTCGTGCTCCGCGCCGCCCCGCACGATCTCCAGCCGGTCCGCCCACGGAGCGGCCGCCGCCACCAGGTCGTCGCGCCCGCCGAGGTCCAGCAGCAGCGCCCGGCCGCCGCGCAGCAGCTCCGCGGTGCGCACCACGCCGCCGGCCGTCTTGACCGGCAGGTCGGGAGCCATCCGCCCGGCTCCGGGCACGCCCACGTCGTAGGCGGTGTCCACCCCGGCGATCATCCCGCTCAGGTACTCGTTGACCTGGTCGAACCGCATCAGCTCGGCGAACAGCTCGCGCAGCGGGTCGACGGCCGGGTCGGGGTGGGCCAGCGCGCTCTGGGCCCGCACGTTCCACAACACCCGCGCGCCGACCGGATGCCGCTCCATGTGGTAGCTGTCCAGCAGCCCGGCGGGGGCCTCGCCGCGCACCTCGGCGGCCAGCTTCCAGCCCAGGTTGAAGGCGTCCCCCAGGCCGGTGTTGAGCCCCTGGCCGCCCCACGGGAAGTGCACGTGCGCGGCGTCCCCGGCCAGCAGGACGCGGCCCGCGCGGTAGGTCTCGGCCTGCAGGGCGGCGTCGCCGTACCGGGACAGGTTGCGCGCGCCGGCCATCGGGACCGGGACGCCGAGGATGTGCTCGGCCGCCTCCTGGAGCTCCTCGATCGCGACGGGCGCCTCCCGGTCGGCGTGCGGCGCGCGGAAGTCGTAGGTGGTGACGCGGCTGTGCCCGGCGGGGTCGAGCCAGACGATGGCCCAGCCCCGCGGCGTACGCGTGTAACCCGGCGGCACCGTGTACGGGTCGAGCAGCCGCACGTCGCCCATGAGCGCGGCGACGCGGGCCCCGGCGCCGGTGAACGGGATGCCGGCGGCCTTGCGCACGACGCTGCGCGCGCCGTCGGCGCCGACGACGTAGCGGGCGGTCAGCTCGCGGCCGTTCACGGTCAGGGCGACGTGGTCGTCCCGCTGCTCCAGGCCGGTGACCTCCTGGCCGCGCCGGATCTCCGCGCCGAGGGCCGCCGCGCGGCGGGCGAACACCTGCTCGGCCCACGCCTGCGGGCTGCCCACGATGCTCGGGCCGCCGTCCGAGACCGCGCCGAGGTCGAGCCCGAACATGCCGGAGAAGTGGAAGCTCACGCTCCCGTACGTGGACCGCCCCACCGCCTCCAGCAGCCCGCGCCGGTCCAGACTCCGAGCCGTGCCCGCGTGCAGCGTCCCGGCCTTGGACTGGCCGGTCGGCACGGCGAGCCGTTCGAGCACCAGCGGCCGCACCCCCTGCAGGCCCAGCTCGGCGGCGAGCAACATGCCCACGGGCCCGCCACCCACCACGGCGACATCGAACACAGGAGCCTCCTCGAACCCAAATGAGTACGTAATCCTCGTACATACGAACAATGTCCGTCAAATCACCGTTCGTGTTATCCGTACAATGGCGGCATGCTGCACCCGTCGCGTGACCAGATCCAGTTGGTGGAGGTGCTCGCCGCGCTCGGCCATCCCGTACGCGCCAAGATCGTGCGCGCGCTGGCCTCGGGGGACGAGCTGTTCTGCGGCGAGGTCGTGGCCGACGTGCCGAAGTCGACGCTGACCGCCCACTGGCGGGTGCTGCGCGAGGCCGGCGTCATCTGCCAGCGCCCGGAGGGCCGCAAGCTGTTCATCCGGCTGCGCCGCGACGACCTCGACGCCCGCTTCCCCGGCCTGGTCGATCTGCTGCTGGCCGAGGACCTCTAACCCGCCGGCCGGGTCACAGGCAGGGGTTCGTGGTGGAGTCGACCACCTTGTCCTTGAGCGAGCCCGGGATCGCCGACGCCACCCGCACGCCCGGCCAGTCGGCCCCGATGACGAGCTGCACGATCGGCCCGTCGGGCAGCGGGGTGACCTTGGTCGCGTACGGCTTCGGGTTCACCGGGGCGACCTTGCCCGCCACCGGCGTGCGCTTGTCCTTCGACAGCCGGGCGGCCACGGCGTCCCCGTAGACGGCGCCGTTGTCGGCGTCCTTCTTCGCGTACCGGATCGACGTGGTGGCCACCGGCGCCGCGTTGCCGACCTGGACGACGGCGAACCCCTGGTCGGCCAGCTCGTCGGCCACCTGGCCGGCCTTGCCGAGCTCGGTGGTGCCGTTGAGCACCTGGACGCGCACCCGCCCGTTCTCTACCTTCGGCTTGGCGGCGGCCGAGGGCGGGGTCACGTTGACGTCGGAGCGCACGGCCTCGAAGAAGTTGCGCGCGTCCGGCTGCTTGAGCTGCACCCGGTTCTTGTCGGCCGGGTACGCCTCCACCGGCACGGTGATGCCCTTGAGCTCCTTGGCGGTCAGCCCCTTGACGCTGCCCGCGATCTCCAGCATCCGCGACAGCGTGAGCTTGTCGTCCACGGTGACGGCCTTGATCGCGGCCCTGAGGAACCCGTCGGCCTTGATGGGGTCGGTGAGCAGCCCGCCATCGGTGATCTTGTCCAGCACCTTGGTGAGGAAGACCTGCTGACGCTGGATGCGGCCGAGGTCGCTGCCGTCGCCGAGGGTGTAGCGGGTGCGCACGTACCCGAGGGCCTGCTCGCCCTTGACGACGTGCTTGCCCGCGCTGAGCACGAGCTTGGCCTTGGGGTCGTCGACCGCCTTGGGCAGGCAGATCTCGATGCCGCCCAGGGCGTCGACGATGCCCTTGAAGCCGGTGAAGTCCACCTTCACGATGTGGTTGATCTTGATGTTGGTGAGCGACTCCAGCGTGCGGACCGTGCAGTCGATGCCGCCGTCGTTGAAGGCGGAGTTGATCTGGCGCAGCCCGCCGGCCAGCATCGTGCCGGTGCGGCTCCGGCACTGCGGGATCATGACCATGGTGTCCCGGGGGAAGCTGATCATGGTGGCCTTGTCCCGGTCGGGGGAGATGTGCAGCACCATGATCGTGTCGGTGCGCTCGCCGAGGCCCTGCGACTTCGCGCCGTACTTCTTGTTGTCGCCCTCGCGTGAGTCCGAGCCGACGAGCAGCACGTTGAGCGCGCCGGTCTCGGGCGGCCGCGACGGCCCGGCGTCCACGGAAATGCGCGGGATCCCGTTGTCGATGCTGCGGTAGTACGCGTACCCGCCCAGCGTGACGGCGACCAGCACGAACGTCAGCACCATGCTCACCCACGCCATCGGCGTGATCCGCCGCACGCGCCCCGGAGGCCGGCCCGGGCGACGGTCGGGGCGCTGATCGGGGTGGCGGTCCGGGCGGCGGTCGGGGCGATGCTGCGGCCGTTCCGGCGCTCTCCGGCCCTCGCTCACGCGCCCCCCTCTACGCGCGCCCGCACAGGACGCAACCCCGCGCGCCCCTCGCAGAGCGCGGCCCCCTCTGGTGTGACGCGCAGCATACTGATAATCCGCCGCATATACGGCGTGTCGCAAATTTCACCCCATAGCAGCCTCCGGCGGACGCGTCCGGCGAGGGCTCCATGCAATGCGCGCGAATCCACGGCGTCACTACGGTCCGTGACGCCATCATGACGTCCATGCTTCTGACCGAGATGGCGCCCCCTCCAGGCGCCGAGGCGCTGGCCGGGCTGCGCACCGCCGCCCGGACCGCCCGCCGGGCCGTCTTCGTCGCGCTCGCCGGCTCGATCGCGCTGCTGGCCACGTCACAGGTGCTGGCCGACCGCGCGCCGACCAGAGAGCAGACGTTACCGCTCGCCGTGCTCTCGCTGGTGGTGTTCGCGATCGCGGTGCCCGTCCTGGCGGTCACCCAGCTGGTGTGGGGCGCGCGGGCGCGCCTGGTGCGCCGGCGCGAGCGCGAGCTGTTCGCCGTGCCACCCTCGGCCCGGCGGCGTCCGCTGAGCCGGCTCGGCGTCGCGTCCGGCTGGGCCGTGCTGCTGCTCCTCGGCGCCACCTCTCCCGGCCAGTTCAGGGCGGCCGCTCTGTACGCCTTCGCCGACGCCCTGAGCTGGGCCGTCGAGGCCGCCATGGTGATCGGCCTGGCCGCGGGGGTGTCGTTCCTCATCTGGTGGGCACGGGACGCCCTGGGGATAGTGGCGCGCGCCGGTCGTCCGGGAGGATCACCTGGCGATCCGTGGGATCCCGGCCGGGGCGCGCGTCCACGAGGGGGCGCGGCGCTCTGGACGGGCGCGGCCGTGGCGGTCGCCGCCCTGCTCGGAGCCCGCGCCCATCTCTGGGAACCGCCCATGCCGATCGTTTACGCGCTGCTGACCGCCGCCCTCGTCTGCGGGGTGGTTACCGACGAGTAGCATAGGCGCGGAACCCCATCCAAGAACGAGGAGCGAATCCGTGCCTTCCTCTCGTGACGTCGTGTTCGTCGACGGCGTACGCACGCCCTTCGGCAGGTCAGGGCCGAAGGGACTGTACGCGGAGACCCGCGCCGACGACATGGTCGTCCGCGTCATCCGCGAGCTCATCCGGCGCAACCCCGGTCTGCCTCCCGAGCGCGTGGACGAGGTGGCCATCGCCGCGACGACCCAGATCGGCGACCAGGGCCTGACCATCGGCCGCTCTGCGGCGGTGCTGGCCGGTCTGCCCAAGAGCGTGCCCGGCTACGCGATCGACCGCATGTGCGCGGGCGCGATGACCGCGGTCACCACGGTCGCGGGCGGCATCGCCTTCGGCGCCTACGACGTGGCCATCGCCGGCGGCGTCGAGCACATGGGCCGCCACCCCATGGGCGAGGGCGTGGACCCCAACCCGCGGTTCCTGTCGGAGAAGCTGGTCGACCCGAGCGCGCTGGTCATGGGCATGACCGCCGAGAACCTGCACGACCGCTACCCGTCGATCTCCAAGGAGCGCGCCGACGCCTACGCGGTGCTCTCGCAGGAGAAGGCGGCCAAGGCGTACGCCGACGGCAAGATCCAGCCCGACCTCGTGCCCACCGCGGTCCGGACGGCCGAGAAGGGCTGGGGCCTGGCCGCCGAGGACGAGGCGCCGCGCCCCGGCACCACGATGGAGGCGCTGGGCGCGCTCAAGACGCCCTTCCGCCCGCACGGCAACGTCACCGCGGGCAACTCCTCCGGCATCAACGACGGCGCCACCGGCTGCATCGTGGCCGCCCGCGAGGTCGCCGGCGAGCTGGGCCTGACGCCGAAGATGCGCCTGGTCTCCTACGCCTTCGCGGGCGTGGACCCCGAGGTGATGGGCGTGGGCCCGATCCCGTCCACCGAGCGGGCGCTGCGGCTGGCCGGGCTGTCCATCGGCGACATCGGCCTGTTCGAGGTCAACGAGGCGTTCGCCGTCCAGGTGCTGGCCTTCCTGGAGCACTTCGGCATCGCCGACGACGACCAGCGCGTCAACCCCTACGGCGGCGCGATCGCCTTCGGCCACCCGCTGGCCTCCTCGGGCGTGCGGCTCATGACGCAGCTCGCCCGCCAGTTCGGCGAGCGGCCCGACGTGCGGTACGGCATCACCACCATGTGCGTCGGCATGGGCATGGGCGGCACTGTGATCTGGGAGAACCTGGCATGAGCGACATCGAGACCTGGCGCGCGCTGCTGAGCGGGCGCAACACCGACGAGGTCGTCACCAAGGCCCTCGTGCGCGACGTGCCGCTGCCCGGCGGCGCCGGCACGATGGCCCTGATCACCCTGGACAACGGCTTCGACCACACCAAGCCCAACACCTTCGGCCCGCACGGCCTGTTCGCGCTGGAGGAGGCCCTGTCGCGGATCGCGGAGCGCACCGACCTGGCCGCCGTGGGCGTCACCGGCAAGCCGTTCATCTTCGCCGTCGGCGCCGACCTCAAGGGCGCGGCCGCCGTGGCCTCCCGCGAGGAGGCCGAGGCCATCGGCGCGCTGGGCCACCACGTCTTCCGCAGGCTGGGCGAGCTGCCGATCCCGACGTTCGCGTTCGTGAACGGCGCGGCCATGGGCGGCGGCCTGGAGATCGCGCTGCACTGCGCGTACCGGACGATCTCCTCCGGCGTGCCCGCGGTGGCGCTGCCCGAGTGCTTCCTCGGCCTGGTGCCCGGCTGGGGCGGCACGCAGCTGCTCCCCCGCCTGATCGGCCCGGCGAACGCGATCAAGTTGATCATCGAGAACCCGCTGTCGCAGAACCGCATGATCAAGGGCGCGGACGCGTACAAGCTGGGCGTCGTGGACGCGATGTTCGAGCCGGCCGACTTCCTTGAGGAGTCGCTGCGCTGGGCCGCCCGCGTGGTCAAGGGCGAGGTCGCCGTCGAGCGGCAGGAGCACGACGGCTGGGACAAGGCCGTCGCCGACGCGCGCTTCCTGGTGGACATGAAGCTGCGCGGCGCCTCTCCCGCCCCCTACCGGGCGCTCGACCTGATCGCCCTGGCCGCGACCGCCTCGCGCGACGAGGGCTTCGCCGCCGAGACGCAGGCGCTGGCCGACCTGCTGATGGGCGACGAGCTGCGGGCCGGGCTCTACTCCTTCGACCTGGTCCAGCGCCGGGCCAAGCGTCCGGCCGGCGCGCCGGACAGGTCGCTGGCCCGCAAGGTCACCAAGGTCGGCGTCGTGGGCGCCGGGCTGATGGCCTCGCAGATGGCGCTGCTGTTCGCCCGCCGCCTGGAGGTCCCGGTCGTGCTGACCGACCTCGACCAGTCCCGCCTGGACAAGGGCGTGGGGTACGTGCACGCCGAGGTCGACAAGCTGCTGGGCAAGGGCCGCGTCTCGGCCGACCAGGCCAACCGGCTCAAGTCCCTGGTCACCGGCTCCCTGACCAAGGACGCCTTCGCCGACGCCGACTTCGTCATCGAGGCCGTCTTCGAGGACATGGCGGTCAAGAAGCAGGTGTTCGCCGAGGTCGAGGCCGTGGTGTCGGCCGAGTGCGTGCTCGCCACCAACACCTCCTCGCTCTCGCTCACCGAGATGGGCGCCGGGCTGGCGCACCCCGAGCGGCTGGTCGGGTTCCACTTCTTCAACCCGGTCGCCGTGATGCCGCTGCTGGAGATCATCAGGGGTGCCTCGACCGACGACGCCACGCTGGCCACGGCGTTCGCGGTGGGCAAGTCGCTGCGGAAGTCGTCCGTGCTGGTCAAGGACGCGCCGGCGTTCGTGGTCAACCGGCTGCTGACCTGCTTCATGGGCGAGGTCGTGGCCGCCGTGGACGAGGGCACGCCGCTGGAGGTCGCCGAGCACGCGCTCGACGGCCTGGGGCTGCCGATGACACCGTTCGCGCTGCTGCAGCTCGTCGGCCCGGCCGTCGGCCTGCACGTCGCCGAGACGCTGCACGCGGCCTTCCCCGAGCGGTTCGGCGTCTCGGAGAACATGGCCAAGCTGGTCGCCTCGGGCAAGCCCGGCGTCTACCGTCCGGACTTCTCGCTCGACCCGGAGGCGGTGGCCCTGTTCGCCGGCGGCACGTCGCCGTCCACGGCCGAGCAGGTCCGCGAGCGCGTGCTCGGGGCGCTGTTCCGGGAGATCCGGATCATGCTGGACGAGGGCGTCGTCGCCGGGCCGCAGGACATCGACCTGTGCATGATCCTGGGCGCCGGCTGGCCGTTCCATCTGGGTGGCATCACGCCTTATCTGGACAGGTCGGGGATCGCCCAGCCCCGGTTCCTTCCGCCCGGTGTGGCCTCGCTGCCCGCGTGATTTTACGGAGGCCCGCCCGGCGGGTCTCCGTACGTCATGGCCGCCTTCGCCGTAGCGTACTGTGCCGTCCTACGAACGGAGAGTAACCATGATGCGAGCAGTCGGCACGATCGCTCTGTGCGGAGCCCTCGTGCTGGGCGCGTCGTCGCCCTCCCTGGCGGCGGCGCCCCCCACCCCCAAGGTCGTCCTCAAGGTCACCGTGGCAGTGAAGAACGGCCCCACCAAGGGCGCCTGGCTCAACTGCAGCCCCGACGGCGGCACCCACCCCTCCGCCCACGCCGCCTGCGAGCTCCTGCGCAAGGTGAAGGGCGACCCGGCCAAGATCAACGTCTCGCCGAAGGCGGCCGCGGCCTGCGGCAAGGAGGTGGAGCCGCGCGCCGTCATGATCCTCGGCAAGTGGTACGGCAAGACCGTCCAGTGGGGCAAGGTCTACACCAACGCCTGCACGATGAAGGCGGGCCTCGGAACGCTCCTGGCGATCTGAGCGGGTGAGGGGGGCGGGCGGCCGGCCCGCCCCTCTCGCGCGTCACCGGCCGGGCACGGCGCCCCGCCTGCTGTGCCGGTAGCCGTAGGCGAAGTAGACGACCACGCCGATGATCATCCAGACGACGAACCTGAGCCAGGTCTCCAGCGGCAGGTTGAGCATCAGGTAGAGGCAGGCCAGCACCGACAGGATCGGCAGCAGCGGCACCATCGGCACCCGGAAGGCCCGCTCCAGGTCGGGCCGGGTGCGCCGGAGCACGATCACGCCGACGGACACCACCATGAACGCGAACAGCGTGCCGATGTTGACCAGCTCGGCCAGCTCCCCGAACGACACGAACCCGGCCAGCGCCATGGTCACCAGGCCGATGAGGACGGTGAGCCTGGCGGGCGTGCCGAAGGTCGGGTGGACGACGGCCAGCCGGCGCGGCAGCAGGCCGTCGCGGCACATGGCGAACAACACCCGGGTCTGCCCGAGCAGCAGCACCAGCACCACGGTGGTCAGACCGGCGATGGCGCCCACGCTGATGATGGCGGCCAGCCAGGGGTGGCCGACGGCGGTGAACGCGTCCGACAGCGGCGCGCTGGTGCTCAGCTGCTTGTACGGCTGCATGCCGACCACGACCAGCGAGACGGCGACGTAGAGGATCGTGCAGACGGCCAGCGAGCCGATGATGCCGCGCGGCACGTCGCGCTGCGGGCGCACGGTCTCCTCGGCGGCGGTGGCCACGATGTCGAAGCCGATGAAGGCGAAGAACACGATCGCCGCGGCCGAGAAGATGCCGATCACGCCGAACGCGACGGGCGTGACCCCGAACAGCACCTGGATCAGCGGCGCCTTCAGCCCCTCGACCCGCGGCGAGGCCACCGGCTCGGGGATGAAGGGCGTGTAGTTGGCGGCCTTGACGAAGAACAGCCCGGCCACGATGACCAGCAGCACCACAGTGATCTTGGTGATCACCAGGATCAGGTTGACCCGCGAGGAGATCTTGATGCCGGCCACCAGGATCGCGGTGAGGATCAGCACGATGGCCACCGCGGGCACGTTGACCACGGGATCGTCGCCCGCGATGGAGGCCGGCAGGTGGATGCCGACGGAGTCGAGCATCGAGGCGAAGTAGCCCGACCAGCCGACCGACACCACGGCCGCGGCCAGCGCCAGCTCCAGGATCAGGTCCCAGCCGATCACCCAGGCGGGGAACTCGCCGAGGGTGGCGAAGGAGAAGGTGTAGGCGGACCCGGCCACGGGGATCGTCGAGGCGAACTCGGCGTAGCACAGCGCCGCCAGTCCGCACACGACGGCCGCCACGACGAACGAGACCGCGACCGCCGGCCCGGCCACCTCCTTGGCCACCTGGCCGGTGAGCACGAAGATCCCGGTGCCGACGATCACGCCGATGCCGAACACCATCAGGTCCATGGCGGTCAGGCGTTTACGCAGCTGATGCTCGGGAGTCTCGGTGTCGCGGATCGACTGTTCGACGCTCTTCGTGCGAAAGATGTCCACGATCAGCGATCCTTCCCAGACCCTCCGTGATCATGCGCTCGGGCCGCGCCGGCCGGTGAAGCGCCTCGTCGGGGGTAGCGGACCCGCATCATGGTGGACGACCTGCTGGACACGCTGGCCGGTCAGGACGTGGCGGTGGTGCTGGCGCTCGTCCTGGTCTTCCTGACCCTGGACGCCTCGGTCGGGATCGGCCTGATCACGCCGGGCGACGGCCTGCTGATCGTCGCGGGCGCCACGTCGGGCAGCGTGCCGGAGACGCTGGCCCTGATCGGCACCGGCGTGCTGGCCTGCCTCCTGGGCGCGACGAGCGGCCACCGCCTGGGCCGCCGGTACGGCCCCCGCCTGCGCAACAGCAGACTCGGCCGGCGCGTCGGCGAGGAGCGCTGGAGCCGGGCGGAGCAGATCCTGCGGCGCAGCGGCTGGGCGCTGGCCCTGGCCTACTTCCTGCCGGTGGTGCACGCGCTGACGCCGGCCCTGGCGGGCGCGGTGGGCATGCCCTACCGCCGGTTCATGCCGTGGGCCCTGCTGGGCAGCACGGCGTGGGTGAGCACGTACATCGTGCTGGGGGCGGTGGCCGGGCAGATGGCGCGGCGGGAGGCGGGCCTGCTGCTGCCGGCGGCGGCCGCGGCGGTGGTCGTCATGCTGGCGATCACCGCCGTGGTCCGCCGGGTGCTCAACGGCGGACCGGCTGCTCCACGCGGGAGGTCCGCTTCGCGACGGCCTCGGTGATCTGGCGCGCGAGGTCCTGGCCGGTCAGGCCGATGCGGCCGAGGATCGCGGCCCGCTTGGCGTGGTCGAGGAACTCCTGCGGGATGCCGAAGGTGCGCACCGGGACGTCGACGTCGGCGTCGCGGAGCAGGCGGGCCACGGCGTCGCCCACCCCGCCCACCCGGCCGTTGTCCTCGACCACGGCGACCAGCTTGTGGGCGCCGGCGGCCAGCGTCAGCGCCTCGTCGAGCGGCTTGACCCAGCGCGGGTCGACCACGGTGGCCGAGATGCCCTGCGCGTCGAGCAGGACGGCCGCCTCCATGCACACGTGCGCCATCGGGCCGACGCCCACCAGCAGCACGTCCGGCTCGCCCTCGGCGGCCCGCAGCAGGTCCATCTCGCCCAGGCGGCCCACGGACTCCAGGGGCTCGGCCACCGGGCCCTTGGGGAAGCGCAGCACGGTCGGCCCGTCGGTGACCTCCACGGCCTCGCGCAGCAGCTCGGTGACGCGGTCGCCGTCGCGCGGCACCGCGATCCGCAGGCCGGGCACGACCTGGAGGATCGACAGGTCCCACATGCCGTTGTGGCTGGCGCCGTCGTCGCCGGTGACGCCGGCCCGGTCGAGGACGACGGTGACCGGCAGCCGGTGCAGGGCGACGTCCATCAGGAGCTGGTCGAAGGCCCGGTTGAGGAAGGTGGCGTAGACGGCCACGACCGGGTGCAGGCCGCCGAGCGCCAGACCGGCGGCGCTGGTCAGCGCGTGCTGCTCGGCGATGCCGACGTCGTAGATGCGGTCGGGGAAGGCGTCGGCGAAGGCGTTGAGGCCGGTGGGGTGGAGCATGGCCGCGGTGATGGCGACCAGGTCCTCGCGCTCCTTGCCGAGCCTGACCAGCTCCTCGCTGAAGACGTTGGTCCAGATGCGCGGCTTGGGCTTCTCGGCGCCGGTGGCGCGGTCGAAGGCGCCGGGCGAGTGGAACTGGTCTTCGTCGTGGTTCTCGGCGGGGGTGTAGCCGCGGCCCTTCTGGGTGAGGGCGTGGACGATGACCGGGCCGCGGAAGGCGCGGGCCTTGCGCAGCGCCGCCTCCATGGCCTGCTCGTCGTGGCCGTCGATGGGGCCGACGTACTTCAGGCCGAGGTCCTCGAACATGACCTGGGGGGCCAGGACGTCCTTGACGCCCTTCTTGAAGCCGTGGAGGGCGTCGTAGAGGACGGGAACGTTCCCGAGCTTGTCCTTGACGTATTCGAGCATGTCCTCGTAGCGGCGGTTGACGCGCAGCGAGGACAGGTGGGAGGCCAGGCCGCCGATGGTCGGGGAGTAGGAGCGGCCGTTGTCGTTGACCACGATCACGACGGGCAGGTCTTTGATCGCGGCGATGTTGTTCAGCGCCTCCCAGGCCATGCCGCCGGTGAGCGCGCCGTCGCCGATCACCGCGACGACCGTGCGCTCGCGCTCGCCGCGCAGCTTGAACGCCTTGGCCAGGCCGTCGGCGTAGGACAGCGCGGTGGAGGCGTGGGAGTTCTCGACGAAGTCGTGCTCGGACTCGGTCTGGCTCGGGTAGCCGGACAGGCCGCCCTCCTGCTTGAGCGCCTCGAAGCCGGCCGCGCGGCCGGTGAGCAGCTTGTGCACGTACGCCTGGTGGCCGGTGTCCCAGATGACCGGGTCGCGCGGGGAGTCGAAGACGCGGTGGACGGCGATGGTGAGCTCGACCACGCCCAGGTTCGGCCCGAGGTGGCCGCCGAACCTGGCGCAGGCGTCGACGAGCAGGTCACGGATCTCCCCCGCGAGCCGCGGCAGCTCATCGACAGCGAGCCGTTTGACGTCGTGCGGTCCCTCTATCGAGCCCAGCAACCCGCTCACGGATGCGACTCCCCTCTGCCTCGTTCGCCGTCTGTTCCTTTTCGACGACGCAGAAGAGTCTAGTTCGCCGACGTCTCGCTGACTCCATCGAGTCAAATCCGCCCACCTATGTCAGATCTTGACCTAGTCTTGCAGGACATATGAACTCCGTCCCAAAAGGTAAGGTCGCGGCATTGGTCGGCGCGGCCGTCGCGCTCGCCCTGGCCGCCGCCTCCCTGGTGCTCGTGCTCGCCGAGGTCGCCACGACCTCGACCGGGCGCTCGCCGATCAACGAGGCCCAGCAGGTCGCCTCGCCGCCGGCCAAGGCGACCGCCAAGAGCAAGGGACCGACCACCTCCGGCGGCAGGACACTGGCCACGGCCAACCCGCTGTACAGGACCGGCAAGCTCGTGGACGTGAACTGCGAGCCCGGCGACCTGCCCCCGGGCAGCATGATCGCCTACCGCCGCTACCTCACCCGGGTCACGAACTGCCTCAACAGGACGTGGGCGGCCCAGTTCCGCAAGGCGGGGCTGCCGTTCACCAAGCCGCGCCTGCGCATCATCACCAAGAAGGTCAGGACGCCCTGCGGCGCGTGGAACACCGGCGCCGACGGCGTCTACTGCTCCACGGACCGCACCATGTACCTGATGATCAGCCGCGACCAGCTCCGCAACCCGTTCCCGCTCGGCATCACCCGCCTGGTCGCCCACGAGTACGGCCACCACGTCCAGCAGGCCTCCGGCATCTGGAACTACTACTGGACGGCCAGGTCCACCGCGAGCAAGGCCAGGCGCCTGCAGTTGTCGCGCAACTCCGAGCTCCAGGCCGAGTGCTTCTCCTCCATCTTCATGAGCACGATGAAGGAGTCGCCGCTGGTCACGCAGTCCGACTGGGCCTACACGGTGGAGTGGTTCTACAAGAACGGCGCCAAGGGCTGGCCGCAGAACGACCACGGCAAGGGCCCGACGCAGGCGGCCTGGATGACCAGGGGCTTCAACCGGGGCGCGCCGGGCTCGTGCAACACGTGGGCGGCGGCTGCACGAAACGTCCAGTGACGTCTGGCATTTCCGCTTTACCTTGATCTCTCTCTTTTGTAGTGTGCCTTCCCATGCGTACCCCCCGATTGGCGATCATTGCCGGAGCCCTGGCGAGCGTTTTCGTCGCCGGTACGGCCCACGCGGCCGTGGCCGCCCCGGCGAGCAAGCCGGTCCTGACGAAGAACCCGATCTACAAGACCGGCCGGCTCGCGCTCAGGACGTGCGAGGAGCCGCCGGTCCGGTCCGGGACCGAGGACGAGGCGCGGGTCTACTTCGAGGCGGTGCTCGAATGCCTCGACAAGGCCTGGGCCCCCAAGCTCAAGCAGGCGGGCTTCGCCTTCAGCAAGCCGAAGTTCCAGGTGATCACCAAGCTGGGCGCCCCCACGGGCTGCGGCGGCTTCCCGGAGGGCGCGCAGGCGCTGTACTGCCCGGTCAACAAGACGATGACCCTCCTGCTCAGCCCGAACGTCGTGGAGGAGCCGTCGGACCCGGTGCTGATGCTGGTGGTGGCCCACGAGTACGGCCATCACGTCCAGAAGCTCACCGGCATGCTCCGGCACAACAAGCGCGGCGAGTACGTCCTGGACAACCCGCGGAACCTGGAGCCGGTGCGCCGTACCGAGCTGCAGGCCGAGTGCTACGCCGGGGTGTTCATGGGCAGCGTCTGGGACTCGCTGGGCCGTAGCCAGAAGGAGTTCGACTCCCTGCTCAAGGGCACGCACGACCCGGCCGACCTGAGCGCGCTCGGCGTGAAGACGCGCTCCTCGGCCGACCTGAGCCACGGCTCGGACGCCAACGTCGCGTGGTGGCTCAAGCGCGGCTTCACCGGCAAGTCGGCGGGCTCCTGCAACACCTGGGCCGCCCCCAAGGGCAAGGTCAGCTAAGCCAAACTCGTACAAACTCCTCTAAGATCCGCGATCGTGCGCATTCCCCTCATGGCGCTCGCCATGTGCATGATCGCGGTTCTTCTGTCGCCGGCTCCGTCGGCCGCGGCGGGCCGCCCGGCGCGAGGGGGGTTGTCGGCCGCGCCGGTCGTCTCACGGGAACGCCTGGCCTGCGCCGTCCCCGCCATCCGGGCGGGCAGCGCCGCCTCGCTCAAGTCCTTCCACCGGGCCATGGCCAGGTGCGCCGACCGGTTCTGGGCCGGCCGGTTCGCGGCCGCGGGCCTGACCTACACCCCGCCCGAGGTGACCGTCACCACCGGCGCCGACTCGGTCTGCGGCCGGATCACCGCCAACGGCGCGCAGTACTGCCCGGTGCAGCGCACGATCGTCATCCGCGTCATGAAGCACGACCTGGACGACCCGTTCCGGATGAACGTCGCGCACTCCGTCGCGCACGAGTGGGGACACCACGTCCAGGAGCTCACCGGCGTGCTGGACGCGCAGAACGCCCTGTACCAGCCCGCCTCCACGGGGGCCCGCACCCTGCTCAGCCACCGGCTGGAGATGCAGGCCGAGTGCTTCGCCGGCGTCTTCTACAGCGCCGCCCTCGCCTCGATCAAACCCGACGTCACCTGGCGCGAATGGCTGGACGCCGTCCGCCGGGCGGACTACAGCAAGATCCACGGACGCCCGCGCAACCTGGCCTACTGGCAGAACCGCGGCTACCGCGACGGCTCCGCCGCCGCCTGCGACACCTGGACGGCCCCGAAGGCCCGGGTGCGCTAGGAGCTGACCCTGGCCAGCACTTCCAGCGGGTCGGCCAGCACGTGGGCGAAGGCCAGCTCGGCCGCCCCGACCAGGGTCACGTGGTCGCCGAGCGCCGACGTGCGCAGCCGTACGTGCTCGCGCTGGGGGGCCATGGCGTGCAGCGCCAGCCGGGTGCGGACCTGCGCCGCCGAGCCGAGGTAGACCTCCCGCAACATGCCCCCGAAGATCACCATCTCCGGGTTGAAGATGTTGACCAGGTTCGCCACGCCGAGCCCGAGCCAGTCGCCGACCCGGCTCAGCGCCTCCTGCGCGACGATGTCGCCCCGGTCGGCCGCGTCGACCACGGCGCGGACCGCGTCGCGGCCGTGCTGGCCGGGCCCGAACCGGCCGGCCAGCTCCAGCAGCGCCCGCTCCCCCACCTCGGCCTCCAGACAGCCGTGCGAGCCGCAGGAGCACTCGCGCCCGCCGGGGTTGACGACCATGTGGCCGACCTCGCCGCCGTAGCCGTCGAAGCCGCCGAGCAGGTGGCCGCCGGTGATGATGCCGCCGCCGATGCCCACGTCGCCATGCAGGCAGATGAGGTCGCGCACGCCCACGCCGAGGCCCCGGCTGTGCTCGGCCAGGGCCGCCAGGTTGGCGTCGTTGCCCACGCTGACCGGCAGCCCGAGGCCCAGCCTGCGGCCCAGCTCCTCGCCGAACGGCACGTCGTGGGCCATCAGGTTGGGCCCGAACGTCACCACGCCGTCGCCCTTGCGCACCCCGCCGGACACGGCGGCGGCGGCGCCGACGCACACGGTGTCGTCGCGCGTCTTGCGCCGCATCTGCCTGGCGAACCCCGACAGCACCCCGGCCAGCTCGTCGAGGGCGAACCTGCCCCGGTCGCGGGTGGTCTCCCTGCGGTCGAGGATGACGCCGCCCAGCCCCACCCGCGCCGCCACGAGCCGGTCGGGGCCCACGTCGAACGCGAACACGTAGACGCGCGCCGACTCCGGGCGCACCACCAGCGAGGGCCGGCCGGCCCGGCCGGTCTCGCGCGGCAGCTCCTCCCGCACCAGCCCGGCGGCGGTGAGGTCGGACGTCAGCGCCATGATGGTGCTGCGGTTGAGCCCCATCTTCGAGGTCAGCTCGGCGCGCGAGATCGGCCCGCCCAGATGGACATGGCGAAGCAGCGCGCCGAGATTGTGGCGCCTGATGTCCTCCTGGGACGGTCCGGCACGCATCGTCTGGGGTTCCTTCAGGGGCTGCGGGTCGCTGATCACCTTAGACCAGCAGCCGCCGCCCGCTTGCGCGCCAGGGCGTCGACGCCCGCGGCGAGCAGCAGCACGCACCCTGTGACCAGGTACTTCACGCTCGCACCGTAGCCCATCAGGCCCATGCCGTTCTCGATCACGGCCACCACGGCGCCGCCGAGCACCGCGTCGAGCACCCGCCCCTTGCCGCCGAACAGGCTGGTGCCGCCGATGACGGCCGCGCCGACCGCGTACAGCAGCACCGAGCTGCCGCCCGTGTTCGGGTCGACCGAGCTGGCCCGGGAGGCGGCCACGATCCCGCCGACCGCCGCCATCGCGGAGCAGATCACGAACGCCGCGATCTTGATGCGGTCCACCGGGATGCCCGCCCGGCGCGCGGCCTCGGTGTTGCCGCCGACCGCGTACAGGTGCCGGCCGAACGCGGTGCGCCGCAGCACCAGCGTCCAGACCACCAGCAGCACGACGATCACCGGCACCACGATCGGCACGCCGGTGAGCGAGACCAGCGCGGGGTTGCGGCTGCGCTCCAGGTTGAGCACGTAGACCGCGAGCCCGCCGAGCAGCGCCAGGGCGCCCACACGGGCCGCGATCAGCGACAGCGGGTCGGCGACCAGGCCGCGCGCGGACCGGTTCCTGGCCCGCAGGAGCTGCACGGCCGCGAAGCCCGCCACGCACACCGCGTACAGGATCCAGCCGAGCAGCGGCGGCAGGTTCTTGTTGGCCACGGCGACGATCACGCTGTCCCGGACGGAGATGTTGGTGCCCTCGTTGACCAGCACCAGGACCAGGCCCTGGAAGGCCAGGAAGGCGGCCAGCGTGACCACGAACGACGGTATGCCGACCTTGGCCACCAGCGTGCCCAGGACGATGCCGATGAGCACGCCGGTGGCGATGGCGGCCAGTACGCAGACGTACCAGGGCAGGCCGAAGGTGGCCAGCGTGACGGCGAGCACCGCCGCGCAGACGCCGCTGGCGAAGCCGGCCGACAGGTCGATCTCGCCCAGCAGCAGGACGAACACCAGGCCCATGGCGATGAGCGTGACGTTCGCGCCCTGGGTGAACAGGTTGGCGAAGTTGATCGACGTGACGAACGCGGGCCGGGCCAGGGCGAAGACCGTGCAGAGCACGATCAGGCCGAGCACGGCGGGCAGCGCGCCCATGTCGCCGCCCCGGACGCGCTCCCAGTACGCCCGCACGCTGTGCGCGATCGACGGGGACTGCGCGGCGACGACGATGGCCTCGCCCGGGAGTTCCTTGACCTTGCTCATGGGGTGACCCCGTTCTTGAGGCCGAGTTCGCCGCTGCGACCCGAGGTGATCAGCTCGACGACCTGGGCGTGCGTCACGTCGGCGGTCTTGACCTGGGCGGCCATCCTGCCGAGGTAGAGCGCCGCGATCCGGTCGGAGACGGCGAACACGTCGTTCATGTTGTGCGAGATGAGGACGACCGCGAGGCCCGTGTCGGCCAGCCTGCGCACGAGTTCGAGCACCTGCGCCGTCTGGGCCACGCCGAGGGCCGCGGTGGGCTCGTCGAGGATGACGACCTTGCTGTTCCACAACACGGCCTTGGCGATCGCGACGGTCTGCCGCTGGCCGCCGGACAGGCTGGAGACCTGCTGCCTGATGGACTTCACCGTGCGCACGGACAGGCTGCTGAGCGTCTTCTCGGCCAGCTCCTCCATGCTGTCCTCGTCGAGCAGGAAGCCGTTCTTGCGTTCCCTGCCGAGGAACATGTTCTGGACGATGTCGAGGTTGTCGCAGAGCGCCAGGTCCTGGTAGACGATCTCGATGCCGAGCTCGCCCGCGTCCCGGGGGGTGTGGACGGCGACCTGGCGGCCGTCGAAGAGGATCTGGCCCGAATCGATGGGGTAGATGCCGCCGATGCACTTGACCAGCGTCGACTTGCCGGCGCCGTTGTCGCCGACCAGCGCCGTGACCTCGCCGGGGTAGGCGGAGAACTCGACCTCGTGCAGCACCTTCACCGGACCGAAACTCTTGTCGATCCCGCGCACTTCGAGGAGGGGGGTCATGGGGCTCCCTAAAGAGGGGCGCGGCCTCGCGCCGGTGGCACCCGGCCGCGCCCGTCCATGCTATTGAATTCCGGCCTCAGTGCACTTCTTGGCGAAGTCGGCGGTGCAGAGCTCCTCCTTGGTGACGTAACCGTCGGCCACGACGTCCTTGACGTTGTCGAAGGTGATGGCCTGCGGCTCCAGCAGCTCGGAGGGCACGTCCTGGCTGGTCTCGGGGTCCTTGACGCTGGCGCTCGCCGTGGGCTTCTCGCCCTTGGCCAGCGCGACGGCGAGCTTGGCCCCGGCGTCGGCCTCCTTCTTGACCGCCTTGTAGACCGTCATGCACTGGTCGCCCGCCAGGATGTTCTGCAGGCCCTGGACGGTGGCGTCCTGGCCGGTGACCGGCACCTTGCCGTTGAGGTTCTGCTTCTTCAGCACGGTGATGGCGGCGTTGCCGAGGCCGTCGTTGGCGGCCAGCACCCCGGCGATCTTCGGCTGCTGGGTGAGCATCTGCTCGAAGATCGTCCCGGCCTGGGTGTTGTCCCAGTCGGGCACGGCCTGGTCGGGGCCCTTGACGTACTCGCCGGCGTCGAACTTGGGCTTGAGCACGCCGTCGTAGCCGTTCTTGAACAGGGTCGCGTTGTTGTCGGTCGGCGAGCCGTTCAGGTAGGCGACGATGGGCTTGTCGGCCTTCTTGTCGGCCAGGCACTTGCTCAGGCCCTCGCCCTGGAGCGTGCCGACCTTGGTGTTGTCGAAGCTGACATAGTAGGCGGCGCCGCCGCCCAGGGTCAGGCGGTCGTAGTCGATGGTGGCCACGCCCTGCGACTTGGCCTTCTCGATGACGGCCTTGCCGCTGCCGCTGTCCAGGTTGACGATCATCAGGACGGTGGCCCCGTTGGTGATCATCTGGTCGGCGATGGTCTGGAACGCCGTCTTGTCGTTCTGGGCGTTCTGGATGTCGTACTGGACGCCCGCGGCCTTGAACGCCTCTTCCAGGTACTTGCGGTCCGCCGTCTCCCAGCGCGCCGACGACTTGCTGTCCGGGAGGATGACGCCGATCTTGCCGGCCTTCGCGGCCTGCGTCGCCGAGGCGGAGGAGGTGGAGGTGGTGCCGGTCTGACCGCTGTCGCCCCCGCAGGCGGTGAGACCGAGGGCGAGCGTCGCCGCCGCGGCGGTCAGGCTGAGGATCCCCTTGCGCATGATGCAGGGTCCTTTCTTCCGGAGGGGCCCGGATGAATGTTGTTTGCGGCAACGTATTCCGCCGCGGCCTGCTTTGGAAGACCCTTCCGTCCAGCAGTTTGTTGTTTCCGGTAACAATCCAGAAACGTGGAGGCGAAGGATGGTAACTGACAGTGACTATTTAGTTACTGCGCGTGACGGGTGGGGCGCATGAGGATGGAGAGGCCCTCGAAACGAAAGGAATCCCGCCCATGCGCCACCGTGCCCGCCTGGCCGCGCTGAGTCTCGCCCTCGCCTCCGCGACCGCCGCGCTCCTCGCGCCCCTGCCCGCCCAGGCCGCGACCGGTCAGGTCGTCGTCTTCCAGGTCGAGCCGCTGCCCCTGGAGAT
Source organism: Nonomuraea sp. NPDC049655 (assembly GCF_044465465.1). Classification (NCBI taxonomy): domain Bacteria; kingdom Bacillati; phylum Actinomycetota; class Actinomycetes; order Streptosporangiales; family Streptosporangiaceae; genus Nonomuraea; species Nonomuraea sp. NPDC049655. Next base: position 222,325 of record NZ_JBITLS010000011.1, read on the forward strand.
CTACAACGACCCCGGCGGCTGCACGAAGCTGCCCGCCGCCGCGCACGTGCTCAACAACCAGACCGATCAGGTCGTCCGCATCTACGGCGACCCGTTCTGCTTCGGGTCGTCCGTCACGGTCCGGCCCGGCTACGGCAGCCACGTCCCGGCGGGGTCGGGAAGCTTCTCCGTGGCGTAGTCGAGCGCCGTACCGCGAACGGCCCCCGCGGGGGCCGTTCGCTCAGCGGCGTGGGGTGTACGGAGCCAGCGCCCCGAAGTCGACGTCCGCGTCCGGCCACCGGCGCCGCAGGGCCGCGGCCACCTGGCGGCGCCATCCGGCCAGCCGGGGCAGCGTCCCTTACGCGGTACGGGCGGCCGCCTCCAGGGTCGCGACGAGCTGGGCCCGGCTGTCGTCCCCCGCCGGGCGGCCGTCCAGCACGGCCAGCCGGGTCAGCCGGGCCAGCGCGTACGACACGCACGCCGCCGCCAGCCCCCTCCCGTAACGCCCGTCGTCCTCGGCCTGCGGGACGCCGGCCGCCAGCGCCCGCCGGTAGACCTCGCCCTCGGCGGGGCCGCCCAGCGACAGCCAGCCCGGACCCGGCACGTGCAGGGGGACCGCGTCGTGCGGCGCGTGCGTGAACCCCGCGAACTCGAAGTCGATCAGCCGCGCGTCGGCCGGCCCCGCCGCGTGCACCAGGACGTTGTTGGCCTCGGCGTCGCCGTTGCTGAGCACCAGGAACGGCCCGGGCTCGGCCAGTTCCGCCAGCGCCGCGCCGAACTCCCGCTCCACCCCGCCCGGGACCGGCACCCCGGGCAACGACGGCATCCCCGACTCGCGCTGCCGGGCGACCCGCCCGAGCCGGTCGGCGGCCGGATCGACCGGCCCGAGCGCGGCCCGCCGCCGGTAGTACGCCTCCGCGTGGCCCGCGGTGAGCGCGCCGAGCTCGCCCCGGGCGCGGGCGGCGGCCGTCAGCCGGTCCGCGTGCGCGGCGGCGCCGTGGCGGCGCAGCAGCCCGTCGAGCGCGGTCCGCGGCGCGAGGTCCTCCAGCACCAGCCGCCCCTCCGCCAGATCGACGGCCAGCACGCGCGGCGCCAGGGCCGCCCCCAGGTCCTCCGACAGGAACCGCAGGGCGGCCGCCTTCGTGCGCAGCCGCCACGGCTCGTCGCGGACGCCGGAGGCGTGCGGCCCGAGCGTACCGAAGGACCGAGAATCGCCCCATCGCTAGACTGCCCGACCATGACCGAATTCGACGAGCAGGGACGCCCAGAACCGCCCTTCATGGGCGACGAGACCGAGACCCTCCTGGGCTTCCTCGACTTCCTGCGGGCCACCCTGGAGTGGAAGTGCTCCGGCCTCGACGCGGCGGGCCTCGGCGCCACCATCGCCGCCTCCCCGATGACGCTCGGCGGCATGCTCAAGCACCTGGCCTACGTCGAGGACCACTGGTTCTCCCGCCGTCTGCACGGGAACGACTTGAACGCCCCGTGGGACACCGTCGACTGGACGGCCGACCCCGACTGGGACTGGCACTCCGCCGCCCACGACTCCCCCGACGAGCTGCGCGCGCTCTGGCGGGACGCGGTGGCCCGCTCGCGCGCCCTGACCGCCGAGGCGCTGGCCGCCGGCGGCCTCGACCAGCCCGCCCAGCGTCCCTGGCCGGACGGCCGCCGCCCGCACCTGCGCTGGATCCTCGTCCACATGATCGAGGAGTACGCCCGGCACAACGGCCACGCCGACCTCATCCGCGAGTCCGTCGACGGGCAGACCGGCGAGTAGCCCGGCGGATCAGGCCAGCAGGCTCTGCGCGATCAGGGCCAGCGCCGACGCGGTCGCCACGACCAGGACGGCCGTCCGCACCTTGCCGCCGTCCAGGTAGCGGCGCAGCGGCCGCGACGCCAGGAAGCCCAGGACCATCGGCACGATCAGGGTCGCGCCGGTGGCCAGCGCGCGGGCGGGCAGATGGCCGACGAACGCCAGGATGGCGATCGACTGCGCGGCGCTCAGGAAGAAGAACATCGCCAGGGTGGCCCGGATCTGCGGCCCCTTGGCGCTCTGGTACACCAGCGCCAGGGGCGGGCCGCCGATGCCCGTGGCGGTGCCGGTGATCCCGGACACGAAGCCTGCGCCGGTGATCGTCGCGCCGTTGCGGACGACGCTGACCGTACGCGCGGTGAGCCCGACCGCCAGCAGCACCATCACCCCGACCAGCACGCCGAGCGCCTGGACGGAGACGTACACGACGATGACGGCGCCGACGGCGCTGCCGGGGACCCGGCCCAGCAGCGCGAACCCGAGCCCCCGCCAGTCCACCCGCCGCCACTCGGCGGCCAGCGTGAACAGCGGCAGCGTCATGTTGACCACCTGGATCGCGCCGGGCATCAGGCTGTGGTCGAGCATCGTCAGCACGGGCGCGGCCACCAGCCCCAGCCCGAACCCCACACTCCCCTGCACGACCGCACCCAGAAAAACCGCCATACTCCCGACAAGCAACACAAATCCCGCATCACTCACGCCGAAAGTCAACCACCCTCACCCAGCGTCACCCCTGCTGGACAGCCCCACCGGGCGAGCGGGCCGCGGGGGCGGGAGCGGGGTGCGGGAGCGGGGTGCGTTGGCCGGGAAGCTCTATGCTGCTCAACGTGCACTCCCCCGCTCCGCGTGCCCTCGTCGCCCTCGTCGCCCTGTCGGTGCTGGCGGTCGTCCTTCAGGCCGGGCCCGTGGAGGCCGTCGCGGCGCCGAGGCTCGCCCGGTCGGCCTGCCCCGAGACGCCGATGAGCTCAGGCGGGATCCCCAGGAGCCGCGAATACCTCACAGCACTTCTGAAGTGCCTGGACAAGTCGTGGTCCGCCCATTTCAGGCGCACCGGCCGGACGTTCCGCAAGCCCGTCGTCCGCTACTACGACGAGCCGGTGCGTGAGGTGTGCGGGTTCGCCTGGCCCGAGCACGCGGCGGCCTTCTACTGCATCGGCCGTGACACCCTCGTCCTCCCGCTGACCGGCGCCTGGATCGAGGACCGCACCGACCTCTACCCGTTCAAGGTCGCCGCCCACGAGTACGGCCACCACGTGCAGAGCCTCCTCGGCGTGCGCAAGGGCGCGCGGAGCCGGCGCTACGAGCTCCAGGCCGACTGCCTGGCCGGCGCGTTCCTGGGCAGCGTGTGGCCGTCGCTGAGCCGTACCCGGCAGGACTGGACGGCGCTGCTCGACACCACCAGGGCCACCGGCGACGAAGGCGAGGAGCACAGCCACGGCACGGGCGCCAACCGGGTGCGCTGGCTGGAACGCGGCTACCGGGCGGTCTCGCCGGCGGCCTGCGACACCTGGTCGGCCCCCGCCTCGCAGGTCTCCTGACGGTCGAGGCGGGCCTGCATGCCGTCGAGGATGAGCCGCAGCCCGTCCTCGAACGACCGCTCCCCCTGCGGGTCGCCCACCTCCGCCAGCCCGGCCGTCAGCCGGGGGTGGGCCCGCTGGAAGGCGGCCATGTCCGGCATGGCGCCGTCGGCGTCCGGCCGGGTCCGGTCGGCCTGCTCCTCCAGCACGAACCCGGCGACGTACACGCTCGTCGCGAACAGCCCGCGGACGGCGTCGCCCACCGCGAACCCGGCCGACTCCAGGGCCGCCACCGACCGCTCCACCACCTCGAACAGCACCGGTGACGGCCGGGTGCCAGCCACCAGCCGGGCGCCGTCGCGGTAGGAGTTGAGCATCGCCCGGTCGCGGTGGGCGTGGTCCCTCATCCACTCGCGCCAGGCGGCGGGCTCGGTGAGCGCGGGGCGGGTCAGGTGGGCGGCGGTCATCGCCTCGGCCATCGCGTCGAGGAGCTCCTGCTTGTTCGTGAAGTGCCAGTAGAGCGCGGGCGCCTGCACGCCCAGCTCGCCCGCGAGCCGCCGCAGCGTGAGCCCGTCGAGCCCGGTCTCCTGCAGCAGCCGCAGCGCCGCGGCCACGATGGTGCCCTTCTCAAGTGCCACGGTTGACAGCTTAACAACGTTCAATGCATCCTCAACGCGTCGGATTTAACGCCGTTAAGGAGCCTCGCGATGATCTGCGCGGAGGGTTTGCGCAAGCGGTACGCGGCCACGGAGGCGCTCAGGGGCATCGACCTCGACGTCCCGGCCGGCACGGTGTGCGGGCTGGTCGGCCCCAACGGAGCAGGCAAGACGACGACCGTGCGCATCCTGGCCACCCTGCTCCGCCCGGACGGCGGCCGGGCCGAGGTCGCCGGGCTCGACGTGGTGCGCGACGCGGCCCGGCTGCGCTTCCGCATCGGCCTGGCCGGTCAGCACGCCGCCGTGGACGAGCTGCTGACCGGCCGGCGCAACCTGGAGCTGTTCGGCCGCCTCTACCACCTGTCCAGGGCGCGGGCCAGGAGCAGGGCCGAGGAGCTGCTGGAGCGGTTCGGGCTGGCCGCGGCCGGGCGGCGGCTGGTCAGGACGTACTCGGGCGGCATGCGGCGGCGGCTCGACCTGGCCGCGAGCCTGATCGTCGCGCCGCCCGTGCTGTTCATGGACGAGCCGACCGCCGGGCTCGACCCGCGCAGCCGCCGCGAGCTCTGGGACGCGCTGCGCGACCTGGTCCGCGAGGGCACCACGCTGCTGCTGACCACCCAGTACCTCGACGAGGCCGACCACCTGGCGGACCAGGTGGTGGTGCTGCGCGAGGGCCGGGTCGCGGCGGCGGGTTCCCCCGGCGAGCTCAAGAGGCAGGTCGGCGGCGACCGCGTGCAGATCGTCTTCCGCCACCCCGGCGACGCGGCGGCGGCCCTCGGAGCGCTCGGGCCCATGTCCGGGCCCACGTCCGGGCCCACGTCCGCGCCCACGTCCGGGCCCACATCCGGGCTCGCCTTCGAGCCGGGCGGGACCCGGGTGACCCTGCCGGCGCCCGACGGCGCCCAGTCGCTGGTCCGCGTCGCCCGCGCCCTCGACGTGGCCGGGATCGCCGTCGAGGATCTCGCGCTCCGCCGTCCGACGCTCGACGAGGTCTTCCTCCACCTGACCGCATGACAGGAGCCACGAGCATGAACCTGCGCTGGACCGTCACCGATTCCCTGACCATCGCGGGCCGCACGTACTCGCGGTGGAAGGCCCAACCGGGGGAGATCGCCGGATTCCTGGTGTTCCCCATCATCATGACCGTGCTGTTCGGGTACGTCTTCGGCAGCGCGATCACCCTGCCCGGCGGCGGCGACTACCGCAGCTTCCTCATGCCGGGCATCTTCATGCAGGTCATGGCCATGACGGCGACCGCGGCCGCCACGGCGGTGGCCGAGGACATGGAACGCGGGATCATCGACCGGTTCCGCGCGCAGCCCATCGCCCGCAGCGCCGTGCTCATCGGGCGCAGCGTGGCCGACCTGTCGATGCACCTGATGTCGCTGGCCGCCATGGTCGCGGCGGCCGTGCTGCTGGCCGGCTGGCGTGCGCACGGCTCCCCGGGCCAGACGGCGGCGGCGTTCGGGCTGCTGGCGCTGTTCGGCCTGGCGATGATCTGGGTGGGCACCTGCATCGGCCTGTACGTGCGCAGCGGCACGCAGGCCGACGCCGCCACGTTCGGCTGGCTGTTCCCGATGACCTTCCTGGCCAACACGTTCGTGCCCACCGAGGGCCTGCCCGCCTGGCTGCGGCCGGTGGCCGACTGGAACCCGATGAGCGCGACCGTGGCCGCCGCCCGCCGCCTGTTCGGCAACCCCACCTCGGCCGGGTCGGTCTGGCCGCTGCAACATCCGGTCGCGGCGAGCCTGCTGTGGTCGGTGGCGCTCATCGCCGTCTTCGCCCCGCTGGCGACCCACCGTTACCGCACGTCCAGCCGCTGAGACGCCGCTGGACAGCGGAGAGCCGCCCGGCGGAGGGTGTTCCGCCGGGCGGCTCTCACGGGTCGGGTGAAACCCCCGATGCGGGCGCGTGAGGATCCGCGCCCCGTCCCCGGCCCGCGTCCGGCTCTTGACCGGGCGCGGGCGCGGGAAGTTCTACTTGGCCAGCAGCGAGCGCAGGACGTACTGCATGATGCCGCCGTGCCGGTAGTAGTCGGCCTCGCCGGGCGTGTCGATGCGGACGACCGCGTCGAACTCGACGTCACCGGCCTTGACGTGCACGGTGGACGGGATGCCGCCGCCGTTGAGCGCCTCGACGCCGGTGATGTCGAACGTCTCCTCGCCGGTCAGCCCGAGCGAGGCCGCCGTGGCGCCCTCGGGGAACTGCAGCGGGAGCACGCCCATGCCGATCAGGTTGGAGCGGTGGATGCGCTCGTAGGACTCGGCGATCACGGCGCGCACGCCGAGCAGCGCGGTGCCCTTGGCCGCCCAGTCGCGCGAGGAGCCCGAGCCGTACTCCTTGCCCGCCAGCACCACCAGCGGCGTGCCGGCCTCGGCGTAGTTGACCGAGGCGTCGTAGATGAACGACACCGGGCCGTCGGGCTGGGTGAAGTCGCGGGTGTAGCCGCCCTCGGTGCCCGGCGCGATCTGGTTGCGCAGGCGGATGTTGGCGAACGTGCCGCGGATCATCACCTCGTGGTTGCCGCGCCGCGAGCCGTAGGAGTTGAAGTCGCGCACCTCGACGCCGTTGGCCTGCAGGTACTGGGCCGCGGGGGTGCCGACCTTGATCGAGCCGGCCGGGGAGATGTGGTCGGTGGTGACCGAGTCGCCGACCTTGACCAGCACGCGGGCGCCCGAGATGTCGGTCACCGGCTCCGGCTTCTCCGGCATGCCCTCGAAGTAGGGGGCCTTGCGCACGTACGTGGAGGACGGGTCCCACTCGAAGGTGTCGCCGGTCGGGATCGGCAGCGAACGCCAGTGGTCGTCGCCCTTGAACACGTCGGCGTAGTCGCGCTCGAACATGTCGCGGCCGATCGAGGAGTGGACCACCGCGGCGATCTCCTCCGGCGCGGGCCAGACGTCGCGCAGGAACACCGGCTGCCCGTCGGAGCCGAGGCCGAGCGGCTCGTTGTCCAGGTCGATGTCCATCGTGCCGGCCAGCGCGTACGCCACCACGAGCGGCGGCGAGGCCAGGTAGTTCATCTTGACGTCGGGGTTGATGCGGCCCTCGAAGTTCCGGTTGCCGGACAGGACCGCGGTGACCGCGAGGTCGTTGGCCTGGATGGCGTCGGAGATCTCGGGGGGCAGCGGGCCCGAGTTGCCGATGCAGGTGGTGCAGCCGTAGCCGACCAGGTTGAAGCCGATCTTGTCGAGGTACGGCTGGAGCCCGGAGCGCTCGAAGTAGCCGGTGACGACCTGCGAACCCGGGGCCAGCGAGGTCTTGACCCACGGCTTGCGGGTCAGGCCCTTCTCGACGGCGTTGCGGGCCAGCAGCGCGGCGCCGATCATGACGTACGGGTTGGAGGTGTTGGTGCACGAGGTGATCGCGGCGATCGACACGATGCCGTGGTCGATCTCGAATGACGTGCCGTCGGCCAGCGTGACCGGGACCGGCTTGTGCGGCCGTCCGCCGTCGGCGCGGGCGTTGGAGGCGGGCGCGTCGGAGGCCGGGAAGGACTCCTCGCCCTCCTCGTCGACGCCGTCGGCCACGTAGTTCTGGACGTCGCGACGCCAGGCGTCCTTGGCCGCCGACAGCTCGATGCGGTCCTGGGGACGCTTGGGGCCGGCGATCGACGGCACGACCGTGTCGAGGTCGAGCTCGATGTACTCGGAGAAGACCGGCTCGGGGCCCTGCGGGTCGAGCCAGAGGCCCTGGGTCTTGGCGTACGCCTCGACCAGCGCGACCTGCTCCTCGGAGCGGCCGGTCAGGCGCAGGTATTCGACGGTCTGGCCGTCGATCGGGAAGATGGCGCAGGTGGAGCCGAACTCGGGGCTCATGTTGCCGATCGTGGCCCGGTCGGCCAGCGGCACGGAGGAGACGCCCTCGCCGTAGAACTCGACGAACTTGCCGACCACGCCGTGCTTGCGCAGGATCTCGGTGATCGTCAGGACCAGGTCGGTGGCGGTGGCGCCGGCGGGCAGCTTGCCGCTGAGCTTGAAGCCGACCACGCGCGGGATCAGCATGGAGATCGGCTGGCCGAGCATGGCGGCCTCGGCCTCGATGCCGCCGACGCCCCAGCCGAGCACGCCGATGCCGTTCTCCATCGTGGTGTGGGAGTCGGTGCCGACGCAGGTGTCGGGGTAGGCCTTGCCGTCGCGGATCATGACGACGCGGGCCAGGTGCTCGATGTTGACCTGGTGGACGATGCCGGTGCCGGGCGGCACGACCTTGAACTCGTCGAAGGCCGTCTGGCCCCAGCGCAGGAACTGGTAGCGCTCGCGGTTGCGCTCGTACTCGCGCTCGACGTTGCGCTGGAAGGCGTCGGGGTGGCCGAAGTAGTCGACGATGACGGAGTGGTCGATGACCATCTCGGCGGGCGCGAGCGGGTTGATCCTGGCGGCGTCGCCGCCCAGGTCGCGCACGGCCTCGCGCATGGTGGCCAGGTCGACCACGCAGGGGACGCCGGTGAAGTCCTGCATGATGACGCGGGCCGGGGTGAACTGGATCTCCACGCTGGGCGTCGCGGCCGGGTCCCAGCCGCCGAGCGCCCGGATGTGGTCGGCGGTGATGTTGGCGCCGTCCTCGGTGCGGAGGAGGTTCTCCAGCAGGATCTTCAGGCTGTACGGGAGGCGTGCGGCGCCCTCGACGGCGTCAAGCCGGAAAATCTCGTACGACGCGTCGCCGACGCGTAGCGTGTCACGGCTGCCGAAGCTGTTCGCGGACACGGTGATTCGCCTCCTCCATCAGACAATTGCTCAGTTGAATCCTGCCGCACCCACGGAACGACACGTACGTTAGGTGAACCTAACTTGCGGGGCTCGCGGCGGATGTCTCGACGTCAAGATATTACTACGGTATCTCGACATCAAGTTAAAGCGGGGCGAGCCGCCAGAAGAGCAGGCCGATGATGGCGACGGAGAGGATCGGCGCGAGGATCTTCTGCTCGAACTTCTTGCCGGTCTTGATGCCGATCTTCCACGGCAGCACGAACTTGGCGCCGAGCGGCCACAGCACCGGGCAGCCCCGTTCCGTCATGCAGTCGCCGACGACGTGGATCAGGCAGCCGACCCCCACGGCCAGCCCGAGCCAGGCGTAGCCGACGTTCAGGGAGAGGAACACGGCGTAGAGCCCGGCCGTCATGCCGATGTTGATCATGATGGACCCGGCCTTGTTGCCCGGGATGCCGATGCCGATCGCCCGCAGGGCCAGCCCGATCATCAGCACGACCGTGATGTCACGGGCGATCGGATAGGAGTTGACCAGCCAGTGGACGCCGAACCCGAGCGCCGCCGCAAAGGCCAGCGAGTGCGTCATGCCGCGGTGGCCGCCGCTGATCCAGGACACGAACTTGCTGAGCAGCCAGGTGACCGGGCCGAAGGTCTGGGCGATGGTCGCGCTGGGATGGTCGAGGTCGGGCAGCATGGCCGCCCCCGCGCAGACCAGGGCGCCGGCGATCAGCTCGGCCGGGCCGAGCGCGCCGGCCATGATGCCGGTCTCGATGAACCGGGAGCTCTCGTTCAGCAGCGGCAGTGCGGCGAGCGGCGGCGCCAGCGCCAGCCACGCGATCGCCCCGGTCATCGCGTGCGTGTGCCCCATCATGATCGGGACTGTATTGCAAAGAGCCGCTTTACGCGGAGATCCCGGCCGCCAGGTTCTGCTGACGCTGGAACGGTCCGCCCGAAAACACCCGCAAACGCAGACGAGGTCGTCTCCGCGGCGACAGCACCCCCCAGCCCTGCCGACGCGGAACGACCTCGTCTGCTCTGTTCAACGGCGGACATCCCAAGACTGTTCCCCAATTCCGCAACTTTTTCGTGATCTGGCTCACTCTGCGCCCTGCCTTGCCAACGAAACAGTAGCGATATATCTTTGACGCATCGAGAACAGATCGCGATATAGGGAGAAAGAACATGACTTACGCACACGCAGCGGGCGACCAGTGGTTCGGCCCTCGGGAGAACCTGCGCGCGGCCCGCGAGAAGCTGAGGGCCATCGCCGACGCCTTCGAGCAGATGGGCGGCCATCACCACCATCACCGGGGCGGCGGCGGGCCGGGCGAGCGCAGGCAACGCGGCCGGCGCGGCGGGCCGGGCGGACCGTTCCCGTTCGACTTCGGCCGCGGCGGCCCCTTCGGCCCGGGCGGGCCCTGGGGCGGGCACCACGGCTGGGGCGGCGGCCGGGGCCGTAAGGCCAAGCGGGGCGACGTCCGCGCCGCGATCCTGGCCCTGCTGGCCGAGGAGCCGCGCAACGGCTACCAGATCATCCAGGAGATCGCCGAGCGCAGCGAGGGCGGCTGGAAGCCCAGCCCCGGCGCCGTCTACCCGGCGTTGCAGCAGCTCACCGACGAGGGCCTGGTGATCGCCGAGGAGAACGAGGGCCGCAAGACCTTCCGCCTCACCGACGAGGGCCGCGCCTACATCGACGCGCACACCGACGAGGTCCGCGCCCCCTGGGACGAGATGCGTCCGGACATCGACGACAACACCGCCGATCTCTGGCACATCGCCCGACAGTCGGCATTCGCCATGATGCAGGTTCTTCAGACCGGAAACGACGCACAAATCCGCGAAGCGCGTAAGACTCTGGTTGAGACCCGGCGCAAGCTCTACCAGATCCTGGCCGACGGCGAACCGGGCGAGGAGTAATCAGGTGACCGGCTCCGCAGCGACAGGCCGGTTCGGGGAGAGCGAGGAACCAGACATGGACCACAACGATCTCCGCATCGGCGACGCCGAGCGCGAGCAGACGATGGCGGCCCTGCGCGAGCACTTCGCCCAGGGCCGCCTGACCCACGAAGAGCTCGACGAACGCCTCGACCGGGCGCTGGCCTCCAAGACGGTCCGCGACCTGTCCCAGGTGACGGCCGACCTGCCCGGCTCGTCCCCCTCCTACGCCCACCCTCAGCAGATGCCCCAGTTCGACCGGGACGCCTGGCGCCAGGCGATGAGGGCGCACCGCCACCAGATGCAGACCATGCGCCACGCGCAGGCCGGCCGTCCCTGGCACGACCATTCCCGCCGTCACTGGCGCGGCCACCGCGGTCCCGGCCTCCTCCCCCTCCTGATCGTCTTCGGGGTGCTGGGGCTGGTCTTCGGGTTCGGCCTCTTCAAGATCCTGCTGGCGGTCTTCCTGGTGGCCACCGTGTTCAACCTGGTGCACCGCCGCTTTCACTACCGCGGGTGACCTTCGCGTCCCTTCGTGACGTTGGGCCTTGACCAGAATCAACTGACATTTCATGATCTGGCGGGCGGATCTCACCGAACGAAGGGGCGTCGCATGACCGAGCCGGGTTCAGTGGCGGCCCTCACGAATCCGTTCGCCGCGGTGGGCGGCGCCGACGCGCTCGTCCTGGACGCGCCCGGCTACCTGGCGGCCTTCGAGCGCGACCACGCGGACTGCGTCGTCCCCCTGTGGAAGCTGGAACGCGCCCAGAGCTTCTACGAGCCGGACGTGGCGAGCTGGCGGGCCATGATGGACGGCGACTGGGCCGGCTCCCTCTCCCTGGCCGAGCAGATGGCGCCGCTCGTGGCCGGTTACTTCCGCCACCGGATGCCGGTGAGCCGGGTGCGCGTGGTGGAGTTCCCCGTCAGCGCGTACCTGCAGTGGGAGATGCATCTGCTGGACATGCGGGCCAGGGCGGGCTCCCCCTGCCGGGTGGTGCCCGCGGCGCGCGTGGCCGCCCTCGAACCGGTGCCCGAGCTGGTGATCTTCTCCCCCGTCCTGATGTACGAGGTCCTCTACGACGAGTACGGCGGCGGCCGGGGCGGCCGGCGCATCACCGATCCCGGCGTGATCGGCCCCTGCCTGCGGGCGGTCCGGGAACTGTTCGCCGAGGGCGAGGACGTGCGCGACTTCCACCGGCGGGAGATCGTGCCGCTGCCGCCGCCGTCGGTCACCGACGAGATGCGGGCCGCGGTGCCCCCGTACGGCCACCGGACGGAGGAGTTCCGGGTCTGAGCGCGCCCGGGTTCCGGCCCGCGGCTGGAACGGGCCACGACGCATCTCCTGACACTTTGGTTTACCCGGACATCAGGGAAATTTCGCAAATTTCGTGACAGGGGGGTTGCGGTCCTACCAGAATGCGGTGCGATCCAGCGTCCATCGCAACTGGAGGAAGCCCCCATGCGCAGACCCCTAGGGGTACTCGCCGGCCTGGTGAGCCTGGCTGCACTCGGTACGCCGACGACCCCGGCGAACGCCGCGACGGCAGCCGCGGCCGGCAGCGAGGCCGCCGGCCGCTGCCGGGTCACCGTGGCCACGCCTCGCGTCAACGACACCGCTCAGATCGTCGCCTCCGCCGCCCGTCAGGGCTGCCTTACGGACGCGCTCCTGCGTGTCCGGCTCAAGCGCGCCGTCCCGGGCACGGACCCCGTCGTCAAGAGCGGCTCCACCCGGTCCGGCAGCGTCGCGCTCACCTTCCCCTGCGCGCCCGGCGTCTACTACGCGGTCGCCACCGACCACCGGGGCCGCGGCGCGACGTCCAGGGCGGTCCGGCTGACCTGCGCCCCGGCCCCGACGCCCACGGCGTCCCCCAAGCCCACCCCGACGGCCACCCCGACGGCCACCTCGACGGCCACCGCCACCCCTGCCCCTCAGCCGACCGCGACCGGACCCGCCGGCACGGTGGGCACCGCCGAGGAGAACGAGGTCCTGCGCCTGGTCAACGCCGAGCGCGCCAAGGGCGGCTGCCAGCCGCTCAAGCACGACGCCCAGCTGCGCGCCGCGGCGTACGGCCACTCCGCCGACATGGCCGCCAAGGGCTACTTCAACCACACCTCGAAGGACGGCCGCAGCTTCATGGACCGCATCAGGGCGGCCGGCTTCACCGGCGGGACCGCCTTCGCCGAGAACATCGCCAGGGGCCAGGCCACCCCGGCCGCCGTGATGAACTCCTGGATGAACAGCTCGGGCCACCGGGCCAACATCATGAACTGCCGGTACACGGTGATCGGCGTGGGCGCGGCCAGGAACGGCCAGGGCCCCGTCCACTGGACGCAGGACTTCGCGGCCAGGTAGCCCTCGACGGGCGCCCCGCGCGCGTCGAGGGGCACCCCAGGGTCAGACGCGGGTCAGCAGGACATTTCCGTCGCCGGCCTTCCTGACCACGATGACCGCGTACAGCCCGGTCACCTTCGGGTCGCTGATGGTCAGGCGTTCCATCTTGTTCGGGCCGCCGCTCGCGGACCTGCGGGCGGCGGAACGCGGCAGGCCCCACGCGGCGGAGTCGGGCGCCATCACGAAGAGGTCGAGGTCCTGCCCGTTGCGCGGCACGACCGTGAGCGTGGCGGGCACGCCCTTCTCGATCCACGTCGTCCGCACCTCGGCCAGCCGGCCGGCGGCCATGGGGAACTCCTGCGGCGTCCCGGCCTCCAGGTTGCCCGCGGCCGCCTCGGTCACCTCCATCGCGTACTCCTCGTAGTCGGCGTCGGAGCTGACCGAGTTGACGAACCAGTTGCGGGTGGCGGAGCTGGGCTGCACGGCGACGAAGTCCGCGCTGGTGGCGGTCCAGTCGGCGCTCCTGACGGCGTCGCCGCCGGCGTTGGGCGTGGTGGCCAGGTCGACGTCCGCGCCGTCCGGTCCGGTGACGGCGGCCACCACGTGCCATTTGCCGGGCGTGGTGGCGAAGGCCGTCTGCAGCGGGACGTTGGCGGGCCGGCGGATCGGATGCCGGTCGGCCAGGTCCTCCACGTGCTGGGTGGAGACGGCGTTCTGGAACAGCGCCCCCTCCGCGAGGTCGTGGTGCTGGGGGTCGAGCAGGGTCATGAAGTGGTCGAGGTCCTGGGCGACCGCCTTCCTGAACGCGGCCACGACGGTCTCGGGCCCGACGCCGCCGAGGTCCCAGTACTTCTCGTCCCGCGTGCCCGAGTCGGCCAGGTCGAGCAGCACCCCGGCCACGCGGCCCTCGGTCCTGACCGCGTCCGCCCCGCTCGGCCAGCCGTCGCTGAACCAGCGCGGGCTTTCCAGGTCGATCGCGGAGGTCGACCACCGGTAGTGCGTGTCGTCGTAGGTCTGGACGGCGACCCAGTCGGCCCACCCCTCGATCCAGGCGCAGGCCGGGTTGATCATCGGCGCCTTCATGTAGTGCTGTCCGCAGAGGCCCGTCGACGGCGTCACGCCGGTGTAGTCCATGATGAAGTGCCCAAGCTCGTGGGGAAGCGTCATCTTCTCCAGCGGTATCGAGGCGTCCAGGTTGATCTGGAAGCGGCCCAGGCAGTCGGGGCCGGCACTCGGGCAGTAGTAAGACGTGGGCAGCACCTTGTCCGGCCGCCAGATCAGCGTCACGGACTGGCAGTTCGCCTCGCCCGGCTTCCAGCAGTCGTCGGCCGGGTCGTTCAGCCAGCCGGTGTAGGCCTTCCACGTGTCGTAGGCGGCCGAGTGCAGGCGGAACGCCCCCTCCATCGGGTCGCCGGCCGCGCTGCGGTAGTCGATGACGGTGGCCGACGTGCCGGGAGGAACGTCCGGCGTGGTGGGGCCGGCGTCGGTGTAGATGTCGCCGGCCTTCTCCGACATGCCCACGGACCAGTAATTGCTGACCGGGCTGACCTCGATGTTGACGTCCTGGCCCGTGCCGTCCTCCTCGGTGCCGGGGAAGCACAGCTTGTAGGCGCCGGACGCGTCCGTCTCGGCCCAGCCGAGATTGAGCCGGCCGTTCGTGTCGGTGTCGAACGCGTCCACCTCGGCCATGGGCACGCCGCCGACGGTTCCGTCCGCCTTGAAGTAGGTGACGCGCCCCTGCACGCACGTGTCGCCGGCCGCCGCCGCCCTCGCGGTCCTCTCCGTACGGCGCCCGCGGCCCTCGCGCGGCATGCCGAACACCGACGACTGCGCGCCCACGGTGACGTAGGCGAGCCCGCCGGAAGAGGGCCCCGGACGCCCGTCGCGAGCCTGGACGCGGATGGAGGAGGGGCCGGGCCCGACCGCCGTGACGACGCCCTCGTACCGGACCGTCCGGCCCGCACGGGCCCGCCAGGTCCGGGTGGCCCGGTCCACCGGGCTGCGGCCGATCGTCGCGGCGGCGCGGTCGAGCCCGGCGGGCGGGGTCGCCCACTTCAGGGTGTCCGGCAGTTCGATGATCGTGGTGGCGTCGGGCAAGTCCTGTTTCGGGGTCACCTCGACCGTGAGCCTCGCGCTCTGCCCCACGGCGGGGGCGCGATCGAGCGAGACATTCACGGTGAAACAGTCCCCCGGGACGCAGGACGGCTGTCCCGGGGCGGCGGCGTGGGCCGGGGCCGTGGTGAGTCCCACGGCCGCCAGCACCCCCGCCAGAGTGGTCGCCATCAGTCGGCGTGACATCGGCATGTCTCCTGATCAGCCCGCGCAGGCCACGGGCGAGTCGAAGTGGCCAGGTGAGGTGGGATAGGGCGAACCGCTGTCGCCCGAGGCCGGGACGGCCACCTCGCGCGCCCCGGACTGGTCGCCCGCGCTGCGGCCCGCGCCCGCGCCCCAGGCCACCTTGGCCAGGAAGTCGAGCATCGCCGGGGAGTGCTGGCGGACGATGTTGTGCCCGCCGTTGGCCGGGCCGCAGTGGGTGTAGAGGTTGAAGCCGCCGTTCCAGTCGATCATCTTGTCGCCGGGGTTGGGCCCGTTGGCCGTGCGGTCGCCCTGCAGGACGTCGCGGTCCGCGCCGCCGTACTGCCAGTCCACGCCCTGGTGGTGCTGGTCGTCGGTGGTGGCGGCGTTGTCCTTGTCGGTCATGCGGAACCACGCGCACGGGTCCACCACCGTGGTCAGCTCGCCTTCGGGCATCTTGCCGGGGGCGCACGAGCCGGGGTAGGAGCCGCGCGGGTTGTAGTCGAGCAGGTCCGCGCCCGCGCCGCCGAAGACGTGGTCGACGAAGCGGTCGCCGGTGCCGCGGGCGGCCGGGTCGAACACGCCGCCGGACAGGCAGTCGGCGGTGGCCGCGTCCAGGGCCGGGTCGCAGCCCTTTCCGCCCCACAGCAGGTCGTCGCCGTCGCCGCCGAACACCTCGTCGCCGCCGCTGTCGCCGTTGACCAGGTCGTCGCCGGCGCCGCCGTGCATGCTGTCGCGTCCGGGGCCGCCGCGCATGCGGTCCGCGCCGCCCTTGGCGAAACCGTCGTGCGGCATGGCGGCGGCCGTCCAGGTGTCGCCGTCGGTGTCGTGCAGCAGGTCGGTGCGGCGGTCGTAGGTGCCGGGCTGGAAGCCCTTGTAGGTCTCCTTCGGCGGGGCGTTGAGGCTGACGGTGAAGCCCAGCCGCTGGGCGTCGGAGGCGTCGATGCGCTCGTTCAGCACGCCGCCGCGGTCGCCGAGCATGGCGTCCTCGCCCGCGCCGCCGGACAGGTCGTCGTCGCCCAGCTCGCCGAACAGGTCGTCGTCGCCCTGGCCGCCGTGCAGTTCGTCGTCGCCGTCCTGGCCCCACAGCGCGTCGTCGCCGTCGTCGCCGTACAGGTGGTCGGCGCCGTAGGAGCCGGCCGGCTCGCAGGTGGCCTGGGCCTGGGTGCAGAACCTGGTCGAGTCGCCCGGCAGAGCCGGGTCGTGGCTGCGTACGCGGGTGGCGTCCGCGGGCGCCTGGCCCGCCGGGTAGCGCTCGGTGTAGACCTTCTCGGCGTTGCCCGTCACGGTGCGGACGAGCGAGCCGTTGTCACCGAGCAGGACGTCGGCGCCGCCGTTGCCCTCGATCGCGTCGGCCTCGTCGGCGGCGGCCTGCTTGGCCGAGCCGCCGATCAGGTCGTCCTGACCGGGGGTGTCGTCGCCCTCCAGGTCGGCCTGGCCACTGGCGTCGCCTCTCCAGCCGGGGTCGGTCAGCGGTCGCGTGGTGGTGCGGGTGGACTCGGCCGTCAGCGGCAGGTCGCCGCGGATCTGGTCCGCGCCGTCGCCGCCCTCGGCGTGGTCGCCCTGACCGCCGCCGGACATCTGGTCGTCGCCGCCCTGCCCCCACAGGACGTCCACGCCACCCCCACCGGACACCCGATCCGCCCCGGCCCCGCCGCCAGAGCCGTCGCTCGAACTCTTGCGTGAGCCTTCGCCTGGGCCGTCGGCCAGGAGGGTGACCGCGCGTGGGGTCATCGGGGTGCCTGCCGAGCCGATGCGGACGGTGGCCCTGGCCGGGGTGCCCGTCAGCGTCACCACGGCGTTGTCGCCGGCCACGACGTCGTCGCCGGGGCCGCCGTAGAGCGCGTCGGCGGCGTCGTCGGCCGCGGTGTGGGTGCCGCCGACCAGGTCGTCGTCGCCCTGGTCGCCCTCGACCCAGTCCACGCCCGCGCCGCCCTCGGCGTAGTCGTCGCCCTCCTGGCCGCGCAGCCGGTCGGGGCCGCCCTGGCCGAAGATCGCGTCGTTGCCCGCGCCGCCGTCGGCCACGTCCGGGCCGAAGCCGCCCGCGAGCAGCTTCACCTGGTGCACGGCCGCCTGGCCCGGCCGCACGGCGACCGAGGTCGCCGGGTCGGCCGCCTCCGCACCGGACACCGGCTCACCGGACGGCGTCGCCGCAGCGGACGGCGTCCCCGAAGGGCTCCCCGCCGCAGACGGACTCGCAGTCCCAGACGGGCTCGCAGTCCCAGAGGGGCCTCCCGTCGGTGACGGGCCTCCCGTGGGCGACGAGCTCTCCGACGGCGTGGCCGACGGACTGCCCGACGGGGTGCCCGACGGGGTGCCCGACGGGGTGGCCGACGGGGTGGCCGACGGGGTGGCCGACGGGGTGGCCGACGGGGTGCCGGACGGGGTGGCGGTGGTGGTCAGGGTGGCGTTGTCGGCGGCGATCACGTCCGGGCCGTCGCCGCCCAGCAGCGTGTCACCACTGTCCGGGTACGCGCCAGAAGCGCCGCCCACCAGCTCGTCCTCCCCCGCCTCGCCGTACACCTCGTCGCCGCCGACGCCGCCCTCCAGGTGGTCGTCGCCCGCGTCGCCGTGCACCTCGTCGGCGCCGATCCCGCCGTGAGCCCGGTCGGCGCCGTCGCCGCCGTGGATCACGTCCGGGCCGCCGGCCTCCTGCGGGGTGCCGTCGAGGTCGAACGGGCCACCGGCGTCGCCGTTGTCGCCGATCAGCCGGTCCGCCCCGGCGTCGCCGTACAGGAAGTCGCCCTTGTCGTCCTTGCCCGCCGTGCGGGCGCCGCCGATGACCAGGTCGTCACCGTCGCCGCCGAACGCGCGGTCCTGCCCGGACTCGCCCACGACGGTGTCGGCGTGCGCGCCGCCGTGCAGGGTGTCGTCGCCGGAGCCGCCGGTCACCTCGTCGGCGCCGTCGTCGCCGAGCGCCGTGTCGTCACCGGAGCCGCCGGAGACCCGGTCGTCGCCTGAGCCGCCGGCCAGGCGGTCGTCGCCGCGTTCGCCGCAGACCACGTCCTGGCCGCCGCCGGCCTCGACCCGGTCGGCGCCGCCGCCGGCCGACACGGTCTCCTTGCCCGCGCCGCCGATGATCAGGTCCCGGCCGTCGGCGTCGCCGTCGTGCTCCTCGCACGGCTCGTCCCGCCGGCGGTCGCCGAAGACGGTCGCTCCTCCGTCGCCGCCGATGACGTGGTCGTTCCCGTCGCCGCCGGACAGCTCCTTGGCCGAGGGCTGGACGCCCGCCGGCAGCGGCAGGTGACGCACCAGCCGGGCCGGGCCGAAGTCGTCGCGCCCCTGGGCCTCGCCGACGTCGGACGGCTCGGCGATCACCCAGTCATCGCCGGGGCCGCCGGAGATGTCGTCCTTGCCGTGGCCGCCCGCGAGGACGTCGTCCCCGCCACCGCCGATGATCTGCACGGCCTCGCCGGGGGCCGAGTGGCCGGCGACCAGGTCGACGGCCTGACCGCCGTACACCTTGTCGGCGCCCGCGCCGGTGTCGACGTAGTTCGGCCCGGAGTCGGCGGGTCCCGCCTCGTCGCGGCCGATCTCCGCGCGCGGCCCGGTGTAGATCTCGTCGGCCGCCGAGCCGCCGGTCAGGGTGTCGGCGCCGGGGCCGCCGACCAGCAGGCTCGGCTGCGCGCGGAACCGCGGCGAGGGGTCGGTGGCGGCCAGCGGGCTGTCGGAGGCGACGGCGATGGTGTCGTTCCCGCCGTTGCCGTACAGCCGGTTCTCGCCGAGACCGGCCGCGATGCGGTCGCCGCCGTCGGCCGGGCCGTCGTCCGGCGCGCCGGGCAGGTCGTCGCCGGTCCAGTCGGCCACCTCGACGTCGCCGACCTTGCGGGTGGCGGGGGTCAGGCGGCCGTCACCGGCCACCCAGCCGCCCGCGCCGCCCATGGTGACGTAGTCGTCGCCGGGGCCGCCGGCCACGATCGCGGCGGGCCCGTCGTACTGGTCGCCGCTGGTGATCTGGTCGTCGCCCTTGCCGCCGTCGATCACGTTGCGGCCGGCGCCGGCCAGGATCAGGT
This sequence comes from Nonomuraea sp. NPDC049655, assembly GCF_044465465.1. Taxonomy (NCBI): domain Bacteria; kingdom Bacillati; phylum Actinomycetota; class Actinomycetes; order Streptosporangiales; family Streptosporangiaceae; genus Nonomuraea; species Nonomuraea sp. NPDC049655. The sequence goes on from NZ_JBITLS010000011.1 coordinate 241,574, forward strand.
CGTCGCCGTCGCCGCCGAACGCCACCACCATCCGGTCGAACGGGTGAGCTCCGGCGGTGTCGTCGCCGTACCCCTGGAAGACCAGCCGCAGCGCGCCCTTCGCGCCCCGGCCGTCGGCCAGCACCCGCGTCAGTCCGGACGCGCGGTGCTCCTCGCGCACGCCCAGCGCGCTGACCACGAAGCCCTCGTCGCCGGGGAGCTGGCTGACGGTCCACTGCTCGGCGTCGTCGCCCGGCTTGGCGGTGCTGCCGCCTCTGGCCTTGCGCATCCCGCCGACGTGCAGCACCAGGGCGTCGCCCGCCTCGGTCGCGAGCTTCGGCGGGTCCTCGTCGCACTTGGGCCGGACGGAGAAGTCGAGCAGTTTGGCCTCGACGATGGTCCAGTCGAACCGCTTCTTGAAGATCGAGATGCCCACCTCGACCCACGCCTTCAGGTAGACCTTCAGCTCGCCGTCCAGCGAGAACAGGCACAGCGGGTTGCGCAGCAGGACGTCGGCGAACTCGAAGAACCGGAACTTGCCGTCGTTGGTGGGATCGAGCCAGTTCATGGCGACGGTGAGGAAGATGCCGCCGCTCACGCCCGCCTTGACCAGCACCACGTCGACCGCCGCGCCCGCCTCCAGCCGCCCGGTCAGGGAGATCGCCGGCAGCGGTCGGCCCTGGTCGTCGGTGGTCTTCAGGTAGAGGCTGTCGAGGACCTGGAGGTCGACCTTGCCCTGCTCGATCGCCTTGCGGATGCCGTACGTGTCGAAGCCCGCCCTGATCTGGGCCTCGACCCCGGCGGTGCCGGAGATGACCACCATGATCGGCGGCGGCGACCAGACCGGGCCGAAGGACTGGCTGTAGGAGAAGCCGAGGCGCAGCGGCCCGGAGTCGAACGCGACCAGCTCCACGTCCTTGCCCATCAGCAGGCTGAAGATCGACCGCCCGGCGTTCTGCAGCACGGGGAAGCTGAAGCCCGCCTTCGCGGAGTGCTCCATCGGTCCCTGCGCGTCGGCGGTGGCGGCCTTGGCCTTCCCGCACGACCTGGCGCCCTGGTCGAGCGCGGCGAACAGGTCGTCCGTGGCGGGCGCCACGTCCTTGATCAGCGAGTCGGCGACGTCGGGCGAGTTCTCGGTGTCCAGCGCGCGGTCACCGGCCACGGTGAAGCTGCCGATCGGGATGTGCAGCTCTCCCTGGCAGTCGGGCAACGACGTGACCAGCCTGCCGACCTCGATCATCCGCTCGATGAACTTCGTCGTGCCGCCGCCGGCGACCGTGTTGTACTTCTTGGCGATCGTCATCAGGTTCACCTCGCCGCCGCCCGCGGCCCTGCTCAGGTCCGACAGCACGGGGATGGGCGCGTAGAGCTGGTCGATCACCGGTTTGACCGGGTCTGTGACCTTCTTGACCTGGGTCACCACAGGCCCGAGGACGCTCCGGAAGAAGTCGCCGGCCTCCAGGTTCACGTCGTTGAAGGCGATGTTCAGGTTCGCCGGGTCCGGCGAGCCGCCCTTGGTGAGGTCCCAGTCCAGGTCGAAGTCGCCGTACAGGCCGGGGAACATGGCCGAGCCGGCCGTCACCTTGAAGCGCCAGTCCACCGCGACCTTGGCGTTCAGTGACGTCTCCACCAGGCCGCCGGCGTCGGCGAGCTGGTCCAGGCCGATCCGGCCGACCGGCTTGAAGCCGATGGTGAAGGCGCCCGCGAACAGGTCGGGGGCGTTCTGCTCGCGGTTCTTGAGCGTGACGTCGAGGATCGCCAGCCGGGCGTTGATCTCCTCGGGCAGCGAGACGTTCACGCCGACGGTCGCCCGCGGCCGGTTGGCCTCGCCGGCGTCGACGTAGAAGCCGCTGGTCCGGTCCAGGCCCACCATGACCTCGGCGTGCCAGCCGAGCTCGGCCCGTACGCCCTTGCCCTTGCCCTGCTTCAGCGCGAGGCCGGGGACGCCGACGTCGAGCGGCCGCTCCACGCCCAGGCAGTCCTTGACGCAGCCCTGTTCGGGATCGACGTCGCCCTTGCCGACGCTGACCTTGAACGCGATGCCGGTCAGCTCGGTGCCCTTGGCCGCGTCGCAGGCCTCGGGCTTGGCGGGGTCGGGGACGGGCGCCTGCACGCAGGTGATCACCGGCTGCACGCCCGGCCCGACCTTGGGCGCGAGCTCATCGTTGTACCACTTGCGCAGGTCGCCACCGGTGGGCACCTTGCCGCCGTTCGGCAGCTTGGCGAGTGCGGCCTTGATCTCCTGACGTTTGGCGCCGACGAAGTCGGCCCCCTGCTGGAGGTCGGCGCCGACCATGGGCAACCTGCCCTTCCCGGAGGCCATGCGCATGCCGGTCTCCAGGGCGGTGAGGTAGCGGTCGATGCCGTCGCCCAGGTTGGTCCAGTCCAGCTCCAGGCCCGGAGGCAGGGTGGAGAAGTCGAAGGAGGGCAGCTCCAGCCGGTTCACGTCGCCGGGCAGCTTCTTGGACAGGTCGAACATCTCGGCCAGCGGGGCGGCCCTGGGCAACCGCAGCACGAGCGCGTGCTTGCCGTCCGCGGTGAGCGGCGCGCCGTTGAGGTAGGCGGGCAGGACGGCGCACAGCGCCAGGTCGGTGTCGTCGCGGTGCGGGTCGCGGTCGCAGGCGACCGGCTCGCTCGTCTCGTTCAGCGCCAGGTCGAGCCCGGAGAAGAACGCGGCAGGGGTCACCGCGTCCTGGGACTCGCCGCCGTAGCGCAGGCTCACGCCGTAACCGAGTCTGGCCTGCAGCGGGTCGTCGCCCTCCTTGCCGATCGCCAGCGGCAGCGGGCCGACGTCGGCCTGGACCGTGCCGTCGAGCTGCGCCTTCGCCTGGAGGTCGAGGCCGGAGTCGGTCTCGATGAGCAGGTCGCGGGCCGGGTCGAAGCCGCGCTTGAGCGCCACGCGCAGGCCGAGGCGCACCTCGCCCTCGACGGCGGCGTCCAGCGTGGCCGAGCCCTTGGCGGCGACCAGGCTGCTGTCGCCGAAGGCGAAGCGCAGCGGCTCCTGCACGGCCGCCTTCTTGTCGTAGGCCAGTGACAGCCGCAGGGCGCCGTCCTCGTAGCCGATGCGCACCTGGCCGCCCAGCGCCTTGTTCAGCTCGGCCACCAGCGCCTGGACGGTGTCCGGCGGCGCGGCGGTCAGGCGGTCGATCGCGTCCCGCAGCGGCGAGCGCAGCGCGTAGGCGGCGCCCGCCTCGGGCACGGCCTGGCCGAACTTCTCGGCGAAGGACAACGTGTGCTCGCCGCACGCGGTCGCGACGGTCAGCACCCGGGTGCCGACGGCGACGCGGCGGCCGACGTGCGCCTGGGTGAACGTGCGCGAAGGGTCGGTGACGTAGGCGTTCTCGTTGCCGCAGGCGCCGTCGCCGTAGACGACGCCGGGGCCCGAGCCCATCTCCTCCGCGGCCACCAGGTCGGACAGCGAGCGGCCGAGCAGCGGCAGCTTCGCCGTCATCGCCTCGTTGACCGGCCCGGTGCCCTTGACGCCGTCGAGGTAGGTGGCCACCGCGCCCAGGGACTTGATCAGCGCGCCGAACAGCGCCTGCGGGTTGTCGGGGTCGAAGGCGAAGTCCTTGACCCGGCCGATCTGGTCGAAGCCGCGGAAGCTGACGGTGGCGGGCTTGCCGAGGTCCGGCATCTCCACCTCGCCGGAGACCCTGCCGCCGAAGAAGTCGGCCAGGCCCGGCACGCCCAGCGTGAGCCGCGCCTTGGCCACCGCGTCCACCTGGGAGGTCAGGACGTCGCCCGGCTTGCTCGCCAGCCGCTCGAACAGCCTGGTCAGCGGCACGTCGCCGAGGTCCTTGAGGCCGACCTTGACCAGATCGCCGCCGTTCCTGCTGCCCATGGTGAGGTCGCCGGTGAGCTGGACGCCCAGGTAGCCCGCGACGGCGTTGACGTTGACCGAGGAGAGCACCGACACGCGGGCGCCGAACAGGTCGCGGCCGGTCCGCAACATGATCCGGTCCGCGGCCCTGGGCAGCTCGTTCACCACGGTGGCGCTGCCGTCGCCGTTGACGTGCTGGTACGGACACGCCTTCTGCTGCCCGTCCGGCCGCTGCGCGCATCCCTGGCCCGTCACCGGGTCGCTCAGGTCGAGCACGACCGTGGCCGAGGCGTGGTAGCCGCGCATGACGCCCGCCACCGCGGCGGTCGCGTTGGCGCGGTCTAGCCCGGCGGCGGCCTTGAACGTGTCGCCGAAGGCGATCTGCCCGATCATGGGGTCGTTCGCGGAGATCCGGTACGGCGCGCCCGCGGCGGGCACGCCCCCGCGCCATCCCTCTTCGGCGAGGGTGACGGTGTCGGCGGTGTTGTCGGCCACGATGCCGCTCGACGCTCCGGCGGTGACCGTGCGCCCGGCGAACTGCCCCGGCGTCCACTTCTGCCCGGCGTGCCGCAGCGCCTTGACCGCGTACGTGACGCCCGCGCCCGTCCCGCTGACGGTCTGGCCCGCGGGGTTGAGCGGCTCGGGGGCCGGGTTGACGGTCCGGTCCACGACGAGGGTGAAGGCGATCTTCTTGGCGGCGTCGTCGTAACCGGCGTCGGCGACCTTGATGATCGCGCCTCCGGGCAGGCCGCGGGCCTTGCCCAGCGCGGCGAACAGGTCCTGGATCGAGGTGAAGGTGGGCCGGCCGGTGTTGCGGTCCACGCTGGCGGCGGCGAAGGCGTGGATCGCCTCCGACACCTGCACGGCGTCGGCCAGCGAGCCGCGCATGAACGGCAGGTCGAGGTCGCCCTGCCCGTCCCAGCGGGCGCGCTGGGCGGCGGTGACGGCGTTGGCCAGGTGGGTCAGGCCGTCGAGCAGGTCCTTGGGCGTGAGCGTCTGGAAGCGGCCGAGCCGGTCCAGGTCGGCCTGGGTCACGCTGACGGCGGGCCCGCCGGTGGCGAGGTCGGGCCAGCTCGCGTCGATGGTCGCGGCGGCCCCCTCGACCTGGGCGCCGGCGAACGGCTGCGCGGTGACCTGCAGCCTGGCGGCGGCCGAGCCCTTGCGGGCGAAGCTGAACAGGCTCTCCGAGCCCAGTTCCGAGGTGTCCAGCCTGCCGTTGCCGTCCGGGTCGGCGGCGGTGGCGGCGAACTCGGCGTCGACGGAGAGCGTCGAGGCCGCCGAGAGGTCGACGCCGAGGATGCCGAAGGCGGCGGTGGGCCTGGCCCCGGCGGCGAGCCTGCCTTCGGCCCGCACGGTCAGGCCGGCGTCCTTGGCCAGCCAGGCGGACTTGGTGGCCGGGTCGTAGGCGAAGGGCAGCTTGGCGGTGAGCTTCAGCGTGACGTCCACGCCGCCCGAGGTGGTCAGCGAGACCTTGGGCTGGGCGCTGCTGACGGAGATCGGGCGGCCGGGCGCCGTCCTGGAGACCTCCAGGGTCAGGTCGAGCCGCCTGATCCCGTTCTGCGTGCTCGCCTTGGCCAGGAGCTTTCCTGCGCGGGGGCCGGACAGCTCGTACGCGTCCTGGAGGTCGTCCAGGGTGGTGAGGCCCTTGAGCTTGTCGTGGACGGCCACCTGGAACAGGTCGGCCAGGCCCAGGGCGTCCTCGCCGCCGGGCACCAGGCCGACGAACGGCAGCTGCTCGCCCATCGGGCCGAGCGTGGCCAGGCCGCCGCCGGCGGCCGTGAACCGTTCCACCGCGGACAGCAGCGCCGCGGTCTCGGCGTCCGGTGCCGCGGACGCGACGGCCGGTGGCGGCACGGCCGCGACCAGACCCACTAACAACGCCAATGCGCAGACCACGCGCGACAATCGCCGGCTTGCCACCAGACCCCCCAGTGCGAAGACACAACGAACCGGGTACGTATCTAGCGATCAAGGCTTGTGCGTGACTTGGATCCGTCTACAAGCGCAGGTCAGAGACCGCCGGTTCCGGGCCCGGGCGCAGCGTGGCGCGCAGGCGGGCCATCTCCCCGGCGATCGTGGCGACGGTCCAGTGGGCGTTGAGCCCGCTCGGGTTCGGCAGCACCCACACGCGGGCGCCGCCGACCTGCTCGGGCTGGGGGCCGATGACCGCCTTGGGCCGCGCGAAGGCCGTCCGGTACGCCGAGATGCCGAGCACGGCCAGCACCTGCGGCCCCAGCCCGGCCACCTTCTCCGCCAGCTGCCGGCCGCCCGCCACCAGCTCGTCCCTGGTCAGCTCCGCCGCCTTGGCGCTGGCCCGGGGGACGATGTTCGTGATGCCCAGCCCGTACGAGGGGAGCAGGTGCTGCTCGGCCGGGGCCAGCAGGCGCGGCGTGAAGCCGGACAGGTGCAGCGCGGGCCAGAACCTGTTGCCCGGCCGGGCGAAGTGGTGGCCGGTGGCCTCCGACATCAGGCCGGGGTTGATGCCGCAGAAGAGCACGTTCAGGCCGGGACCGAGCACGTCGACAAGCACGTGCCGGAGGTTAGCCCACTCCGCGGCGTGGTCAGCCCATGTCTTCCAGCTTGCGGCCCTTGGTCTCCTTGACCCATTTGCTGACGAAGAAGAAGGACAGCGCGGCGAACAGGGCGTACATGGCGTAGGTGAGCGGCAGGTTCCACTCCGACAGCGCCGGGAACGAGACCGTGATCAGCCAGTTGGCGATCCACTGCGCGGCGGCGGCGACGCCGAGCGCGGCGGCGCGGATGCGGTTGGGGAACATCTCGCCGAGCAGCACCCAGACCACCACGCCCCACGACAGGGCGAAGAACAGCACGAACACGTTGGCCGCGACGAGCGCGATCGGCCCCTGCGGGCTGGGCAGCGAGACCACGCCGCCGACCTCCCGCGACGCGCTGAACGCCCAGGCCGCGGTGCCCAGCGCGATCGCCATGCCGGCCGAGCCGACGAGCAGCAGCGGCTTGCGCCCGATCCGGTCGACCAGCGCGATCGCGATGAACGTGCCGATGATGTTGATGATCGAGCTGGAGAAGCTGATCAGCAGCGAGTTGCTCTGGTTGATGCCCACCGACTGCCACAACACCGACGAGTAGTAGAAGATCACGTTGATGCCGACCAGCTGCTGGAAAGCCGACAGGACGACGCCGACCCAGACGATCGGCAGCAGGCCGAGCGCGCTGCCGCGCAGGTCCTTCAGCCCCGGCACGCGTTCGGTCCGCAGCACGTGCTGGATCTCGGCGATCCGGGCGTCGAGGTCCACGTCCTCGCCCTCGACCTCGGCCAGCACCTCGCGGGCCTTCCGCGACCGTCCCGACATGATCAGGTAGCGCGGCGACTCGGGGATGGTGGAGGCGAACAGCAGGTAGAGCAGGGCCGGGACGGCGCAGGCCCCCAGCATCCACTGCCACGCCTGCAACCCCCACAGGTGGTTGTTGACGTCGCCGCCGGCCAGCTCGGCGATCAGGTAGTTGACGAGCTGCGAGACCGCGATGCCGAGCACGATGGCGAGCTGCTGGAACGAGCCCAGCCGCCCCCGGTACGCGGGCGGCGCCACCTCGGCGATGTAGGCCGGCCCGAGCACCGAGGCCATGCCGATCGCGAAGCCCGCGATGACCCGCCACAACCCCAGGTCCCAGATGGCGAACGGCAACATCTGCCCGATCGAGCTGACGGTGAACAGACCGGCGGCCACCTGCATCGACCGGGTACGCCCCCACCGGTCGGCCAGCCCGCCGCCGATCCAGGCCCCGAGCGCGGACCCGAGCAGCGCGACGGCCACGACGAAGCCGATCTGGACCGCTCCCACGTCGAAGTGCCGCTGGATGCCGGTGACCGCGCCGTTGATGACCGAGCTGTCGTATCCGAACAGGAACCCGCCGATGGCCGCCGCCGCGGTGATGAAGACGACGTGGCCCAGATGCTCCTGATGGGTGTGCCGAGTTGCCATACAGGTCCCTTCCCCGTGATCGGGGACCTACCCGGAGATCACCTGTGTAGCGCGGCGCTTACCCAACCTTGCCACAAACCGGACGTCAGGCCCGGGTCAGCCAGAAGACCGCGATCACCACGACCGCCACCGCCACCGCCACGGCGTACCGCAGCAGCGCGCGCCCGAGAGCACGCCGGACGTGGCCGGGACGGTGGCGGTCGGCGGTCATCACGGGCTCCTTCGGAGGGACGGGGTCACAGGCGCGGGTCCACCGGCTCGGACTCCAGGGCGAGCACCGCGAAGACCGGCTCGTGCACCCGCCAGCCCGCCTCGCCGTCCGCCAGGCGCGACAGCGCCTCCAGGCCGAGGGCGTACTCGCGCAGCGCGAGCGAGCGCTTCTTGCCGAGGAAACGGCGGCGCAGCACGTCGAGGGACTCGGTGTAGTCGGGCCCGTAGATGATCCGCAGGTACTCCCGGCCGCGCACCTTCACGCCGGGCTGCACCCGGCCGGGCACGTACGTGGCCGGCTTGACCACCATGCCCTCTCCCCCGGCGGCGGTCAGCGCCTCCCACCACGCGGTGGCCGCGGCCCTGGACTCCGGCGAGCCGAGCGTGACCGTCACGTTCCTGGTCGGCGCGATCAGCGGCGAGTCGAGCAGCGCCAGCGTGGACAGGTGCCAGGCGTGCGGCTCCAGCGCGGTGGCCCGTCCCTCGCAGGCCAGGATCTGGAACGGCGCCAGCCTGATCCCGTCGAGACCGTCCACCGGCCAGCAGTAGCGCGCATAGGCGTCGCGGAACAGGGCAGCGTTGTCGAAGCGGCGTCGGGTGCGGGTCAACAACCCACCCACATCCAGCCCGCGTCCGGCCGCCGCTTCCAGAGCCGTGACGGCCTCCGGCAGCGCGGCCCGCGCGGCGGCGCCGACGGAGGCGTACTGCGACCTGATCAGCTCGCCCGCCTTGGCCGACCAGGGCAGGAGCTCGCAGTCGAGCACCACCCAGTCGGAGCCCAGCTCCTCCCACAGCGGCTCGCAGGCCGCGCGCACCGCCTCGACCAGCGGCGTCATGTCCCGGAAGAACGGCCGCCCGGTACGCGTGTAGACCGCGCCGGCGCTGCCGTCGGCCACGCCGAACCGGGCCGCGGCGACCTCGGGCGTCCTGGCCAGCACGGCGACGGCCCGCGAGCCCATGTGCTTCTCCTCGCACACGACCTCGGTCACCCCCGCCGCGGCGAACTCCTCGAACGCCTCGTGCGGGTGCTCCAGGTAGCCGTCGAGCCTGGACGTCTCCGGCGGCGCCATCGTCGGCGGCAGGTAGACCAGCCAGCTCGGGTCGACCGCGAACCGGCTCATGACCTCCAGCGCGGCGGCCGCGTTCTGCTCCAGCACCTTGACCCGGCCGGCGAAGCGGGTCTCGACGTGCCGGGTGCCGATCACGTCGCCGACGTCGAGCATGCCCGGCTCGCGGGCGGGGTCGCCGAGCGGCTTGGCCGGCTCGTACCAGACCTGCTCGGCCGGCACCTGGACGATCTCGCGCTCGGGGTAGCGCAGCGCGGTCAGGTGGCCGCCGAAGACGCAGCCGGTGTCCAGGCAGATCGTGTTGTTGATCCACTCGGGGGTGACCGTGGGCGTGTGGCCGTAGACGACCATGGCCCGGCCGCGGTACTCGTCGGCCCACGGGTAGCGGACCGGCAGGCCGTACTCGTCGGTCTCGCCGGTGGTGTCGCCGTACAGGGCGAAGGCGCGCACGCGCTTTGAGGCGCGGCCGTGGTAGGACTCCTTCAGCCCGGCGTGCGCGACGACGAGCCGGCCGCCGTCCAGGCGGTAGTGGCTGAGCAGGCCGTCCATGAACGTGCGAGCCCGCTCGGCGAACTCGGGCGGCCCGGCGGCGAGCTGGTCCAGCGACTCGCGCAGGCCGTGGGCGACGGTGACCTTGCGGCCGTTCATCGCCCGCACGAGCTTCTGCTCGTGGTTGCCGGCCACGCAGATCGCGGTGCCCGCCTCGACCATGTCCATGACCAGGCGCAGCACGCCCGGCGTGTCGGGCCCGCGGTCGACCAGGTCGCCGACGAACACGGCGGTGCGGCCCTCGGGGTGGGTCAGGCCCTGCCAGCCGAGCTTGGCCAGCAGCGTCTCCAGCTCCGAGCGGCAGCCGTGCACGTCGCCGATGATGTCGAACGGGCCGGTCAGCTCGGTCCGGTCCGACCACGCCTTCTCGTAGGTGATCTCGGCGTTGTCGATCTCCTCCAGGCCGCGCAGCACGTGCACCCGCCGGAAGCCGTCGGCGGAGATCTTGGACAGCGAGCGGCGCAGCTCCTTGCGCTGGCGGATCACCACGCCGGGGCCGAAGTCGCGGTCCGGACGCGCGGCGTTGCGCTCGATGGCCACCTCCTCGGGCGTGTCCAGCACGATGGCGTCGGCCAGCACGTCGTGCTTCCTGGCCAGCTCGATGAGGCTCTTGCGGGCGGGGTACTGGACGTTGGTGGCGTCCACGACGGTGAACAGCCCCCTGGCCAGGCGCACGCCGACGATGTGGTGCAGCAGGTCGAACGCCGCCGGCGTGGCGGCCTGGTCGTTCTCGTCGTCGGACACCAGGCCGCGGCAGAAGTCGGAGGAGATGACCTGCGTGGGCTTGAAGTGCCGGCGCGCGAAGGTGGACTTGCCGCTGCCGGAGACGCCGACGAGCACCACGAGGGACAGCTCAGGAACGCTGATCACGGGTGAAGACTCCCATCTGGGTGGGCGGGCCGACCTCGGGGTCGTCCTCGCCGACGGGTTCGACGGCGACGTGGTAGCCGTACTGGGCGGCCACCCGGGCGGCCCAGGCGGCGAACTCGGCCCGCGTCCACTCGAAGCGGTGGTCGGGGTGGCGCAGGCCGGTCAGGAACTCGTAGCGCACGTTGTGCTCGATGTTGGGGGTGGTGACGAGCACGTGGCGCGGCCGGGCGCGGCCGAACACGACGCGTTCGAGCGCGGCCAGGCGCGGCGGGTCGACGTGCTCGACGACCTCCATGAGCACGGCGGCGTCGTAGCCCGCCAGGCGCTTGTCGGTGTAGGTGAGCGCGCCCTGGAACAGGGTGAGCCGGGCCCGCTTGCTGTCGGGCATGCGGTCCAGGCGCAGCTTGCGGGCGGCGACGGTGAGCGCCAGGGAGGAGACGTCCATGCCGGCGACGCGCGCGAACCTGGGCCTGGCCAGCAGCGCGGCGACCAGCTCGCCCTGCCCGCAGCCCAGGTCGATCACGCTGACCGCGCCGAGCTCTTCGAGCCTGCGCAGCACGGCCTCGCGCCGCAGCGTGTTGAGCGGCCGCGCCTTCCGCGCCGCGCCCGCCTCCTCGCCCCCGCCTTCCGCGGCGCCTTCGACCGCCTCGGCCTCCGCGACGGCGGCCTCCGCGACGGCGGCCTCGTCGGCCGCGGTCTCCCCGGTGGGGGCCTCCTCGGCGAGCGCCGGCTCCAGCTGCTCCTCGGTCTCGTCGCCCAGCTCGGCCAGCCTGGTCAGCGCGGTGCGGGCCAGCGCCCAGCGCCGCCCGAAGTAGCGCCGGGCGATCAGGCCGCGCTCCGGATGACCGCCGAGCCAGCCCGCCCCCGCCCTGACCAGCTTGTCGATCTCGTCGGAGGCCATCCAGTAGTGCTTGCCGTCGTCGAGCACGGGGAGCAGCACGTAGAGGTGGTTGAGCGCGTCGGCCAGCAGGACGGTGCCGCGCAGGGTCAGCCGCACGTACCGGGAGTCGCCCCACTCGGGGAAACCCTCGTCGAGCGGCAGCGTCTGCGCCTCCACCGCCCACCCCAGCGGCTCGAACAGCCGCCGGGCCAGCTCCGGGCCGCCCCGGCAGGGCAGCGCGGGCACCTGGATCTCCAGCGGCAGCGGGGTGCCCGGCAGCTCGGGACGGGCCTTGCAGCGGCCCGCCCGCGCGGTGCGGAAGACGTCGGCGAGCGCGACGGCCAGCAGCGAGGAGGCCGCGTACGGGCGGTCGTTGACGTACTGCGACAGGCTGAAGTCGGGCGAGTTCCGGCCGCGCGAGCGGACCAGCGCGATCGGGTCGACCTCCAGCAGGAGGGCCGCCGTGCAGCGCTCCTCGCCCGCCTCCGGATAGAACACCGTGGCCGTGCCGAACGATTGGCCGAACTCCTGCACGCGCTCAGGATGCTTGTGCAGGAGAAAGCCCAGGTCGGTGGCTGGCGTGGCGGTGGTCGTGATCGTCAGCAGCACGTGCCAAGTGTGCCGTAGCCGGACGAAGCACCGCCAACGGAATTACACGTGCGGCAGGACCTCGGCGGCGATGAGCTCCAGGTGCTCCAGGTCGGCCAGGTCGAGGACCTGGAGGTAGACGCGCTCGGCCCCGAGCTTGGCGAAGGCGCCCAGCTTGGCCAGCACCTCGTCGGGGGTGCCGCACAGGCCGCCCTCGCTCAGCGCGCCGGGGTCCTGGCCGATGGCGGCGGCGCGCCGCTCGATCTCGGCCTGGTCGGCGCCCACGACGACGGTCTGCGCCGCCGACAGGATCAGGCCGCGGCCCGCCTCGTCGGCCGCCTCCCGGACCCGCGTGAACGCCTGCCCGGTGTCGGCCAGGGTGCGGAACGGCACGTTGTACTCGTCGGCGTACGTGGCCGCCAGCCGGGGCGTGCGCTTGGCGCCGAAGCCGCCGATGATCACCGGCGGGCGGGGCCGCTGGACCGGCTTGGGCAGCGCCGGCGAGTCGACCAGCCGGTAGTAGCGGCCCTCGAAGGAGTAGGAGTCCTTCGCCGTCCACAGACCGGTGACGATCTCCAGCTGCTCCTCGAACCGGCCGAACCGCTCGCCGAGCGGCGGGAACGGGATGCCGTACGCGGAGTGCTCCCCGTCGAACCAGCCGGTGCCGAAGCCCAGCTCGACCCGGCCGCCGCTCATCTGGTCGACCTGGGCCACGCTGATCGCCAGCGGGCCGGGCAGCCGGAACGTGGCCGGCGTCACCAGCGTGCCGAGCCTGATCGTGGAGGTCTCCCTGGCCAGGGCGCCGAGCGTCACCCAGGCGTCGGTGGAGCCGGCGCCGGGGTCGCCGGGGCCGATGCGCTGGTAGTGGTCGGACCGGAAGAAGGCGTCGAACCCCAGGCGTTCCGCGGCCTGGGCGACGGCGAGCAGGTCGTCATAGGTGGCGCCCTGCTGGGGCTCGGTGAAGATCCGCAGCTTCATGAGGCTCATTATCCGCCCACATCGGACGGCGACCGGAAAAGCCCCGCGCCGTCCGGCGAACGCTTGCTACCTTCACCAGCAACCGCTGAAAGTAGCCGATCGATCACGATGGGTGGCATATGTCGCGGAAAGCAAGAGAGTCCGGCACGCTCCCCCGCCCGCTGGCGGTACTGGCCGCGCTCGCGCTCGCCGGAGCCACGGCCCTGGCGATCCGGATGTTGCCCGCGGGCGCCGAGCCCGCGCCGCCGTCCGGCGCCGCTCCCGTCCGCTTCGCGCCGCCGGAGCGGCCGGCGGCGGTCCGGCAGCCGCCGCGTTCGTTCGTGGGGTTCGTCGACACAGCCCGCGACCCGGGCTTCGACCTGGCGGCCGAGTCGCGCGCCACCGGCGTCGCCCGGTACGCGCTCGGCCATCTCGTCGCCGGCGACGACGGCTGCCTCGTCCGGTGGGCCGGGCCGCCGCGGCCGGCGGGCGACCCGGTGGCCGCCGGGCTCGGGCGGCTGAGGGCGGCGGGCGGCGACGCCTTCCCGGTGTTCGGCGGGCCCGGCGGGGACGACCCGGCCGTCACGTGCACCAGGCCGGGCGGCCTGGCCACCGCCTACCGCAGGGCGGTCGGCGCGTTCGGGGCCGCCGCGGCGGGGTTCGAGATCCGCGACGCCGACCCGGCCGCCGCGCTGCGCAGGGCGCGGGCGCTGTACGCCCTCCAAGGGGAACGGCCGCTGCGGGTCTTCTTCACCCTGCGCCTGACACCGGACGGCCTGGACGCGGCCGACCTGGCGGCGCTGCGCGCGACCCGGCGGGAGGGCGTCCGGGTGGACGCCGTCGAGCTGCTGGCCGAGATGGAGCCGCGCACCGGGCCGCAGGGGCGGCTGCGCAGACTGGGATCGGCCGTGCGGGCGGCGGCCGGGCAGCTCGCGCGGACCTACGGCCTGCCCGGCGAGGAGCAGGCGTGGGAGCGGCTCGCCCTGACCCCGGTGCTCGCCAGGCCCGGCGATCTGGACGAGCCGGAGGCCCGCAAGTTGTCGGAGTACGCCGTCCGGCACGGGCTGGCCTGGTTGTCGCTGCGCGGCGCACCCCCCAAACCGGAAATATCCCGCATTCTCTGGAGGACCCACTCCTGACATAGGATTTTCCCCGAATCCAGGGGGTGAGGAAGACGATGGCGAGCCGTGCCGCGAGCGCGCGCAAGATCCTCATCCACTGGATGGACGCCATGGTCATCCTCCTGGGCCTGGTGTTCGTCACCCTCGTCCTCATCCACACCGCGCGCGGCCAGATGGGCGTCCCGCAGGCGCTGCTCGCGATCGCCTTCCTGGCGGGCCAGTTCACGCTGTTCCCCTCCGTCCTGCGGGCCGCCTTCGACGACCGCCCGCGGCCCACGGCGAAGCTGCTGGTGTCCGGGGCGTGCGCGGCCGGCTCGGTGCTGCTGCTGCCGCACGACGAGATCGCGAGCACGGCCACCTGGCTGGAGACCGGCGTCCTGTGGGTGTCGGTGGTCGCGTTCTACCTGCCGCTGTGGGCCACGACCTGCCTGGGCGCCGCCGTGACCGTCCTGGTCAGCGCGTACGTCGTGCTGATCACCGACCGGTCCTGGGCCGGCACGCTCATCCCCGAGGCGGCCAGTTGCGCGCTCATGGTCGCGGCCATGCTGCTGTGGCGCTGGCTGTGGTGGACGATCAGGGACGCCAACGACGGCCAGGAGGCCAAGGCGCGCCTGGCCATCGCCGAGGAGCGCCTGCGCTTCGCCCGCGACCTGCACGACCTGCTCGGCCGCAGCCTGTCGGTGATCACGCTGAAGAGCGAGCTGGCGGCCAAGTTGTCGGCCAAGGACCAGGCCAGGGCCCTGGCCGAGATGGACGCGGTGCGCGAGCTGGCCCGCGACTCGCTGGCCGAGGTGCAACTGGCCGTGGACGGCTACCACACGCTCGACCTGGACACCGAGCTGGCCGGCGTGCGGTCGGCGCTGGAGGCGGCCGGCGCCCGCTGCCTGATCGAGACCAGGGCCGGCGACCTGTCCCCCGCCGGGCGCGCGCTGCTGGCGTGGGTCGTGCGCGAGGGCGGCACGAACGTGCTCAAGCACAGCTCGGCCACCACCTGCGCGATCACGATCGAGGGCGGCGTGCTGGAGATGCGCAACGACGGCGTCAAGGACCTCTCCGCGGCCCCGGGCAGCGGCCTGCGCGGCCTGTCGGAGCGTCTGACCACGGCGGGCGGCTCGCTCTCGGCCGCCCCGACGCCCACCGGCGAGTTCCTGCTGCGCGCGGCGGTGCCCGCGTGAGGCGGCCGACCCGGCTGGACAAGGTCCGCTGGCTGATCGTCTACTCCACCGACATCATCCTGCTGGTGTCCGCGACCGGCTTCTACAACCTGTACCTGCTCGGGCAGAACGTCGACCTGCCCCGGCAGGTGTTCGTGGCCGCCGGCGTGCTGCTGCTGGTGTTCATGGCGCTGGCCACGCGGCCGTTCCGGATCGCCGTGCGCGGCGGACCCCGCCCGACGGCGCTGCTGGCCGTCTCCGGGGTGCTCGCCCTGGTCCTCGCGGCCGGCACGATCCTGTACACCGTGCCGGTGTGGCTGGCGATGCTGGCCCCCTTCGTCCGCCGCCGGACGATCGTCACGTTGTCGGCCGGCTGGATCGCCGTCCTGGTGGTCGTCCTCGCGCTGACCATGGGCCTGCCCGTGGAGATGTTGTCGGCGGTCGTGGTGCTGGCGGTGTTCACCGCGATCGGCGTGGGCGGCGTGCTGGCGAACCTGTGGTTGTGGCGGGTGGCCAAGGAGGCGCACGAAGGGCAGGAGACCAGGTCCAGGCTGGCCGTCTCGGAGGAACGGCTGCGCTTCGCCCGCGACCTCAACGACCTGCTCGGGCAGAGCCTGGCCGACGTCTCGGCCAGGACCGCCCGCGCCGCCGGCTCGCTGCCCGGCGACCCGGCCGCCGCCGAGCGGGCCATGTTCGAGGTGCGCGACCTGGCCAGGCGGTCGCTGCGCGAGGTGCGGGCCGTGGTGCAGAACTACCGGGCGCTCGACCTGGACGAGGTGCTGGCCGGCGTCCGGGCGGTGCTGGAGGCGGCCGAGGTCCGCTGCACGGTACGGGCCGACACCACGGCGCTGGCCCCGGAGGCGCGCACCCTGCTCGCCACCGTCGTCCGCGAGGGCGCCACCAACGTGCTCAAGCACAGCAAGGCCGAACGCTGCACGATCACGATCGAGAACGGGGTCCTGGAGATGTCCAACGACGGGGTGAGCGGCCCGGTGGGCGAGCACGCGGCCAACGGGCTGGCGGGCCTGGCCCAGCGGGTCGGCGCGGCGGGCGGCGTGCTGCGGGCCGAGCCGACGTCCGACGGCGGCTACCTGCTGCGCGCGGCGGTGCCGGCATGACCACCCGCGTGCTGCTCGCCGACGACGAGCACCTGATCCGCGGCGCGATCGCCGCCCTGCTCGACCTGGAGGACGGCATCGAGGTCGTGGCCCAGGTGGGCCGGGGCGACGAGGTCGTGGACGCGGTCGCCGAACACCGCCCCGACGTGGCCGTGCTGGACATCGAGATGCCCGGCATGGACGGCCTGAGCGCCGCCGAGCGGATCAGCGCCCAGTGCAAGATCGTCATCCTGACCAGCCTGGGCCGCCCCGGCTACCTGCGCAGGGCGATGGCCGCCGGCGTGAGCGGCTTCCTGGGCAAGGACGCCTCCGCCGAGGAACTGGCCATGGCGATCCGCAAGGTCATGGCCGGCGGCCGCTACCTGGACGCCGAGCTGGCCGCCGCCGCGATGGCCGCCGGCGACAGCCCGCTGACCGAACGGGAGCGCGACGCGCTGCGCCTGGCGGGCGACGGGGCGACGATCTCCAGGATCGCCGGCGAGCTGCACCTCACCGAGGGCACGGTGCGCAACTACCTGTCCAGCGCCATGACCAAGCTCAACGCCCAGAACCGGCTGGAGGCGATCCGCACCGCCCAGCGCATGGGCTGGCTCTGACCTCAGCGCCAGTTGGTGATCCGGCGTAGCACGTACTCCACCGGGCCGTGGCGGTGGGTGCGCAGCCAGCGTCCGCTCGCCCACACGAGCACGGTGTAGATCACCAGGGCGACGCCCATCACCGCGATCGGTGACAGCCTGCCCGCGAGTGCGAGCCCGTACCCGGTGAAGACCAGGGCGATGAGCAGCGACTGGCCGACGTAGTTGGAGGCGGCCACCCGTCCCGGCGCGGCCAGGACGCGGCCCGCCGCCGGGAAGCGGCCGATCAGCCGGAGCAGGGTGGCGACGTAGGCGGCGGCCAGCAGGATCGAGGTGAGCGTGTTGACCGCGCCGCCGAGCAGCTCGACCGCGCCGGTCCGGCCGGACGTCCAGGCGTACAGCAGGCCGCCGGGCAGGCCGACGCCGAAGCCCATCCACTGGACGCGGGCCAGCAGGCGGGGCCGCTGCCCGAGGCCCTCCAGCAGCCTGGACTTGCCGGCCGCGAGCCCGAACAGGAACATGGCCAGCGCGGTCGGCCCCTGGAAGAGCCAGATCATGGCCACCAGCGGCGGGTAGAGCTCGGTCTGCATCGTCAGGAAGTCCAGCGGCCCGCCGGTGGCCAGGGCCAGCACGCGGGCGGCCGCCGCCGGGTCGGCCGCGGCGGGCTGCCCGGCGGCCGGGTCGAGGGTGGACAGCCAGGCGAGGGCCAGCCAGAACAGGGTCAGCGCGCCGATGATCGAGGAGCCGGCGATGACGGCCGTCCTGGGGCTGAGCCCGCGCAGGGCCAGCAGGACCAGGCCGAGCACGGCGTACAGGGTGAGGATGTCGCCGATCCACAGCAGCAGGCCGTGGGCCAGCCCGATGACGAACAGCGCCAGGCAGCGGCGCAACGCCCTGGCCCGCACGCTCGCCCCCGCCCGCTCGGCCGCCCGCATCTGCAGCGTGAAGGAGTACCCGAACAGGAACGAGAAGATGATGTAGAACTTCGTCAGCACGAACGCCGTGATCGCCAGAGCCACGGGCCCGTCGGGGATGGGCATGGCGCCCGACAGCGCGTACCCCGGGTCGGCCAGGAAGCCGATGTTCGCGACCAGGATGCCCGCCAGCGCGAACCCGCGTACGGCGTCGATCTCCTGAACGCGTCCGGCGAGGGTGGTTTGCGTCATGCCCCGACGCTAGGGACGCCTCCCCGCGCGGCGCGTCCGTCCTTGGTCTGGACGGGCGTGACCAAAGGCTCAGCGGGGCGGATCGGCCGCGGCGGCGGCCACCGCGGCCTCGGCGGTGGGGTAGACCGGCAGGTGGGCGTCGACCCCGGTGATCTCCAGCAGCCGGGCGGGGGCGCCCTGCGGGGCCGCGAGGTAGACCCGCGCGTCGTGCGTGCGGGCCTCCTGGTGGCAGGCGAGCAGCGCGTGCAGCCCCGAGCTGTCCATGAACGTCATCGCGCTCAGGTCGAACACCACGTGATCGGCCGGACGCGCCCTGGCCTGCCGGACGTGCTCCCGTAATCGCGTGTGGTTGGTAGCGTCGACCTCACCGCACACTTCGATCACGGTCACGCCGGGCAGGTGCCGATGGCTCATCGTCAGCGGCGTCATCGGCGGCCTGTCCGATCCTGGGCGGCCCGCGCCTCCGGAGGCGACCATGGATGCACGATAGACAGCTTCACCCGCCCGGGGTTCCGGCAAACCGTCACGATGAGGTCACGCCTTGGCCGGGCGGCGGCAGTCAGCGCTTCACCAGCAGCGCCACGCACTCGACGTGGTGGGTCATCGGGAAGGCGTCGAAGGCGCGCAGGTCGGTCAGCTCGTAGCCCAGCTCGCCCAGCCACTTGAGGTCTCTGGCCAGCGTCGCCGGGTCGCAGGAGACGTAGACGATGCGCAGCGCCTCCAGCCCCGCGACGCGCTCCACCACCTCGCGCCCGAGGCCCGACCGCGGCGGGTCGACCACCACGAGGTCGGCGCGCTCGATCTGGAACCGGTCGAGCGCCTCCTCGACCCGGCCGCGCTCGACCCTGGCCTGCGGCAGGTCGCGCAGGTTGGCGCGGGCGTCGCGGACGGCCGCCGCGTCGGACTCCAGCCCGAACACCGCGCCCTCAGGCCCGACCGCCTCGGCCAGCCCGGCCGCGAACAGGCCGACCCCGCAGTAGAGGTCGAGCGCCCACTCCCCCGGCTCGGGCGCGGCGTAGGCCAGCACCGCGTCGAGCAGCGTCTCGGCCGCCCCCGGGTGCACCTGCCAGAAGCCGCTGCCCGCGACCCGGAACTCGCGGTCGCCCACGTGCTCGTGCAGCACGCCGGAGCCGCGGCGCGGCACCGTGCGGCCCTTGCCCTGGTCGAGCAGGATCGAGGCGGGCGCGTCGAGCTCGGGCACGCTCACGCTGCGCCGCGGGCGCGGCGAGACCACCACGGCACGGTCGCCGCCGGCGGAGGCGATGACCTCGATGCCGGCCGCGCCGGGCCACTCGTGGTCTTCGGCGGCGACCGCCTCGACCTCGGGGTGGGCGATCAGGCAGGCGTCGACGACCTCGATCTCGTGCGAGCGGTGCCGGCGGAAGCCCAGCTCACCGGCGGGCGTGGCGGCGAACTGCACGCGGGTGCGCCAGCCGAGCCCGTCCTTGGCGCCGGGCACCTCCTCCACGACGACCTCGCGCTCGATGCCCGCCAGCCGGTGCAGCTGCTCGGCCACGACCTGGGCCTTGAGCCGGCGCTGCGCCTCAAGCGTGGCGTGCTGCCAGTCGCAGCCGCCGCAGCGGCCGGGGCCGGCGTACTGGCAGGGCGGGACGACGCGGTCGGGCGAGGGCTCCAGGATCTCCACGGCGTCGGCGCGCAGGAACCGGCTGGTCTCCTCGGTCACGTCGGCGATCACCCGCTCGCCGGGCAACGCGTGCCGGACGAAGACCACCCGCCCTTCATGGCGTGCCACACACCAGCCGCCATGCGCGACCGGACCGACCGTCAGCTCCAGAGATGCCTGTTCCACACCCCCACCCTATGGTGAGCCGCCACGGGCGACGTCCTCGTCCCCGCCTCGCGCCCCGGACGCCCACTTTCCGGACTTGAGTGACTACTGTGGGTGATGATGGACAGAAGTCGGGTGGTGCGCCGGCGGCTCGGATTCGGGGGCACGCTGCTGGCCGTGCTGTTCGCCTGCGCCTCGCTGACGCCGTCGCTGCTGCCGCGCACGTGGCTGTTCCAGGGCGTGATGGGCGCGGTCACCGGCATCCTCGGCTACGGCGTGGGGGCCGCGGCGGGCGCGCTGGGACGGGCGGCGATCCCGTACCGGCTGCCGGAGCGGGGGCGGCGGGCCGCCTGGCAGATCATGATCGGCGGCTGCTCGGGGCTGACCGTCGTGGCGCTCTGGTACAGCATCGACTGGCAGCGCGACGTGCGGGCGCTCATGGGCATGGACACCCGGATCACCTGGTTCCCGCCGGTGATCCTCGCGGTGGCGGTCACGCTCTTCGCGCTGTGCCTGCTGCTGGCCCGTCTCGTCCGGCTGGCCGGGCGCAGGCTGATCGACTGGCTCGACCGGTACGTCCCCGCCTACGTGGGCCACATCGCCGGCGTGCTGATCGTCGCCTCCGTGGTCACGGTGCTCGCCGACGACGTGCTGTTCTCGGGGTTCCTCAACACGATGAGCGACGTCTCCTCGGTCACCAACCAGGGCACCCATCCGGGCGTGCGCAGGCCCGGCTCGGCCAAGGTGTCCGGCGGGCCCGGGTCGCTGGTGGCCTGGGACTCCCTGGGCCGCGAGGGCCGCCGCTTCACCGGCACCGCCTCCACGGTCTCCGAGCTGACCGCCTTCTCCGGCCGGCCGGCGACCGAGCCCATCCGCGTGTACGTCGGCCTCGGCGCCACCTCCTCGCCCCGGCAGCAGGCCGCGGTGGCCGTACGGGAGCTGGAACGGACGGGCGGCTTCGGCCGTCCGGTGCTCGCGGTGCTCGGCACGACCGGCACCGGCTGGGTCGACCAGCACATCGCCGACTCGCTGGAGTTCATGTACAACGGCGACACCGCCATGGTCGCGGTGCAGTACTCCTACCTGCCGAGCTGGGTGTCGTTCCTGGCCGACCGGCACAAGGCGGCGGCCGCCGGGCGGGCCCTGTTCGAGGCGGTGCGCGCCAGGTGGGACCGGCTTCCGCCCGGCCACCGGCCCCGGCTGCTGGTCGCCGGCGAGAGCCTCGGTTCCTACGAGCTGGAGAACGCCTTCCGCGACCTGACCGACCTGGTCGCCCGGACCGACGGCGCGCTGTTCGTCGGCCCGCCCAACGCCAACCACATCTGGGACCACCTCACCGCCCACCGCGATCCCGGCACCCCCGTCTGGCGGCCGGTCTACCAGGGCGGCAGGACGGCCCGCTTCGCCCAGCACCCGGCCGACCTGTGGCGTCCCCGGAGCCCGTGGCCGCCGCCGCGCGTGGTCTACCTGCAGAACGCCACCGACCCCGTCGTGTGGTGGTCGCCCACGCTGATCTACCACCGGCCCGCCTGGCTGGAGGGCCCGCGGGGGCCCGGGGTGAACCCGCAGATGAACTGGTTCCCGCTGGTGACGTTCTGGCAGGTGCTGGTGGACATGACGGCGGCGATGTCCGTGCCGCCCGGCCACGGCCACCGCTACGGCGCCAACATCGTGGACGGGTGGGCCGCCGTAGCCGCGCCGCCGGGCTGGACGGCGTCCGACACGTGGCGGCTGCGGACGCTGGTCAGCGCGCCTTGATCTCCCCCTCGTCCTTGACGGTCTGGTGCCAGGGACGGCGCACCGCGCCCGGCGCGTACGGCTCGGGCCGGCCCTTGAGCCGGTCGGAGGAGTGGAGCTGCCAGGGCACGCTGGTCACCATGACGCCCGGCTTGAACAGCAGCCTGGCCTTCAGCCGCAGCGCGCTCTGGTTGTGCAGCAGGTGCTCCCACCAGTGGCCGACGACGTACTCGGGGATGAAGACGGTGACCACGTCGCGCGGCGAGCGGCGGCGCAGGGTCTTGACGTAGTCGAGGATGGGCTGGGTGATCTCGCGGTAGGGCGAGTCGAGCATCTTGAGCGGCACCGGGATGCCACGCCGCTCCCACTCCTCCTGCAGCTGACGCGCCTCCTCGCCCTCGACGCCGACCGTGATCGCCTCCAGCGAGGACGGCCGGGTGGCGCGGGCGTAGGCGAGCGCCCGCATGGTCGGCTTGTGGATCTTGGAGACCAGCACGATCGCGTGGTTGCGGGCCGGCAGCATGGCGGGCTCGTAGTCGTCGGTGATCTCCAGCTCGGTCGCGACCTTGTCGTAGTGGCGGCGGATGCCCTTCATCATGAGGAACAGCACCGGCATCGCGATGACCACGATCCACGCCCCGACCAGGAACTTGGTCAGCAGTACGACGATCAGCACCAGGCCGGTCATGATGGCGCCGAAGAAGTTGATCACGCGCGAGCGGTGCATCTGGTGGCGGACCTGGCGGTCGGTCTCCGTCTTCAGGTGACGGGTCCAGTGGATGACCATGCCGGTCTGGCTGAGCGTGAAGGAGACGAACACGCCGACGATGTAGAGGTTGAGCAGGCGGCTGACGTCGGCCTGGAAGCCCCACAGCAGCAGGCAGGCGCCGAGGGCCAGGATGATGATGCCGTTGGAGAAGGCCAGGCGGTCGCCGCGGGTGTGCAGCTGGCGCGGCAGGTAGCGGTCCTGGGCGAGGATCGAGCCGAGCACGGGGAAGCCGTTGAAGGCGGTGTTCGCGGCCAGGAACAGGATGAGCGCGGTCACCGCGGAGATCACCACGAACGGCAGCGAGCCGCCGCCGAACACCGCGTCGGCCACCTGCGAGATGATCGGCTGCTGGTAGTAGCCTGGGCCCACCGGCTTGCCGTCGACCCCGATCAGGTCCTCGGCGACGACGCTCGGCTCGGCCACCCGCACGCCCGAGGCGAGGCCGAGCGCGATGATGCCGCCGAACATGGTGATCGCAACCAGGCCCATCATGAGTAGCGTCGTGGCGGCGTTCTTGCTCTTGGGCTTGCGGAAGGCGGGCACGCCGTTGCTGATGGCCTCGACGCCGGTCAGCGCGGCGCAGCCGGAGGAGAAGGCGCGCAGGATCAGGAAGGCCGCGGCGAAGGAGGCCAGGTTCGTCTGCTCGGGCCGGATGGTGAACCCGGCGCTGGGCGCCCTCAGCTCGTCGCCGAACACCAGCAGCCGGATGCCGCCCCAGGCGACCAGGCCGATCACCGCGAACATGAACGCGTACGTGGGAACGGCGAAGGCGGCGCCGGACTCGCGGATGCCGCGCAGGTTGACCACCGTGAGCAGGATCACGATGATGATGGCGATCGCGGGCCGGTGCTCGGCCACGAATGGGATGGTCGCGCCGACGTAGTCGACGCCGTTGGCCACCGACACGGCGACGGTCAGCACATAGTCGACCATGAGGGCGCTGGCGACGGTGAGCCCCGCGTTCTTGCCCAGGTTGGTGGTGGCCACCTCGTAGTCGCCGCCGCCGCTCGGATAGGCGTGCACGTTCTGCCGGTACGACGCCACGACCGTGAGCATCACCACCACGACGGCGACGGCGATCCACGGACTGTAGGAATAGAACGAGACGCCCGCCAGCGACAGGATGACCAAAATCTCCTGCGGGGCGTAGGCCACCGAGGACAGCGCGTCACTGGCGAAGACCGGCAGGGCGATGCGTTTGGGCAGGAGTTGCTCGTGGAGCTGCCCGCTTCGCAGGGCACGTCCCACGAGCACGCGTTTGACAAGATCCGTTACCTTCGCCACGTAACGAGATGCTAGCCGCATGCCGATGCCCTAAACGCGGCGCTCCCCCATCGGGCCATACTGGTGTCGAGCAACCGGCCGACCGCGAAGTGCGGGGGAGTATGCATATTGTGATCATGGGATGCGGCAGGGTCGGTTCGACCCTCGCCCACATCCTCGAGGACAGCGGCCATTCCGTCGCCATCATCGACCGTGACCCGCAGGCGTTCCGCCGCCTGCGCGCGGGGTTCCGGGGGCGGCGGGTGACGGGCGTCGGCTTCGATCGCGACGTGCTCACCGAGGCCGGCATCGAGTCGGCGGCCGCCTACGTCGCCGTCTCCAGCGGCGACAACTCCAACATCATCTCCGCGCGCGTGGCCCGCGAGACGTTCGGCGTCGACAACGTGGTGGCCCGCATCTACGACCCCCGGCGCGCCGAGGTCTACCAGCGGCTGGGCATCCCCACGGTGGCCACCGTCCGCTGGACGGCCGACCAGATCCTGCGCCGCATCCTCCCCGAGGGCGCCGAGCCGCTGTGGCGCGACCCCACGGGCACGGTCGTGCTGGCCGAGGTGGCCGCCAACCAGGCCTGGATCGCCACTCGCGTCGTCGACCTGGAGAGCCGGGCCGGCGCCCGCGTGGCCTTCATCAACCGCATGGGCGAGGCCCTGACCATCACGGACGAGACCGTGGTGCAGGAGGGCGACCTGCTCCACGTCATCGCGGCCGAGAACGACATGGACCGGATCAACAAGGTGCTCGCCGCGGCGCCGGAACAGGACGACTGATGCGCATCGCCATCGCCGGCGCGGGCGCCGTGGGCCGTTCCATCGCCGCCGAGCTGCTGGAGAACGGCCACGAGGTCCTGCTCATCGACGTCGACCCGCGCGCGATCAAGATCGACAGCGTGCCGCGCGCCGAGTGGCTGCTCGCCGACGCGTGCGAGATCGCCTCGCTCGACGAGGCCGGGCTCGGCAACTGCCACGTCGTGGTGGCCTCCTCCGGCGACGACAAGGTCAACCTCGTGGTGTCGCTGCTGGCCAAGACCGAGTACGGCGTGCCGCGCGTGGTGGCCCGCATCAACCACCCCAACAACGAGTGGCTGTTCAACGAGTCGTGGGGCGTCGACGTCGCCGTCTCGACGCCGCGGCTGCTGAGCGCGCTGGTGGAGGAGGCGGTCAGCGTCGGCGACCTGGTGCGGCTGATGACGTTCCGCCAGGGCCAGGCCAACCTGGTCGAGCTGACGCTGGCCGAGGACGCCCCGGTGGTGGGCCAGCGCGCCGGGTCGGTGCCGTGGCCGGTCGACTCCGCGCTGGTGGCGATCCTGCGCGAGGGCCGGGTGCTGGTGCCCACCGCCGACGACCCCCTGGAGGCCGGCGACGAGCTGTTGTTCGTGGCCAGCCAGGAGGTCGAGGAGGAGCTCGCCCACCTGCTCTCGCAGCGCTGAACATGGACGCCGGCCGCGCCCGCTCGCTGTTCGAGGGCGCCCGCGTCGCCCGCCTGGCGACGGCCGACGCGGCCGGGGTGCCGCGTGTGGTGCCCGTCACCTTCGCCGTCCTCGGGAACGACGTGGTCACCGCCGTCGACCACAAGCCGAAGAGCACCCACGACCTGGCGCGGCTGCGCGACATCCGGGCGAACCCGCGGGTCAGCCTGCTCGCCGACCACTACGAGGACGACTGGACCAGGCTGTGGTGGGCGCGCGCCGACGGCATCGCGACCGTGCGTGAGGACGGCCACGACGCCGCCCTGCGGGCGCTGGCCGGCAAGTACGACCAGTACCGGCGGCGGCCGCCCGAAGGGCCGGTGATCGTGGTCGCGGTCAGTCGGTGGTCGGGGTGGGCGTACTCGGGATGAGCAGGTCGCGGTGGGCGCCCTGCAGGCCCTCGGGCAGGTCGTCGGCGGTGACCCAGCGGGCTTCGAGGATCTCCAGCGGGTCGATCCTGAGCGTGCCGCCGACGAGCCGGGCCTCGTAGGCCACCTCGGCCCGCAGCCCGAACCCGCTGCGCACGCGCAGCAGCCGGCCGGTGCGCACGCGCAGGCCGGTCTCCTCGAACACCTCGCGTTCGACCGTGCCCTCGAACGTCTCGTCCCGCCTGGCGAACCCGGTGGGGAAGCCCCACTGCCGCCCCTCCTGCCACAGACGGTGACGCAGGACGAGCACCCGGCCGTCGGAATCGCGTACGAGGCCGGTGACGCCGACCATGAAGGTGGCGTGGGTCAGCCACAACACCCGCCAGCGAACCCGCCCGCCCAGCGCCTTCCACACCCGCGCCACCACCCAGCCCACCACATTCCCCCTCATCTCCCCCAGACTCCCACGCCCACGGACCTTCCGCTCCCCGCTCCGTCCCCGCCCGGCAGGTCGAGCCCGCCGGGTCACTGCCCCAGGGCCGGCCGGGGTCGTGCGGGGGCCAGGACCGCACCGCGACCCGCGCGCCGGACGCCGGCAGCTCGCGCCACCGCGAACCCGATGCCCGCCCGGCGGCTCACCCCGGTCACCACCGCCACCGGCCCCGCCAGAGGCCCTCGTCCATGGCTCGTCCGAGCATCATGGCGGGCCGAGAGGTCAGAGGCGATGGATCCGGCTCAGGTCGACGTCGAGGTCGAAGGGGACGGTCAGCTTGAGCCTGTCGTGGTGGATGCCGGTGAGCGCGTAGGCGCGGGTGGCGGGGTCCCGCTCGTAGACGTGGACGACGGGCTCGCCGCCGTCGTCCTCGACCCGCCAGAAGTGCGGAATCCCGGCCGCGGCATAGAGAGCCGGCTTACGGTCGCGGCACTCGGCCGGGACGACCTCGGCGACCAGCAGCAGATCCTGGGCCCGGTAGAAGGTCTCACCGCCGTCGTCACGCACCGCGCCCGCCCTGACCACGCTGACGTCCGGCTGCGGACGCTGGCGGGCGCCCAGAATGACGCTCATCCCCCGCCGCACCCGGAACTCCAGGGGGACGGCCCGGCGCAGGCCGGCGACGAGCAGATCGACCACGGTCGAGCGGAAGGACGACTGGGGGCCCGCGCAGACCAGCCTTCCGTCGATCAGTTCCGTACGCGCGGGCAGGTCAGGCAGCCGGTCGAGGTCTTCCGCGACGAGACTCCCAGGCGCGACCCGCCCGTCCTCCGGCATGGGTCAGGCCGGGGCGACCGGGGGCTTGATGGGGGTGCGGCCGCGGCCGAGCAGCCAGAGCATCGCGGCCAGGGCCGCCACCTGAAGAGGCCAGCCCATCACGATCTTGGCGAAGCCGAGCGCGGCCACCGCCTCGTCACCGCCGCCGAACAGGTAGACCGGGCCCTGCACGGCCACCCGCACCACGCACGGCACCATGAGCAGCCAGGTCAGCCGCGTGCAGAGCCGGACGACGCCCGCGTCTTTGTGCCAGCCCACCGGGTCGTTGGTGACCGAGCCGATGAGGAACCCGACGACCGGCCAGCGGGTGACGATGGACACCAACATGCCCAGCGAGTACGCGCCGTTCCACAGGATGCCCGGCAGGAAGTAGTCTTTCGCGTTGCCGGTGCGGCTGGCGAAGAAGGCACCGATGGCGATGCCGATCAGGCTGTTGATCACGAACTGCGGCGTGGACCGCTGGACCACCCTGACCAGCAGGAGCACCACCGAGAGCGAGATGCTGACGATGAGCGACGTCTTCAGGTCTTCGGTGACGATCCACGAGACCGTGAAGGCGATCGTCGGCACCGCGGCCTCGATGATGCCGCGTACGCCGCCGAAGGCCTTGGCGAGCTGGGCTCGCACCGCCGACTCGACGGTCTCGTGCGCGGCCTCTTCCGCCTCAGCACTCACCTGATCAACTCCCTGGGCGCAGTTCGTATCGCGGATTGAACATCACCTTGCGCCCGTCCTGCATGCTGACCAGGCCCTCGGCCTTGACCGTGCGGCCCGGCTCGATGCCGACGATCTTGCGGCGGCCGAGCCACACCAGGTCGATCACGTCGGACCCGTCGTACAGCTCGGCCTCCAGGGCGGGGGCGCCGCCCCTCGGACGCAATGTCACCGTACGTAGCGTACCCGCTACACAGAACCTGCGGCGCCCGCCACACGACACGATGGGCGTCGCGCCGACCTCGTCGACGTCTTCCCGCAGTTCCTGGGCCTCGATCTCCGACTGGGTGGTGGCCAGCCGGCTGAAGAAGCCGCGCAATCCCCCGCGTTTCGGAGGCTCTGCCGTACTCATGATGGTTCAGCCTATGTGATGGTAAGCCGTCAGCGAATAGCCGATGGGGGGTCTTGGGAATGTCGCCGGGCTGGGCCGGGCGGGGCCCGGAGAGGTAACGCTCAGCGGGTCTCGCTGATTTCCGGCCCGCGCTTGAAGGGGCTGAACGCCGGGCGTTCGTCCTGCTCGCCGGCCTGCCGCTCGTGCGGACGGCTCAGCGTGATGGGCTCCTCGCGGGCCATCGGCTCGTCGCCGCGCACGACCACGACGTCCTTGACGAAGTCGATGAACGCCCCGGAGACGCGCTCGTCGAGGGCGCCGGGGCCGGTGATGGCGGCCAGGAGGAACCAGCGCGGGCCGTCGATGCCGATGTAGCGGGCCGCCCGGCTGCCGCCTTCCATGGCGACCTCGCCGGCCAGCTCGACGCCGAACGGGCCCTCCCGCTCCTCCAGCGTCTTGGCCTGGGCGACGATCTTGGTCCTGACGTCGTCCCACAGGCCGGCCGAGCGCGGCGCGGCCAGGGCCTGGAGTTGCAGCGAGCTGTCCTCGTACAGGACGACGACACCGACGTGCTGGTCGCCGAGCGAGGCCAGGCGCACGTCGAAGTCGGGGTTGTGCGGCAGCCGCAGGCCGCCGAGGTCGATCCTGTCCGTGTCGGGGTGGGGCTCGTCGGCGTCCCACGGGCCGGACTCGCGGGTAGGGGCCGGGGACTCCTGCTCGGCCACCGTCTCCGGCTGCTCACGACGACGACGTCGGAACACGTTCCTCACTCTCCCTGTTCGCGGGGCCGGAGCCCCAGGCTTGCTTCGGGCCGGCCGCTTCAGCGGCCCGTCGATCCGAATCCGTTGGCGCCGCGCACCGAGCCGGGCAGGCGTTCGACCTCGTAGAAGGCCGCGCGCTCGACCCGCTGGACCACGAGCTGGGCCACCCGGTCGCCGCGCTGGAGGCGGAACGGCTCCTTGGCGTCGGTGTTGATCAGCGTCACCTTGATCTCGCCCCGGTAGCCCGCGTCGACGGTGCCGGGGGCGTTGACGAGCGTGACGCCGTGGCGGGCCGCCAGGCCGGAGCGCGGGTGCACGAACGCGGCGTAGCCGTCGGGCAGCGCGATCGCCACGCCGGTGCCGACCACGGCCCGCTCGCCGGGCAGCAGCTCGACGTCCTCGGCCGCGTAGAGGTCGGCGCCGGCGTCGCCCGGGTGGGCGTAGGACGGCACCGGCAGCCCGGTGTCGAGCCGCTGGATGAGGACCTCCACGTCGCTCACGGGTTCACCTCGAAGTCCTGGTGTTCGGCGGCGATGGCCGCAAGGTCGCCGTGCTCAGCGAAGTGTTCCATGCTCACCTCGATGAACAGCGCCGCCGCGCGGACGGCGACCGGTCCGTCGGGGGCGCCGACGCGCCCCTCAGCCTCAAGGTACGCCTTCCTGCCCGTGATCCCGTTGCACCAGGCGCGCAGGTGGAGTGTCGTGCCCACGGGAACGGGGAGAAGGTAGTCGGTCTCCAGCCGGGCCGTCACATAGGGCTTGTGGAACAGGTAGACCGACATTCCGATGACCTCGTCCATCGCGGCGGCCAGCACGCCGCCGTGGGCGAGCATCGGCGCGCCCTGGTGGGCCTCCCCCACGGTGAACTCGGCCTCGACCGTGACGCCGTCGGGCGTGGCGGCCTTCAGGTGCAGGCCGGTCGGGTGGTCGCCGCCGCAGCCGAAGCAGCGGCTGTAGTGGGAGCCGAGGGAACTGCCCGGCGCCGGGGCGCCGGGATGGGCCGCGGGCGCCGAGGCGTCCGGCGGCGGGGTGGTGAGGGAGGAACGCGTCACGGGTGACGAGGTTACTCGCTGCGGCCCCTGGACTCGCCCTCGACACCGGATCGGAACCCCCCGGCCCGCCTCACGTCACCCCGCCGCGGGAACCGCCCCCCCGGACGGCGGCTCGCCGGCGGGAGGGGCGCCTCCGGACGGCGGTTCCTCCGCCGGCGGCTCGTGGTGAGGCGGTGGCGGCAGGGCGGGCGGTTTGTGGCGCAGCTCGGGCAGCGCCCGGTAGATCACCGCCGCGACCGGCACGGCCACTGCCGCTCCCGCGATGCCCGCCAGGATGCCGCCGACCGACAGCACCAGGATGATCGCCAGCGGGTGGAAGTTGAGCGCCCTGCCCACGATCAGCGGCTGGAGCACGTGGTTCTCCAGCTGCTGCTCGACGATGAGGATGCCGAGGAAGATCAGCGCGTAGACCAGGCCCTTGGCGCCGAGGGTGACGAGGGTGGCGACGGTGCCGGCGAAGAAGATGCCGACGATGGGGATGAAGCTGGCGAAGAAGATCAGCACCGCCAGCGGCGCCCACAGCGGCACCCCCATGCCGGCCAGCACGATGCCCATGATGAGGCCGTGCACGGCGGCCACGGCCACGGTGCCCTGGACGTAGTGGGAGAGCGTGGTCCAGGCCGCCCGGCCCGCCCGGTCGACCCGCGGCGACATCGAGCCGAAGGCGCGCAGGAACCACGACCAGATGCGGTCGCCGTCCTTGAGCAGGAAGAACGTCACGAACAGCAGCAGCACGATGGACGCGAGCACCTCGATCGCGACGGCGCTGGCCGACAGCACCGTGCCGGTGATGGCGGTGCGCTGGGCGTTGACCATCGTGGCGATCTCGTCGACGTAGCCGGTGATCTGGGCCTGCTTCAGGTGCAGCGGGCCGGTGATCAGCCACTCCTGGACCGAGCGCGCGGTGGCCTGCACCTGCGTGACCAGGTTGGGGAACTCCTCGCTGGCCCGCGCGCCGACCAGCCAGCCGGTGCCGGCCAGGACGGCGAGCGCGACCAGCATGGTCAGCCAGGTGGCGTAGATGGGCCGCAGGCCCGCCCGCCGCAGGCTCTTGGTCAGCGGGAACAGCAGCGCGGTCAGCAGCAGCGCGATCGCCACGGGCAGCGCCACGAAGGTGAGCCGGGCGATCGCCTGGACGAAGAAGTAGACGACCACGCCGACGAGGATCAGGCACCCGCACCATGCGGCCATCTTGGCCAGCACGGGCGGTACGAGTGTGGTGGGGCGGTCGATCTGCACGTGTTCAAGACTGGCACGTCCGGGCCGGGGATGCGCACCGATAAAACGCCGGGATGCCGGAAGGGCGGTGAGGGAGGCGCCCTCACCGCCCGTGCCGGACGGCCGTGCCTCAGCCCAGGTGCACCTCGACGGTCAGCACGTCGCCGCCGTCGAGGACGAACTCCTCGACGACTCCGGCCGCGCACAGGTCGTCCTGGGCCTGCCGGACGAGATCGGCCTCGGGGCCCGTGACGGTCAGCCTGGACACCTCGGCCCGCATCGACAACTTGGCCTCCGACTTGGCCTTGCGGATCCGCCGCAGCACCTCCGAGGCCACGGTCAGCACCGCCGGGTCGCCCGTGCCGCGCTCGGGAGCCGGCCAGGCGGCGCGGTGGACCGAGCCCTCGCGCCACCAGGACCACACCTCCTCGGTCACGAACGGCAGCACCGGCGCGAACAGCCGCAGCAGCACGTCGAGCGCCTGCCGCAGCGCCGCGTGCGCCGAGGCGGCGGCCGGCCCGGACTCGTACGCCCGCGCCTTGACCAGCTCCAGGTAGTCGTCGCAGAAGGTCCAGAAGAACCGCTCGACGGCCTCCAGCGCGCGGGTGTGGTCGTAGGACTCGAACGCCTGCGTGGCCTCGCGGGCCATGTCGGACAGGGCGGCGAGCATCGACAGGTCGACCGGCTCGGTGACCTCGCCGTCGCTGCCGGCCAGCCCGAGCACGAACTTCGAGGCGTTGAGGATCTTGATCGCCAGCCGCCGCCCGATCTTGAGCTGGCCCACGTCGAACGTGGTGTCCACGCCGTAGCGGCCGTTGGCGGCCCAGTAGCGGACGGCGTCGGAGCCGTGCTGCTCCAGCAGGTCGAGCGGGGTGACCACGTTGCCCTTGGACTTCGACATCTTCTTGCGGTCGGGGTCGAGGATCCAGCCGGAGATCGCCACGTCGGTCCACGGCAGCGCGTCGAACTCCAGGTGGGAGCGGACCACCGTGGAGAACAGCCAGGTGCGGATGATCTCGTGCGCCTGCGGCCGCAGGTCGTAGGGGGACACGCGCCGGTAGAGGTCGTCGTCGCTCGCCCAGCGGCCGGCGATCTGCGGCGTCAGGGACGAGGTCGCCCAGGTGTCCATGACGTCGGGGTCGGCCATGAACCCGCCGGGCACGCCCCGCTGCTCCTCGCTGTAGCCGGGCGGCACGTCGGAGGACGGGTCGACCGGCAGCGACTCCTCGGCCGGCAGGATCGGCGCGTCGTGGACCGGGTTGCCGGCCTCGTCCAGCGGATACCACACCGGGAACGGCACGCCGAAGAAGCGCTGGCGGGAGATCAGCCAGTCGCTGGTCAGGCCCTCGACCCAGTTGTCGTAGCGCACCCGCATGTGCGGCGGGTGCCAGGCCAGCTCGCTGCCGCGCTCCAGCAGCCGGGCGCGCAGCGCCTGCTCGCGCCCGCCGTTGCGGATGTACCACTGGCGGGTGGTGACGATCTCCAACGGCTTGTCGCCGCGCTCGTAGAACTTCACCGGGCGCCGCACCGGACGCGGGTCGCCGTCGAGGTCGCCGGACTCGCGCAGCAGCTCGACGATGCGCTCGCGCGCGCTGTGGACGGTCTTGCCGGCCAGCTCCTTGTACGGCTCCGGCTCCACGCCGTCGGGCGGCTCGGGCAGCAGCCGGCCGTCCCAGCCGATGACCGGCCGGGTGGGCAGGTGCAGCTCACGCCACCAGGTGACGTCGGTGACGTCGCCGAACGTGCAGATCATCGCGATGCCGGACCCCTTGTCGGGCTCGGCCAGGTGGTGGGCCAGGATCGGCACCTCGACGCCGAACAGCGGCGTGAGCGCGGACGTGCCGAACAGCGGCTTGTAGCGCTCGTCGTCGGGGTGGGCGACCAGCGCGACGCAGGCCGGGATCAGCTCGGGCCTGGTCGTCTCGATCCAGATCGGCCCGCGCTCGCCGTAGAAGGAGACGCGGTGGAAGGCGCCGGGCCACTCGCGGTCCTCCAGCTCGGCCTGGGCCACCGCGGTGCGGTAGGTGACGTCCCACAGCGTGGGCGCCTCGGCGAGGTAGGCCTCGCCGCGGCCGAGGTTGCGCAGGAACGCCCGCTGGGAGACCGCCTGCGACTCGTCGCTGATCGTGGTGTAGAGCAGGTCCCAGTCGACCGACAGGCCGACCCGGCGCCAGACCTCCTCGAACGCCTTCTCGTCGATGGCGGTGAGCTGGTGACACAGCTCGACGAAGTTGCGCCGCGAAATCGAGATCTCACGTTTGCCCGGCTTGTCCGGTGGAACGAAGTCAGGATCGTACGGCAGCGACGGATCGCAGCGCACCCCGTAGACGTTCTGCACCCGCCGTTCGGTAGGCAGGCCGTTGTCGTCCCAGCCGATGGGGTAGAACACCGACTTGCCGATCATCCGCTGGTAGCGGGCCATGATGTCGCTGTGGGTGTAGGAGAAGACATGACCGACGTGGAGGGAGCCGGACACGGTCGGCGGCGGCGTGTCGATGGAGTAGACCTGCTCGCGCGGCTTGGACCGGTCGAAGCGGTAGGTGCCCTCCTCCTGCCAGCGAGCTACCCATACCTGCTCCAAGCCGTCGAGGGTCGGCTTTTCCGGCATGGATGCATGGCGTAGTCGCTGTTGAGTCATGCCTCCTTATGGTACGGCTTCGGGGGCCCGGCAAGCGTTAGAGACTAGTGTTCGTTACATAGGGGAAGGGAGTTGGCATGGCGGAGGACAAACCCGACATCGCCTGGCGCGTCATCGGTGGTCTGGTGGGCATGGCGACCGCCTGGGGGATGAGGAAACTCCTCGGGTTCGTCTGGGTCAAGGCGACCGGCAAGGAGCCGCCCCTCGACGACGACTCGCCCGAGGTGAGCATGGGTGAGGCGATCGGTTACGCGATCCTCACCGGCGTCGGGATGTCCGTGGCGCAGATCGTGGTCAACCGGACCGCCAAGAAGCGCTACGACGCGTGGAAGTCTGTGAAGCAGGTGACTCAAGGGCACTGAGGAACTCGCTCGCCCAGCGGTCCACGTCGTAGGTGGCCACCCGGCGGCGCATCGTGCGCATCCGCCGGGCCAGCTCGTGCGGCGTGGCCCGCATGGCGGCGATCATCTGCCGCTTGACGTCCTCGATGTCGTACGGGTTCACCAGGTACGCCTGCCGCAGCTCGTCGGCCGCGCCGGTGAACTCGCTGAGCACCAGCGCGCCGTGCAGGTCGTGGTGGCAGGAGATGTACTCCTTGGCCACCAGGTTCATCCCGTCGCGCAGGGGCGTGACGACCATGACGTCGGCCGCCAGGTAGAGCGCGGCCAGCTCGTCGTGGCCGTAGGACTGGTGGAAGTACTGGATCGGCTGCACCCCGATCTGGGCGTGCTCGCCGTTGATCCGGCCCACCTGCAGCTCGATGTCGTCGCGCAGCTTGCGGTACTCGTCCACGCGTTCGCGGCTCGGGGTGGCGATCTGCACGAAGACCGCCTCGTTGGGGCGCAGGCTGCCGTCCTTGAGCAGCTCGCCGAACGCCTCCAGACGCTGGCCGATGCCCTTGGTGTAGTCGAGCCGGTCCACGCCGAGCAGCACGTGCTCGGGATCGCCCAGCTCACCCCTGATCTCCTTGGCCCGCGCCACGACGTGCGGCTCGCGCACCAGCGAGTCGAGCTGCCCGAAGTCCACCGAGATCGGGAACGCCTGCGTGGTCACCACCCGGTCGTCCAGGAAGATCTCGTTCCCCTTGTACGGCAGCCCGAGCAGCCGCCGGCACAGCCTGCGGAAGTTCGAGGCGCCGCCGGGCAGCTGGAAGCCGACCAGGTCGGCGCCGAGCAGCCCCTCGACCAGCTCCTTGCGCCAGGGCAGCCGCCAGAACAGCTCGACGGGCGGGAAGGGGATGTGCAGGAAGAAGCCGATCCGCAGGTCGGGCCGGAGCCGCCGGAGCATCGCGGGCACGAGCTGGAGCTGGTAGTCCTGCACCCAGACGACGGCCCCCTCATCGGCGGCCTCGGCGGCGGCCGCGGCGAAGCGCTCGTTGACCGAACGGTAGGTCTCCCACATCTCCCGCTCGAACACCGGCGGCGCCACCACGTCGTGGTAGAGCGGCCAGAGCGTGGCGTTGGAGAAACCCTCGTAGTAGAGCTCGACCTCGCGGGCCGACAGCGGGATGGGGATGAGGCTCATGCCGTCCTGCTCGAACGGTTCGAGCTTCTCGTCCGGCGCGCCGTGCCAACCGGCCCAGGCGCCGTGGCGGCGCTTCATCACGGGCGCTATGGCCGTCACGAGCCCCCCCGGGCTCCTGCGCCACGAGGCCGTTCCGTCTGGCTCGATCGTGCGATCGACCGGCAAGCGGTTCGCGACGATCAGAAACGAGCTACGGCCGGTCACGCAGTCCTCCTAGGGCTCAGGTCGAGGAGAGCCGCAGGCGCGGCTCACGGCGGCCGCGACCTCGTCCGGCCCCCCGCGGGGAATGATCGCGGCGATGTGGGCATCTGGCCTGATCACCCATGCTTCATCCGGCCGCGCACCGAGTCTTTCGGCGAGCGAGCCGGTCGCATCCATCTCCGTGAGCTCGCGGACGGCGAGCGGTGCCGTAATGACCTTGCCCAGGACCTGCACAAACAAACTCGAATCGCACATATCGCCCAACAGAATGAGGAAACCGTCCCGGCAGAACTCGCGCAGTCTGCCCTTCGCCAGCGGCACGTCCGGCAGGATCACTCCGGGGGCCGGATCGCACGGCGCGCCCTTCGGCGGACGCCCCCCGAACGGCCGGCCCGGCTCGGGCGTGGTGAGCGGCGAGTCCACGTACCAGTAGGGCTCGGCGAAGCGCCCGGAGTCCACCTCGGCGACCAGGCCGGCCTCCAGGACCTCCCGCCGCCTGGCCCGGTCTTTGTCCGTCCTGGGCGCGAGGAAGCGCATGGTGGCGGCGGTCACCTCCAGGTTCTCCCGCGCCGCCGCGTGCCGCTCGGCGTGGTACGACTCCAGCAGTTCGGGCCCGGCCCAGCCGTTGAGCGCGAAGGCCAGCTTCCAGGCCGC
This sequence comes from Nonomuraea sp. NPDC049655, assembly GCF_044465465.1. Classification (NCBI taxonomy): domain Bacteria; kingdom Bacillati; phylum Actinomycetota; class Actinomycetes; order Streptosporangiales; family Streptosporangiaceae; genus Nonomuraea; species Nonomuraea sp. NPDC049655. The sequence continues at coordinate 277,364 of NZ_JBITLS010000011.1, forward strand.
GTTCTCGGCGTCGGGCACGCCGGAGTTGAGCCCCCGGGCCCCGAAGGGCGCCACCAGATGGGCGCAGTCGCCCGCCAGCAGCACCCGTCCTACCCGCATCCGCGAGGCGATGCGCGAGTGGAACCGGTACGTGCTGTGCCAGATCAGCTCGTACGGCCGATCCCCGATGATTTGCTGGATTTTCTGCGAAATATCGTCTCTTGTTGGGATGAAGTCCGGCGCGATCTGCCAATCGATCCGGTACGTCCCGTTGGGGCAGGGATGGATGAGGACCTGCCGGCCCGGGTTCCACACGGGGTCGAAGTAGAAGCGGCGCTCGTTCTCCCAACCGGGCAGATCCGCCCGGATGTCGCAGATCAGGAACTGGTCGTCGAACGCCTCGCCGTCGAAGGAGACGCCGAGCGACCGGCGTACCTGCTGGGCCCGCGCGCCCGCGCAGACCAGCACGTAGGGGGCGCGCAGCAGCCGCTGCCCGCACTGGACCTCCACCCCCGCCGGGTCCTGGACCAGCCCGGTGACCTCGTGGCCCCAGCGCACCTCGATGAGCGGCTGGTCGGCGATGACCTCGTCGAGCAGCTGCTCGGTGCGGGCCTGGGAGATGTTCACGCACGGCGGCAGCGGGCCCTGGCCGTCGAAGGACCAGGAGAACAGCTCGCGGTCGCGGTAGTACGTGCGGGCGGTGGTCCAGGCCAGCCCCTCCTCCGCCACCCGGCCCGCGCCCGCCGCGGCCCAGATGTCGAGCACGTCGCGCTGCTGGCAGATCGACTTCGAGCCGCCGCCGTCGCGGGCCTGCCGCCGGTCCAGCACCAGCACCCGGATGCCCCAGCGGGCCAGCAGCAACGCGGCGGTCTGGCCGACCGGGCCCGCGCCGACGACGATGACCTGCGGCACGGACTCCGCGGGCCTCATGACTGGAGCTCGTCCCACACTTCGCGGTCGCGCTCGGCGGTCCAGACGCGCGGCCGTTCGACGCCGTGGAGCTCGTCCCAGAGGCGGGAGACGTTGAAGGGCAGGCAGTGCTCGAAGATGGGCCAGCCGCCGTAGCGCGGCCGCAGGGCCCGGTGGGTGCGCTCGAACGCCTCCTTCAGCCCGCTCGCCGCGCCGACCTCGCGCAGCATCACGGTGAGGAAGTCGCGGCTCTGGGCGATGGCCGCCTCGACCTCGGCCTTGCCGTGGGCCACCGCTCCCCTGCCGCCGACCAGCGTCTCGGCCCCGAACGAGGCGACGCGGTCGAGCGTGCCGGAGGCCCATTCGCGGTGGAAGGCGTCGCCGGTGTAGAGCGCGGCCTGCGACTCGACCAGGTCGCCGGCGAACAGGATGCGCCGGTCGGGCAGCCAGGCCACCAGGTCGCCCTCGGTGTGGCCGCGTCCGCAGTGGGCCAGCACCAGGTCGCCCCTGCCGCCGCCGAGGTCGATGGTGAAGGTGTCGCTGAAGGTGGCGGTGGGCCAGGTCAGGCCGGGGATCGAGCCGGGATCCTTGAACAGGCGGGGCATCCGGGCGTACTCGCTGGCCCAGTCCTGCTCGCCGCGCTCGGCGATCAGCTCGCGGGTCTTGTCGTGGGCCACGACCACGTCCGCGCCGAACGCCGAGGCGCCCAGCACGCGGACCGCGTGGTAGTGCGAGAGCACGAGGTACCTGACCGGTTTGCCGGTGTGCTCGCGCAGCCTGGCCAGCCAGTCGCCGGCGGCCGTGGGCGTGGCCAGGGCCTCGAAGCAGACCAGGAAGTCCTCGCCCTCGATCGCGCCCACGTTGGGGTCGCCCTCGGCGGTGAGCGCGTAGACGCCTTCCGCCAGCACCTCAAGGGACTGCCGCTTCTCACCGAGATCCGCCGACGAGGCGAACGGCTTGATCATCGTCTCTCCTCACGCGCTGAGGCCGACCCGCTGACGAACCAGGACATACCCCACAGACGGCCCTTGCAGCTGCGCTGCGCCGGCCCTCCCTTGACAGTGCTCGGCAGGACGGGGAAGTGTTTACCGAACATTCGGTCAGTAAGCAAGGGAGACCAGTTGGAGAGCGCGCGTCGCATGCTGGACGCCGACACCGCCTCCGCCGCCCTGGGCATCGAGCTGGTGGAGCTGGCCGAGGGGCGCGCGGTGTGCCGGATGACCGTGACCGGCCAGATGATCAACGGACACGCCATCTGCCACGGCGGCTACGTCTTCCTCCTGGCCGACACCGCCTTCGCCTGCGCGTGCAACACCCGGGGCCCGGTCACCGTGGCGGCCGGGGCCGAGATCACCTTCGTCGCCCCCGCCCACGAGGGCGACGTGCTGGTGGCCGAGGCGGCCGAGCGCACCACCTACGGCCGCAGCGGCATCTACGACATCACCGTGCGCGGGTCCGGCGGCCGGGTGGTCGCGGAGTTCCGCGGGCGCAGCAGGGAGCTGAGATGAGGCCCTTCCCGCCGCCGTCCCCCGAGGAGCTCGACCCGGTCGAGCGTGTCTCCAGGGATGAGCTCATGGCCCTGCAACTGCGGCGCCTGCGCTGGACGCTGTCCCACGCCTACGACAACGTGCCGCTCTACCGGCGCAAGTTCGACGAGCACGGCGTCCGTCCCGGCGACTGCCGGAGCCTGGACGACCTCGCGCTCTTCCCGTTCACCACCAAGGAGGACCTGCGCGAGTCGTACCCGTTCGGCATGTTCGCCGTGCCGCGCGAGCGGGTGGCGCGCGTCCACGCCTCCTCGGGCACGACGGGCAAGCCCACGGTCGTCGGGTACACCAAGGCCGACCTCGACGTCTGGGCGCAGGTGATGGCCCGGTCGATCCGGGCGTCCGGCGGGCGTCCAGGCGACGTGGTGCACGTGGCGTACGGCTACGGGCTGTTCACCGGCGGTCTCGGCGCCCACTACGGGGCCGAGCGGCTGGGCTGCACGGTGGTGCCGGTCTCCGGCGGCATGACGGCCCGGCAGGTCCAGCTCATCACCGACCTGCGGCCCAGGGTCATCATGGTCACGCCGTCGTACCTGCTGGCGCTGCTCGACGAGTTCGCCGCCCAGGGCCTCGACCCGCGCGAGAGCTCGCTGGAGATCGGCATCTTCGGCGCCGAGCCCTGGACCGAGCGCATGCGCGCCGAGATCGAGGAGCGCTTCGACCTGCACGCCGTCGACATCTACGGGCTGTCGGAGGTCATGGGCCCCGGCGTGGCCAACGAGTGCGTCGAGACCAAGGACGGCCTGCACGTCTGGGAGGACCACTTCTATCCCGAGACCGTCGACCCGTTCACCGGCGAGCCCGCCCCCGACGGCGGCGAGCTGGTGTTCACCAGCCTCACCAAGGAGGCCATGCCGGTCATCCGCTACCGCACCCGCGACCTGACCCGGTTGCTGCCCGGCACGGCCAGGCCCGCCTTCCGCCGCATGGAGAAGGTCACCGGCCGCACCGATGACATGATCATCCTGCGCGGCGTGAACGTGTTCCCGACCCAGATCGAGGAGCTCGTGCTGCGCGTGCCCGGCCTGTCGCCGCACTTCCAGTTGCACCTGACCCGGCCGGACCGGCTCGACGTGCTCACCGTCAGGGTCGAGGCGCGGCCGGGCGCGACCGGCCGCGAGGAGGCCGGGCGCGCGCTGCGGCACGCGGTCAAGGCGGGCGTCGGCGTGAGCGTCGAGGTCGAGGTGGTGGACCCCGAGACGCTGGAGCGGTCGGTGGGCAAGCTCAAGCGCGTGGTGGACAGCCGGGACGTCTGACCTCGCGGCCGCCTGGCTACGGCGTCAGCTCGTCACGGGGGTCGGGCGGCGGCAACGACGGGCCCTTGAGGCGCAGGTCGGCGCGGATGGCCTTGCCGAGCTTGCCGGTCGCGCCGCGGTTGAGCGCGCCGCCGGCGACGGCTCCGGTGAGGAAGGGGCCGAACGTGGTCAGATGGCGCCCGAGCGTGCGCATGAGACGGTTGCGAAGAGCGGCCTTGGACGCGGCTCCGAGCGCGAGCGAGACGGACGCGGGGGCGAGGGGGTCGATCCCGCGCTGCTTGGCCCAGGCGGAGGCGAAGGCGAAGGCGCGCTGCGTGCCGTTGCCCTGGACGCGGACGCCGTAGACCTCGTGCAGCTCGGCCAGAAGCTTGACCTCGATCGCGGCGACGACGATGGTCTCCGCGACGAGCTGCGCGGGCGCGGAGAGCAGGAGGGGTGGTGCGGCGAACTGGGCCGCCGCCAGTGCTCCGCCGATGGCTCCGACCGTCATCGTGGCCTTCTGGGCGGTGCGCACCAGGTCGTCGGCGAGTTCCTCGCCGGTGAGGCCGTGATGATGCTCGGACAGCGTCGACAGGTCGCGGATGGGGATGCGGGGCGCGATGTTGAGGAAGACGTCGGCCAGCCAGCGGCCGCGGCCTGCGCCGCTCTCGCGGGCCTTCTTCGCCCCTGCGGCCAGGGACCTGGCTAGGCGGCCGAGCAGTCTGCGCCGCTCGGCCGGCTCCAGCTCACCGGGCGCGGTGAGCCGCACAACGAGCTCGCCGACCTCCTTGTCGGGGTCGGCGATCCCGTCGTCCGTCTGTTGCTTGTCCTTCTCGGGCTCGGCCAACGCGATGCCTCCGTCCTCTTGGTCGCGACCGCTCAGGGTAGGCGGGCTCGGTCGTGCCTTGGGTCCCTCACCCTGAGCTCCTTCGCTCCAGCGGTCAGGCGGCGCACTCCCGGCAGATCTGCTGGCCGTTCTTCTCGGAGGCCAGCTGGCTGCGGTGGTGCACCAGGAAGCAGCGCGAGCAGGTGAACTCGTCGGCCTGACGGGGAATGACCCGCAGGGAGAGCTCTTCGTTCGACAGATCCGCACCGGGCAGCTCCAGCGACTCGGCGAGGTCGGTCTCGTCGATGTCGATGCTGCCGGACGACTTGTCGGTACGCCGTGCCTGGAGTTCTTGGAGGCTGTCCTCCCCCAGGTCGTCGTCTGTCTTTCGCGGGCTGTCGTAGTCGGTAGCCATTGTGCTTACTCCATCCCCCTCATCTATATGTCTTCGCGCTCATCGCGCGTCTTCTAACGTCCGGGAGGCCCATCTTGTGCCCGTTCCGTCGGGGAGATTTTCCATCGGTACCCCGCGCGAACGGACAACGAACCTCCCAACACGACAGGGCCTGCTGCCGACGGCAATGGTTAGCCAAATATGGCGAAACCCACAGCCTTGGCGTCATGCGCCACCGTGTTCGACGGCACATCCAACCACATGTACGGCGAGAACGAGACGCCCCCACTACATCAACACGCGGACGAACACGCCTGAACCTCACCCGTCGGCGCCCCATGGCCCACTCAAGGACGCTCGGTCAACGCGTCGGAAGCCGAATCGTCACCACAAGTCCTCCGCCATCACGCGGCACCGCGGTCACGTTTCCACCGTGTGCCTGCACCACCGCACGGACGATGGACAGCCCCAGACCCGATCCCTTGGCCGATTCCACGCGGTCGGCGTGGAGCCTCCTGAACGGCTCGAACAGGCTGTTCACCTCGTACGCCGGGACGTGCTGCCCCGTGTTGGCCACCTGAACAACCAGCCCCCCGTCCGCCATTCCCGTCCGGATCCAGACTTTTCCGTTTTCGGGAAGGTTGTACTTCACGGCGTTCTCCAGCAGGTTGCTGACCGACCGCTCCAGAAGCACCGGGTCGCCCACGGTAGGCGCGCTGACCAGTTCGGCCACAACGGTCACGCCGTGTTCGGCGGCGAAGGGCGCGAGCTGTTCCACGGCCGTCTGCGCGACTTCCTGAACGTCGAGCGGTTTGCGCACCGCGAGTTCTCGTTCGCTCCTGGCGAGCAACAGCAGTCCCTCGATGAGCTTCTCGTTACGCGCGTTGACTTCCAGCAGCGTGCGGCCGAGCGCTTTGAGGTCCTCGGACGCCTCCGGATCCGACAACGCGATCTCCAGGACGGTCCGGTTAATCGTCAACGGCGTGCGCAATTCGTGGGAGGCGTTGGCCACGAATCTGCGCTGGGTGTCGAAGGCGATGTTGAGCCGGGTGAGCATGGCGTCGAAGGTGTCGGCCAGCTCCTTCAGCTCGTCGTTGGGGCCGCGCAGGGCGATGCGCTGGTGGGCGAGCGTGCTCTCCGACAGCTTGCGGGCCGCGCTGGTCATCTGGGTGACCGGCCGCAGCGCCCGGTCGGCCACGAAGTAGCCGATGATGAGCGCGAGGATGCCGACCCCGGCCAGCGCCATGAAGGAGCTGGTGAACAGCGCGTCGCGCGCGCTGCTGACGGCCCGCCCCTTGGCCAGGGTCCACCGGTTCTGCATGATGGCGGCGTCGAGCGGGTCGAGGTCGTCGGTGATCAGGTCGGGCCAGGCGTTCTCGATCGATTTGCCGACGATCGAGTAGACGACGAACAGCAGCACCGCCGCGGCGGCGAACACCAGAGCGCTGTAGGTGAGCGTGAGCCGCCACCGGATGCTCACCTTGGCCGGCAGCCCCCTGACCCGTTCCAGGGTGCTGCGGGCGGGCGTCTCGGACTCGGGCGGGGGCGGGCCGTCCCAGGCCGGCGGGCCGGTCGGGGGTGGCGCCTCCTGCACGCGCGTCGCCTTCCTTGCCGAATGGGGGCTGATCATCGGATGCGTCGGCCCCGCCCCGCGCTCTGGCCGTTCGCTCACAACTTGTACCCAACCCCGGGCACGGTCTCGATCACCTGAGGCTCGCCCAGCTTCTTCCGCAGCGTCATCATGGTCACCCGGACGACGTTGGTGAACGGGTCGATGTTCTCGTCCCACGCCTTGTCCAGCAGGTCCTCCTGGCTGACCACCGCGCCCTCGGCGCGCATCAGCTCCTCCAGGACCGCGAACTCCTTCTTGGTGAGCACGATCTCCTTGCCGTCGCGCTCGACCAGCCGCTTGCCCGGGTCGAGGCGGATCCCGGCCCGCTCCAGCACGGGCGGCAGGGCGGGCGCCGAACGCCGGCCGAGCGCGCGCACCCGGGCCACCAGCTCGATGAACACGAACGGCTTGGCCAGGTAGTCGTCGGCCCCGAGGCCGAGCCCCTCCACCTTGTCGTCCACGTCGCCGGAGGCGGTCAGCATGAGGATCCGCGAGGCCGAGCGCTGCTCGACCAGCCGGCGGCACACCTCGTCGCCGTGCACGACCGGCAGGTCGCGGTCGAGCACGATCACGTCGTAGTCGATGTAGGAGGTGCGCTCAAGGGCGCCGCCGCCGTCGTAGGCGACGTCGACGGCCATGGCCTCACGCCGCAGCCCGGTCGCGATCGCGTCGGCGAGCACCCGCTCATCCTCGACAACCAGCACTCGCACGCCTGGTACACCCTCTTTCCGGTTCCGGTGTCTCATTCTGCCTACAGGCTCGATAAGCGCACGGTAAGGCATGTCCAGGGGTGTGCCGGGCAGGGGCCGCACAAATTCATGTTTCAGAGGGCGATAACCCGGGGTATGCCGTCGGGACACCCATTGCCCGGACATCCACTGGCAATGGGGTCCCTTCGCCCCGCACGGATCGAACCCCTGAGAGAGTAGGTGAGATGGGCGAGTTCACCACCACGATCGAACGCCGCCTCGACCAGGCTTACAAGAGCCTCTCCGAGGCCCGCAGCACCGGCGACGACTACCTCGCCGACACCCTCACCGCCGAGATCGAGGACCTGCGCCGCCTGGCCGACGATCACGGCGTCCCGCTGCCGCGCTAGACATACGCGTGCGACGGCCGGGGCCCGATGGGCCCCGGCCGTCCTGTCATGCCCGCGGCCCGGTCAGGAGTCGCGTTCGGGGTCAAGCGGCACGAGCAGGTCGTGCAGCTCCTCGAACAGGCCGGGAGCCGCGCACAGCGCGAACTCCGGGCCGACCGGCCGGCCCTGCAGGCCGCCGAGCCGGGCGCCCGCCTCGGTCGCCACCAGCCCGGCCGCGGCGTGGTCCCACGCGTTGGTGCCGCGCTCGTAGTACGCGTCCACCCGGCCCGCCGCCACCGAGCACAGGTCGATGGCGCACGAGCCGCCGCGCCGGATGTCGCGCACCCGCGGCAGCACCGCCGCCACGACCCGTCCCTGCACCTCGCGGCGCGGCGCCGAGTAGCCGAACCCGGTCGCGACCAGCGCCCGGGCCAACGGCACCCCGCTGTTGCAGCGCAGCCGCGCGCCGCCCAGCCAGGCTCCCTCGCCGAGCGCGGCGGTGAACACCTCGCCCCGCGCCGGCACGTTGACGACCCCCGCCACGACCCGCCCGGCCACCTCGACGGCGATGGACACCGCCCAGTCGGGCAGGCCGTACAGGAAGTTGACGGTGCCGTCGACGGGATCGACGATCCACCGCACGTCGGACGCGCCCGGCGCCTCGCCGCCCTCCTCGCCCAGGAACCGGTCGTCCGGACGGACCGCCAGGACGCGCTCGCGGATCAGCTCCTCCGACGCCTTGTCCAGGATGGTGACGACGTCCGTGGGGCTGGACTTGGTCTCGACGTCCTCCGACATCGTGGGCCGCTTGGCCAGGAGCATGTCCCCGGCCTCGCGGGCGACGTCCTCGGCCAGCCGCAGGAAGTCGGTCATCAGGCCACCGAGTCCGGGCGCTTCCACTCCTCGCCGAGCACGTGCTGGGCGAGGAAGGCGAGCACGGTCTCGTACCAGGCGACGATGTTGCCCGGCTTGAGGATCCAGTGGTTCTCGTCGGGGAAGTACAGGAACTTCGACTCGACGTCGGTGCGCTGCAGGTCCCACCACAGGCGCAGGGACTCGCCGATCGGCACCCGGTAGTCCTTGTCGCCGTGGATGACGAGCATCGGGGTGGTGATCTTGCCGAGCCCCAGGTGCGGGGAGAGCTGGTCGTAGCGCTCCGAGCCGGGCTCGCCGAACTCGCGCTGCCAGTACAGCGAGGAGTCGGTGGTGCCGGCGAACTGGTCGAGGTTCCACAGCGCGGCGTGGGTGACGATGGCCTGGTACCGGTCGGTGTGCCCGGCCAGCCAGTTGGCCATGTAGCCGCCGAACGAGCCGCCCATCGCCGCCACGCGCTCGTCGTCGATGTCGTCCCTGGCCAGGGCGACGTCCACGATGGCGTCGAGGTCGGCCTGGGTGCGCGGCCCCCAGGCGCCCCAGCCGCGGTCGATCATCTCCTGGCCGTAGCCGGTGGACAGGCAGGGGTCGGGCATGAGGACGGCGTACCCGCGCTGCGCCATGATCCACGACTGCCAGCGCCACTGCCAGTCGTTCCAGGACGCGACCGGTCCGCCGTGGATCCACAGCAGGAACGGCGCCGGGTTGTCGGCCGAGGCGCCCTCGGGCAGCACGAGCCAGCCGCGCACGGTCGCGCCGTCGTCGGCGGTGGCCGAGATCTCGGTCAGCGTGCCCGGCACCTCGGGGCGCGGGGCCGGCGAGGGCAGGTCGGCGATCTCGCCGGTGGCCGCGTCGATCCTGGCGGGGGCGGGGGCGAGGGCGATGTTGCTGCGCAGGGCGTAGACGTACGCGCCGTCGGCGCTCGCGTTGACCCCGAGGTAGGCGGCGTCGTCGCCGGTGAGCCTGGTGTGCTCGCCGTCCAGCGGGACGCGGAAGACCGGGCGGCGGCCCTGGTGGTCGGCGACGAGGTAGAGGGCCGAGGAGTCGGGGGCCCAGGCGAGGTCCATCGGGAACAGGTCGGGGGCGTGGGCCCGGCCCTCGCCGGTGGCCAGGTCGGCGATCCACAGCTCCACGCGGACGGAGACGTCCGTGCTCGTGATGCGCTCGCGCGCGCAGGCCACCCGCGTGCCGTCGGGCGAGACGGCGATCGGGCCGCCGAAGTCGTGCGCCTCGTCGGTGAGCAGGGTGCGCCGCTCGCCGGTGGCCACGTCGATGGCGACCAGGTCCGTACGGCTGTCGCCGCCGGACAGGTACCTGCGCCAGGTGGCGATCACGGTGGAGCCGTCGGGGGTGAGCTCGAAGGCGGCCTCGCGCAGCGCCTCGCCCGCGTCGGGGGTCAGCTCGCGCACGTCCTCCAGGCGGTCGGCGCCGAGCCGGCCGGTGAACAGCCGGGTGCGGGCCGGGCCGAGGTCGTGGTCCCAGTAGCGGACCGGGTAGCCCTCGTGCAGGATCGCGCTGGTCCCGGCGTCCTTGCGGGCCTTGCGCCGCTCGTCCTCGGTCGACTCGTCGCCGTCGAGCACGTCGGAGGCGAACACCACCACGTCGCCCGCCGTGCGCGCGGCGCCGATGCCGCCGGGGCGGGTGGCGATCTGGCGGGCCTCGCCGCCGGCGCGCGGCAGCAGCCACAGCGCGGGCACCTCGTCGGTCGCGTCCTTGACGGTGGTGTCGGGGCGCGCGGAGGTGAACAGCACGTCCCCGGCGTCGGTGAAGACGGCGGCCGTCTCGCCCTTGGCGGAACGGGTCAGACGGTACGGCTCACCGTCGAGGGGGATCGCCCAGAGCGCGGTGCCGTACGACTTGCCGTCGGGATTGAGGGCCTGCACGGCCGAGATCAGACGGGAGCCGTCAGGCGAGAGCTTCAGGGAGAGGACCCGGGGAATGGCCACATAGTCACGAATGTCATCGAATGCGCTCACTCGATCGAACCTACCTGGTCACCGGCGCTCCGCGGGCGACACCGCGCTCCGCGCCTCCTCACCCTCCCTCGGGCCGGACCGCCCGCTCTCCTGACTAGGCTTGACACGTGGCTGATTACGACGCTCTGCTCGTCCTGTCGTTCGGCGGCCCCGAGGGTCCCGACGACGTGCTGCCGTTCCTGGAGAACGTCGTGCGGGGGCGCGGCGTGCCGCGCGAGCGGCTGCTCGCGGTGGCCGAGCACTACCAGGGGTTCGGCGGCGTCAGCCCGATCAACCGGCAGAACCGCGAGCTGGTCGAGGCGCTCGGCCCGGTCGCGGGCGTGCCGGTCTACTGGGGCAACCGCAACTGGCACCCCTTCGGCGAGGACACCGTGCGGCGGATGGCGGCCGACGGCGTGCGCCGGGCCGCCGTCTTCGCCACCTCGGCGTTCGCCGGATATTCGAGCTGCCGCCAGTACTACGAGGACATCGCCAGGATCTCCGTCGAGGGCGGCCCCGAGCTGATCAAGATGCGGCACTTCGGCGACCATCCGGGGTTCGTCGCGGCGATGGCCGACCACACGCGCCAGGCGCTGGAGCGGCTGGGCCGCCAGGACGCCCGGCTGGTGTTCACCGCCCACAGCATCCCGGTGTCGATGGCCGAGACCGCCGGCCCCTCGGGCGGCCTGTACGAGTCCCAGCTCCGCCGCAGCGCCGAGCTGGTCAACCAGGCGCTGGGCCGCGACGAGCCCTGGCACCTGGTGTGGCAGTCGCGCAGCGGCCCCCCGCAGGTGCCGTGGCTGGAGCCCGACGTGTGCGACTTCCTGCGCAAGACGGACGCCGGCTCGGTCGTGCTGGTGCCGATCGGGTTCGTCTCCGACCACATGGAGGTCGTCTACGACCTCGACACCGAGGCCCGGCAGGTGGCCGCCGAGCTGGGCCTGCCGATGGAGCGCGCGGCGACGGCCGGCACCCATCCGGCGTTCGTGCGCATGGTCAGGGAGCTGATGGACGAGCCGGAGCCCGTCGCGTGCCCGCTCACCTGCTGCCCGCGTCCGGTCCGGCCCGGCGGGCGGCCTCAGGCGTAGGTGCGGGCGTACGCCTCGGCGATGCCCATGACCTTGTCCACGTAGTCCCACGAGTGGTTGTAGAACCAGATCGACTTGCGCAGCTTCGCGCCGCCCTTGCCCGCGCCGTTGGCGCACAGGTAGTTGGCGGCGCCGGGCACCGCGTCGTAGGGGCTCCAGATGTCGGCCTTGCCGTCGCCGTCGCCGTCCACGCCGTAGTGCTTCCAGGTGGCGGGCATGAACTGCATCGGCCCCAGGGCGCCCGCGCTGGAGGGGCCGTTGTTGCGGCCGTGGCTGCTCTCGACCTGGCCGATGGCCGCCAGCACCGTCCAGGACAGGCCGGGGCAGCGGGTGGCGGCGGCCTTGTAGAGGTCGAGGTAGCTGTTCGGGCGGCCGACGGTGACCGGCTGCTGTTGTTGTCGCTGCGGTTGCTGCTGCTGTTGCCGCTGGGTGCGGCTGGCCGCGTCGAGCACGACGACCTGCGCGCCCTTGCCGAGTAGCCGCCGCACGCCGGCCTCGGCGATCGTGCCCGGCTTGCCGTGCAGCAGCACCGCGACGCCCTTCGCGAAGCCGAGCGACCTGCCCACCTCCAGGCTGACCAGGCCGTCCACGCCGGAGAGTCCGAGCGTGGCCGAGGCCGCGACCCGGAGTCTCGGGCCGCCGTCCACCTGGTACATCGCGCCGAGGATCATGCCGTACCTGCGCGTCGTGCCGGCCTCGGCGACCAGCTCGCCCCTGGCCAGCGCGCTCCAGACGGCGGGCTGGTCGGCGACGGGCTGGGGCGTCCAGGAGCGGAAGTCGGCCGGGTCGACGGCCAGCAGGTTGAGCGACGTGCCGGCGACCTTGACCGCGCCGGCGTCCACGACGGCGGCCTTCTGCACGTGCTTGAGCGCGCCCAGAGCGAGCCTGGTCCGCCGGGAGACCGTGGCGGGCGCGATCGCCAGCACGCGCGGCGGCGTCACGGTGACGCCCGGCCCGCCCTGGCCGAAATCCTTGACCGGCGCCGTCGTGGGTACGAGCTGGTCGAGGCGGGGAGCGGCCTCCGGAACCGCGCGGGTGATCGGCCTGCGCACCGGCTCCTGGGCCGTTCTGACCAGGTCATCGCCCATGAGCACGACGACTCCCCCGGCCACGGCGGTGACCACGAGCACGCCGAGGACCATGAGCAGGACCGCGCGGAGAGAGGGAAGACCGGACATCAGCCACACGTTAACCCACTCACCGGAAATATCACTTGCCATCCGGACAGACGGTGCGCCATCGTGGGGGCGCCAAGTAAGGGGGAAACAGCGTGGTCGGGCCTTACCGGGGATTGTTCAACGGGCCCGGAGTCAAAGGATTCGTGCTGGCCGGGTTCGTCGGCCGGATGCCGATGTCCATGCTCGGCATCGGCGTCGTGCTGCTGATCTCCACCGTCACCGGGTCCTTCGCCACCGCCGGCGCGGTCGGCGCCACCACCAACGTGGCCTTCGCGATCGCGGCGCCGCTGTCGGGGCGGCTGGTGGACAGGTTCGGCCAGAACCGGGTGATCGCCCCCTTCTCGGTGGTCAACGCGCTGGCGATGGCCGCGCTGATGCTCAGCGCCGCGCTCGGCCTGCCCGAGTGGACCCTGTACGTCTCCGGCCTGCTGATCGGCGCCTCCTCCCTGTCCATCGGGTCGATGGTGCGGGCCCGCTGGTCCACGATCCACGGCGGCACCGGGACGCTGCACACCGCCTTCGCCTTCGAGTCCGTGGCCGACGAGGTCGTCTTCGTCACCGGGCCCGCGCTCGTCACCGTGCTGGCCACCGCGATCAACCCGTACGCGGGGCTGCTGGTGGCGCTGGTGTGCATGCTCGGCGGCTGCCTGGCCCTGGCGGCGCAGCGGCGTACGCAGCCGCCCGTGCAACCGGTCAGGACGGCCGGCGGCACGCCCATCCTGATCCCCGGCATCGCCCTGCTGGCGTGCGTCTACCTCGGGCTCGGCGCGGTGTTCGGCTCGGTGGACCTGATCATGGTCGCCTTCGCCGAGGAGCACGGCGTGAAGGGCGCCTCGGGATTCCTGCTGGCGGCGTTCGCGGGCGGGTCGATGGTGTCGGGGCTGTGGTTCGGCTCGCGGGAGTGGCGGATCTCGCTGCGCGCCCGGTTCATCCGCGCGCTGGGCGTGTTCGTGGTGGGCCTGCTGCCGATCCTGCTCGTGGACGACCCGTGGATCATGGCCGCCGTGGCGTTCGTGGCCGGTCTGGCCATCTCGCCGACGCTCATCACCGGGTTCTCGCTCACCGAGCGGCTGGTCCCGCCGTCCCTGCTCACCGAGGGCATGGCCTGGATCTCCACCTCGATCGGGTTCGGCGTGGCGATCGGCGCGTGGGCGGGCGGGCAGCTCACCGACACCGTCGGCGCGTCCAGCGCGTTCGGCTTCGCGGTGTGCGCGGCGCTCCTGGCGGCGGTCGTGGGCGTCGGAGGTTCGGGTTTGCTGAGACTTCCGGAAGCGCCTTCACCCCTGAAGAGCTGATCCGCTACGGTCGGGAGTTATCCCTCGCAACACCCATCACACCGGAAGCTTTGCTATGTCCCGACAAATCACTTCACTTCTAGCTATCGCGGCAGTTTGCGTCACCCTGGCTCCCGCGCCCGCGTTCGCCCAGACGCCGAAGAAGGCCGAGGTCGATTGCGAGCAGGTCAAGTGCATCGCGCTGACCTTCGACGACGGGCCCGGCCAGTACGCGGGCACCCTGCTGGACACCCTCAAGAAGTACAACGCCAAGGCGACGTTCTTCCTGGAGGGCCAGTACGTGAACAGCCGCCCGGCCTTCGTCAAGCGCATGGTCACCGAGGGCCACGAGGTGGGCAACCACAGCTACAAGCACCCCGACTTCACCAAGATCGACGCCGGGGTCATCAGGAGCGAGATCAAGAAGACCCAGGACGCGGTCAAGAAGGCGGCGGGCGTCGAGCCCAAGCTGCTGCGCCCGCCGTACGGGCTGGCCGACATCCAGGTGTCGGACGTCGCGACCGAGTTCGGCATGCCCATGATCCTGTGGACGGCCGGCTCGCACGACTGGGACACCAAGAACGTCGAGGCCATCAAGAAGAAGACCCTTGAGGTGGCCGAGCGCGACGGCATCATCCTCATGCACGACTGGGTCAAGCAGACCGTGGACGCCATGCCCTCGATCGTCAAGTCGCTGCAGGCGAAGGGGTACCAGCTGGTCACGGTCTCCGACGTGATCAAGCAGCAGAACCTGCAGCCCGGTCAGATTTTCCCGGTTCCCGAAGGCTGGGAGAAGTGAGTATCGTTCACGTTTAATCGGAACGACGCTCGGAGGGGCGCCTCATGGTCTTCACTAACTGGGCCGGGAATCAGACGGGCGCCCCTGCCGAGGTGCGCACCCCCGCGAGCGTGGCGGACGTCGTCCAGGCCGTGCGGGACGCCTCGGCCGCCGGGCGCCGCCTGCGCATGGTCGGCACGGGCCACTCCTTCACCGGGGTGGCCCTCACCGACGGGATCATGCTCCGCCCCGAGGGGCTGAGCGGCATCAGGTCCGCCGGCGAGGACCGCGTCACGGTGCTGGCCGGCACGCCGCTCAAGGTGCTGAACGAGCTGCTCGACCAGCGCGGGCTGGCCCTGGCCAACATGGGCGACATCACCGAGCAGACCGTCGCCGGCGCGATCCAGACCGGCACCCACGGCACCGGGCGCGACAGCGGCGGCCTGGCCGACCAGGTCACCGAGCTGGAGCTGGTGCTCGCCGACGGCTCGGTCGCCACGGCCGTGCCCGGCGAGGACCTGTTCGACGCGGCCCGGGTCGGCCTCGGGGCGCTGGGCGTGCTGACGGCCGTGACGTTCCGGGTGGAGCCCGCGTTCCTGCTGCGCAACCGCCGGCGCAGGATGACGCTCACCGACATCCTCGCCTCGCTCGACTCGCTGACCTCGGCCAACGAGCACCTCGACTTCTTCTGGCTGCCGCACACCGACGCCTGCCTGGTCAAGACCAACAACAGGGACGCGGGCCCGGCCAGGCCGCCGAGCCCGTTCAAGCACTGGCTGGACAACGTGTTCCTGGAGAACACCGTCTTCGGCGCCGCCTGCGCCGTCGGCGGGCGGCGGCCGGCGCTGATCCCGCGGATCAACGCGATCAGCGCGGCGGCCCTCGGCGACTCGGAGGCGGTGGACACCTCGTACAAGGTGTTCACCGCCCGCCGGGACGTGCGGTTCCTGGAGATGGAGTACGCCGTGCCGCGCGAGCACCTGGCCCAGGCGCTGCGCGAGACCCGCGACCTGATCGACAGGATGGACTGGAAGATCACCTTCCCCGTCGAGGTGCGCGTCACGCCGCCCAGCGACGCCTGGTTGTCCACCGCGTACGGCCGCGACTCGGCCTACGTCGCCTGCCACATCTACCGGCCCACGCCCAACCCCGCCTACTTCGAGGGCGTGGAGGAGATCATGAACCGGCTGGACGGCCGGCCGCACTGGGGCAAGATGCACACCCGGGACGCCGCGTACCTGCGCAAGGTCTACCCCCGCTTCGACGACTTCGTCGCGCTGCGCGACCGGCTGGACCCGCGCCGGGTGTTCACCAACGACTACCTCGACGTGGTGCTCGGCTAGCGCCCCTCCTGCTGCGCCGGCGGCTCGTCCGGCTGCGTCGTGGCCGGAGGCGCGCTGGACTGCTGCTCACCCGGGTCGGGACGCTCCTGCTCCTCCTCGCCGGGCCCGGGCGTCTCGGGGACGGGCTCGACCGTGTCCGTGGGAGTGGGCGTCGGCGTGCCGCTCGGACTCGGCTCGCCGGTCCCGGACGGCGGCGGAGTGCGCGGCGTGTCCGTGGGCGTCGGGGTGGGGGTCGGGGTCGGCGACCGCGTCGGACCGATCGGCCGGTCGTCGCGGTCCTGGCGGTCGTGCCCCTGATCCTTGACGGGGGCGCGCTGCTGCTCCTTCACCGGCGTCTGCCCGCCGGTGACCCGCTCGTGCAGCGTCCGGTGGTCGAGGGCCTGGAAGGCGAGGATGCCGCCCATGCTGACCGCGAACACCAGCGCGGCCGCGACCGCCATCTTCAGCCACGGCAGCCCGCCGCGCCCGGCGGGCTCGACGACCGGCATGACCAGCGTGTCATGCCCCCGGCCGCCGCCTCCCCGGACGGCGTGCGCGGCGGTCTGCTCCCCCGCGGCCCTGGTGGCGTGCGCGGCGGTCTCCTCGCCCGCGGCCGGGGTGGCGTTCGCGGCGGCGGCGAGCAGGCCCTGCCCCTCCTCCTGCTCCTCGCGCCACGCGGACAGCGTGTGCTGCTTGACCCGGTCGCCGGTGCGCTTGAGATAGTGCGTATAGACGGCACTGGCCACCGTGCTCGCGATGCTGACCACGGCGGCGCCGATCACGGTGCCCGCCACCCCGAGGTAGGAGGCGGCCACCGCGGCGGTGACGGCGGCGAGGGCGCTCCCGAGGATCTGTGGCACGCTCAGCTCGAACTTCCGCTGCTCGCCGGTCATCCCCCGGATCAGTCCCCTCTGGTCATGCGTACGGTAAAGAGCTTCCTCGTGAATAGACGCGAGCGCGTGTCCCGTTGTTCCTGTGACCTGCGCGACAGGCATCCTCGTAACTCGTGCCCCGACGATTCGGCCTACCCTCCGTCTACCTCGCCGCGGCCGTGGCGACGGCCGCGACGACCGCTGTCCCTCTCGCCATGACGCCCGCCTCCGGACTCGCCCTGCGCCCCTCGGCCTCCGAGCCCACCCGGCCCTACATCGTCACGGCCCGCAGCCGCGCGGACGCCCGGGATCTCGTCGCGGAGGTGAGATGGCGGGTACGGCGTTACTACACCGAGGCTCTGCCGGGTTTCGCCACCTTCCTCACCGTCGGCGAGCTGGCCGAGCTCAGATCCGATCGCCGGGTCCTGGCCGTCGAGCCCGACCGCGAGATCCACACCATGCCCGGCGACGCCCCCGCCCCCGACATGGACGCCGACACGGCCACCGACACGGCCACCGACTCGGGCGCCGACTCGGGCGCGGGCACGACCGTGTTCGTCGTGGACACCGGCGTCGACGTCACCCGGGCCGAGTTCGGCGACCGGGCCTGGCGCGCCTTCGACGCCACCGGCGGCACCGGGCGCGACTGCGGCGGGCACGGCACGCGCGTGGCCAGGGCCGTCGCCTCGCGGGCGCCGGAGGCCAGGATCGCCTCGGTGCGGGTGCTCGGCTGCGCGGGGTCGGGCTCGCTGGCCGACGTGCTGGCCGGGCTCGACTGGATCCGGCGGCACGCGCGCGGCCCGTCCGTCGTCACGCTCGCCGCCGACGGGGCCGACTCGCCCGCGCTCGGCGCGGCCGTACGGTCGCTGGTGCGCTCGGGGGTGTTCGTCGTGGGCGCGGCCGACTCGGGCTGGTGCCAGGTTTCCTCCGGCGGGCAGGCGTTCTCGGCGGGCGCCCCGTACCTCGCCGCCGCCGCGGCGCGTCTTCTCGAACGCCGTCCCGACGCCGCCCCCTCCCTTGTCGCGAGTTCGCTGAAGTGCACAACAGCACGCGCCGCGATTCGCCAGAATCCGTCGAGGAGCTCTAACCTCCTCATGCACAGCGGCGGGCGTTAGAGGAAATGGAATCCACAAATGTGACCGGCGTCACATCGCCCCCGGGGCTTCCCAGGAAGGCGATGTTCGGACATGCCGGGTACGGTGCTGGCAGGCAACCGGCACACGCGAGAGACTCAAGGGTCCGGGGGAAGAATGGCGACGCTGACGAAGGGACTCGCATGCAGGAGCTCCGACTCGTCGCGGTGAGTGAGGACGGCACCTATCTCGTGCTGGCTACTGCCGGGCGAGGTACGCGCTTCACCCTTCCCGTGGACGACCGGCTCCGTGCTGCCGTCCGCGGCAACTTCTCCCGTCTCGGCCAGTACGAGATCGAAGTGGAGAGCCCGTTGCGCCCCAAGGAGATCCAGGCACGCATCCGCGCCGGAGAGACAGCGGAAGAGATCGCCGCGACCGCCGGGATCCCGGTCGAACGAGTCCGCTGGTTCGAGGGCCCGGTGCTGCAGGAGCGGGAGTACGTCGCCCAGCAGGCGCAGCGCGTCGCCGTCCGCATGCCCGGGGAGACCGCGCCCGGTCCCACCCTCGGCGAGCTGGTGGCCGAGCGGCTGACCAGGCGCGGCGTGCCCACCGACGAGATCGACTGGGACTCCGCCAAGCGCGACGACGGCCTGTGGCGGGTCAAGCTCGGCTACGTCTGGAACGGTCACACGCGCCACGCCGAATGGCTCTTCGACCCGCGCAAGCGCCACGTCTCCCCGCACGACGACGAGGCCATGCGCCTGTCGTCGGCCGACTTCGATCCCGAGCCCGCCGTGGTGGAGGACACCACGGTCACGCCGTTCGCGCCGCGGGTGGCCAAGCTGCAGCCGGTGCCGCCGCTCGCCTCCGACCCGCTGCCGTTCCCCTCGGTCGTGCGCCGCGAGCCGGAGGAACCGGCCGTCGGCTACACCCCGCCGCCCAGGCCCGCCGACACCGGCGGCTACGGCCGCGGCCCCGACCTGCCGGGGCGTGACCTCGCGGGACGCGACGTCTCCGGGCGTGACGTGCCGTTCGATCGGCCGTCCCCGGGGCGGGAGAGCGCGTCGGACGGCTCGTCGTCCCTGCCCGAGACCAGCCGCGCCCCCTTCCGGGGCGAGGGCTTCCACCCGGACCCGTCCCGTGTCGAGGGGCAGCGCGGGGAGCGCGCTGAGGGGCAGCGTGGGGAGACCGCGGGCCGCGAGACCGGCTTCGGCCGCTCTCCGGACGCCTCCTCCCGCCGCGGCGGCACGTCGCCGTGGCTGCCCGACTTCGGCTCGGGCCGCTCGGGCGAGCGCGACGACTCCATCTACGCGCCCGCCACCCCGCCGCACTCCCGCCCGCTCGCCTCCCACCCGTCACCCGCCGAACCCACGACATCCACCCAGCCCCCCGCCGCCCCGGACCTCCGCACGCAGCCCCCCGCCGCCCCGGACTTCGGTACGCCGCCACCTGCTGCCTCGGACTTCCGTACGCAGCCGCCTGCGCTCCCGGCACCTGGCACACAGCTGCCGGCCGGCCCGTCGCTGGATGGGGAACCGTCGGTCAGTCCGTCGCCGGGTGCGCAGCAGCCTGCCGCTTCGGAGGCCGGCGTCCAGTCGCCCGCCGCTCCGGAGTCCGGCGCTCAGTCACCTGCCGCTTCGGAGGCTCTTGGTCGACAGGCGGCGGTGTCCGCTCCCGAGGTCGCCGCCACGTCGGCGGCTCCTGAGGTCCTGCCGACGTCGGCCGGTCCTGAAGGGCCTGTGACGCCGCCGTCCTCGCCGACGGCCGCCGGGGAGCGCACGGCCCAGCCCGACGCTTCCGTCCCGGCCCCGGCCCAGCCCGCCACCTCGACGCCCGCCACCTCGACGCCCGCCGCCGCGGCGCCCGCCGCCGCGGCGCCCGTCCAGCCGGAGCCCTCCGCCACGTCCGACGTGCAGCAGGAGACCGCGGCCACCACGGAGGCCCAGCCGACGGGCTCGGCCGTGGACGCTCAGCTCTCCGCGACGCCGGAGGCCGACACCACGTCCGTCTCCGCCACGCCCGAGACCGACACCACCGGTTCTCCCGCGCCCGAAGACGCCGCCACCACCTCCGACACCGGCGACGCCCAGGCCACCACGCCCGAGGCAAGCGACTCCGCCGCGCCCTCGTCGGACGCCTCGACGGCCGATGCGACGGCCGGTGCGACGGACGTCCCGGACGCCGCTGCGGAGGCTTCCTCCGCCCCATCCACCGAAACGCCCACGGTGGCCACCACCGACTCCACGCCCGCCACCACCGAGGCGACCGCCTCGGACGTGACGTCAAGCGCACCGACCGCCGCGGAGCCCGCGCCCAAGACGCCCGAATCAACCGAGCCGGAGGACGCGGCGACCGCACCGCAGGCCACCACACCCACGCCGACCACCGAAAACGCGCCGACCGCGGCAACCCCGGCAGCCACCGAGGACGCCCCGGAAGCCGGCACGACCGCCGAGGCGGACGCCACCCCTCAGGCCGAGTCTGTCCCGACCGAGACGGCGACGCCCGACGCACCCGCCGCCGAGACATCTGCCGCCAAGGACGCACCGGCCGACGAGCCCTCCGCCGCCACCTCGCAGGACGTGCCGGCCGACGAGACCGACCAAGAGTCCTCGGCCGCTCCGGCGCCGGCTGCCGCGAAGTCCCCGGACGCCGAGCAGGAGCGCCCGGCGACGGCACCGGAGCCCGCCGCCCAGGACGTCCCCGCCGAGGACGTGCCCGCCCAGGACTCAGCCGTGCCGGAGGCATCCGTGGCGGCAGCGTCCGAGGAGGTGGCGGAGAAGGTCGAGGTGGCCGAGAAGAAGGCGCCCGCGCCCAGGCCCAAGCCCGGCCCCGGCGCCCCCAAGGGCACCCCGCCGGTCCCGGCCGCGCGTCCCGGCAAGGACGACGCCAAGGGCCCCGGCAAGGACGACGTCCCGGTGCCCTCTCCGCCGCCCGCTCCGGCCGCGCGTCAGGCGCGCAAGAATTCGCGGGGCCGTCGAGCCTCCGTGCCGACGTGGGACGAGATCATGTTCGGCGCCCGCCGCCAGGACTGACCCGCACCCGATCAAGCGACCACAGGCCGCGCCCACCTGGACAGGAGGGCGCGGCCTCGGTCGTTCAAGAAGGAAGTACCGCGGTGTTCGGGGGAGGCGTTCAGTCCTGGGGCGGGACGGTGTGGGGCCGCATGAACGGGGCCAGCCACTCCGGCGTCACCTCGGCGGGGAACGCCGCGCCCTGAGCCTCCGAGACGTCCAGCGCGTCGTAGCCGCCCTTGCCCGCTCCGACCCCCGCGATCAGCGTCAGCACCCCGGCCCGTCGCTGGAACCAGGTCTGGCGCAGCCGCCAGCCCACCACGGCCCGGCGTTCGATCACCGCCTCGGCACGGCGCAACGATCCCGACCGGACCGCCAGCCGGGCGCCGTCGTAGCCGTGGCCCAGGGAGGCGTACCGGTCGAGGCCCAGGAACACCCCAGCGCCCGCCAGGAGCAACGCCAGGACCGTCAGGATCCACCAGAGCATCATTCCTGTGGCCCACGCCCCGGCGGCGCTCAGCGTGGCCAGGAGGAGCCAGGGGAAGACCGCGCGGAACAGACGGCGGTTGCGGGCGATCGGCGGATGGGCGCGCAGGGTGGAGCGGAAGGGGCCCACGGCGTCGGCGGTGACGCCGACGGCGACCTGGCGCGGCACGTCGGGCAACAGCTGCCCGCGCGTCTCGGAGTCGCCGAGCCCGGTCACGATCGCCCAGACGCGTACGACCCCGGCCAGGCGTTCGGCCAGGCCGTCGACGATCTCGTAGCCGCGCACCCGCCGGGACTCCAGCGACACGCTGCGCCGGTTGATCAGCCCGCGTTCGGCCACGAGGTAGCCGTCGCGGCGGGTGAGCCTGAAGTCCCAGTTGAAGACCGCGTACATCACGCCGCCGACGAACGGCATGGCGACGACCAGCAGCAGCGCCACGACGAGCAGCAGGTAGGGGTGCTCCCACAGCCACTCCCCCGCGCTCCAGGCGGCGTCCTGGCCGAAGCCCAGGTCGTCGCCCCACTGGAAGGCCAGCCCCACCGCGCCGCCGGCGAGCGCGAACGGCGTGAGCAGGTACGCCCCGGACAGCGGCCCGTACAGGAGCCACCGGCGCGGGACGGCGATGATCGGCCGGTTCACGGGCGCGGGGCCGGGCCCGGGGATGTGCTCGGCCTCCCTGACCTGGACGGCGCGGCGCAGCAGCACCGCCTTGAGGCGTTCGGCCTCGCCCAGCGTGACGCCGTCGAGCGCGGCCTCCTCGTCGTCGCCGCTGGCGCCCGTGTCGACCTTGAGCACGGCCAGCCCGAGAATGCGGTGCATGGGCGGCGTGGACACGTCGACGCCGCGCACCCGTTCCAGCGGGATGGTCCGGATCGAGCGGCTGATGAGCGACCGCTTGGTCTCCAGGCGGTCGCCGACGATCTCGTACGTGAAGGTGGCCCAG
Source organism: Nonomuraea sp. NPDC049655 (assembly GCF_044465465.1). Lineage (NCBI taxonomy): Bacteria > Bacillati > Actinomycetota > Actinomycetes > Streptosporangiales > Streptosporangiaceae > Nonomuraea > Nonomuraea sp. NPDC049655. The sequence goes on from NZ_JBITLS010000011.1 coordinate 299,801, forward strand.
CGGATGACCGCGAACACGACGGTGCCGACGACGCCGAACGCCGCCCACGCGTAGGACCTGGCCGAGAAGCCGCCCACGAACAGCACGCCGACCAGGGGCAGCAGCAGCGAGGGCAGCATGCGTACCGGGTCGATGAGCAGCACTTTGGGGCTCAGCCGCCTGGGCGCGGGGGGCGGGGGCGGCGGAGGAGGAGGCAGAGCGGGCGGTGGTGGTGGCGGTTGGGTCACGTGGCGTCGTCCCTGAGCTCTTCGGCGCGGTGGGCGAGCCGTTCGGCGAGCCCGGCCGCCACCTCGAAGTCGAGGCCCTTGATCGTGGACGAGCCCGCGTGCGAGGCGGTGCGGATCTCCAGCGTGGCCAGGCCGAGCAGCCGTTCCATCCACCCCTGGCCCTTGTCGACCGTCTGGATGCGGCTCACCGGCACGAACACCCACTCCCTGGTCAGGAACCCCGACCTGGCGTAGACGACGTCGCCCGACAACTCCCAGCGGTGGACGGCGTACCTGATGAACGGCTCCGCCGCCAGGAACGGCGTCAGCACGACCCCGACCACCAGCGGCAACAACCAGGAACGCGCGGCGAACCAGGACGGCACCCACGACCAGCCGCTGCCGCCCACCCACCCGGCCACCACGGCCGAACCGCCCACGAAGAGCACGAATCCGATCGCCGCCTGCAGCAACCACAGGCGGCGGGCCTTGGGCGAGACGCGGTGCGCGGGGTCACGCAGTGGGCCTTTTGACGTCACAAGAACCAGCTTAGGGCGCACGCCCCGAAAGACGATCTGACCCCGACCCCAAGATCTCTCCCATCCTCCGGCACGGCTGCCAGGCCACCCACGAAAGGCATCCCCACAGCCAGGGCCAGCCGGCCCTCGGGGGATCCGGAGTCCAGAGCCGGTGAACGGGCGAAAGACGGTGCCGGTCGGCAGGCCCGAGCCGGCGAGCAGAAGCCAAGGGGCCCGCAAGTCCCGGACCCGAGGGGCCGAGGGACCGGGGCGGAGGGGCGAGGGGCCGAGGGCCCAGGGGCGGAGGGGCTTCCTCTGCTCGGGCCTTGGGAGCGCACGGCCCGCACCCGCTGAGAATTACGAGGGCATAGACGACGCTCAGGCTGCTCGGAGGGTCATAGACCAAGAGCCGAAGGGAGTCCGGCCCGGCACCGAGGACCGCCAGTGCCTGCCACGGCGGCATCGCGCAGGCCCCCGCGTGCATCGCCCGGCGGCAGGTAAAGATCGGACGGGCGGCGCGGCGTGTCGGACGGCCGGCCGGGGGCGGCGGGTGCATGCTCGGTGGCGGCCGGCCGCAGGCTGTCGAGCTGGGCCACGTCGGCGGCGCCACGTTCGTGCCATCCAGGCCCGGCGGCGCGTTACCGCACCACGCGCGAAACGCCCTCACGAAGCGTGGCAGCCGCCGTCCGCCCCGCAAGCCGCAGCGACGCGGCAGCCACCGCCCGCCCACAAGCCAGAGCGACGCGGCAGCCACCCCCGGCTCGCACGCCATAGGCAGCCGCCGCCCTTCGCAGGGCGCAGCCACCTGGGCAACCGCACCCCCGTGCAAAGCACATCTGCCTCGTCCGGCGCATCTGAATTTTGCGTGCCGGGCGCCGTCCGAAACCATGCCCGTTTTGTCCTGTGAGCTCGCGCGCCGCGACCGCGCCGCCCGCCCCAGGGAACAGGCAGGCCAGGAAGGTCATCGGATCGTCACCCCCGGGCCTCCGCCGACGGCGTCCCTGTGGCCAACTTCACCCCCAGGATCCCCGCATTCTGGCCGGTTTCGGCTCCTTTACCGACGACCGACCATCGGGAAACGGTCTGCGCACCGCCGAGAGCCGCGTAGCATCATCCGGCATGGGGCTGTGTAACACGGCATCACGTGTGAGGCGGGCCGCTGTCAGTGTGACAGTGGTGGCTTTCGCGCTCACCCTGTCAGGTTGCGCCGCCCTGGGCATCGGAAGATCCCAGGCCAAGGAGATCGCGGAGATCAACGTCTCGAGCCCCGAGTTGCGCGACGGCATGCCGCTGCCGAGCGAGTTCTCCTGCCGAGGCCGCCAGGGCAGCCCGCCGCTGCGCTGGTCCAGCGAACCCTTGCCGAAGGCGAAGTCGATCGCGATCGTGGTCGATTCCCATACTCCCTCCGAATCGGCCGTTCACTGGGTGCTCTACAACATCCCGGCGACCACGACCGAGCTGGGGCCGGGCGCCGCCGAGAGTCCTCCCGAGGGCTCCGGCCAGGCCACGGTGACCAGTGGGAAGGCGGGCTACGAACCGCCCTGCAACACTCCGGGCAGCTACCGGTTCACCGTCTACACGCTGAACGACAAGGTCGAGGCGAAGGAGGGCGGCCTCCCCGAGATCTTGAAGGAGATCGCCGACCACACGATCGCCCGGGGCCGGCTGACGGCGGTGAACATCCAGTGACAGGTCGATCACCGCAGGTAGACCGGATGAACCAATTCTTTGCGTAGGGTGTGACAACTCTCATAGTGGTCCGACAGAATCAGATCCAATTGTTAGGCATTGGTGATCAAAGGGGGCAGATCGCGTCGATGGCCGCGCGATCTCACCGATGCCACAGGGAGGCCATGGCTTTGAGGGTGGTGCAATGATCGCGGTCGTCGTGAGCTTGGTCGCTGTCGTGCTCCTCGTGCTCGTCGTCGTGGCACTGGGCATGCGTTCCATGAACCGCCGGGAGAGCTCTCTCCCTCCGGAACGGCTGAAGGAGATGGCCGAGAAGGAGGAGATGACGCACGCCCGGTCCACCGACGAGTTCGCCGCGCACGAACCGCGCATGGCCAATTTCAGCCCTGACTTCTCCCCGATCGACGAGGTGAAGCCGAAGCCGGTGCGCACCGGCCAGCGTGGCAGGCGTGGCGTCGACGAGTGGGGCAACCCCACCACCGACCACGAGGACGAGGAGTTCTGGGCGAACATCCGCAGCGACGCCGAGGAGGGCGGTTTCGGCGCCGGCGGCACCGTGGCGGCCCGGAAGGGCGCCTCCCGTCCGGTCGAGCGTGAGCAGCCCGCCGAGCGCCGTGAGCGTCCCGCGAAGCCCAAGCCCGTGGCCGCCGCGGCCGACCCCAACGCCGCGACCGTCCAGGCCCCGCTGCCCCAGCGCCAGCCCGCCGCCGCCGCCGCGGCCAACCTCGCCGACCTGGTGGAGCCCGCCAAGCGGCCCACCCCCTCCGCCTCCGACATGGCCGACCAGCGCACGGTGACGTTCGCGGCGCCCACGCCCGACGTGCTCAGCCTCCTCGGCGGCGCCCAGCCGGTCGTGCCGGCCTCCCGCCCCGAGCCCCTGCCCGCGAGCGGCGCCCACCCGGCCGTCCCGGCAGCGGGCGGCTCGTTCCCCGCCAACCCGGCCGCCGGCGGCGGGTCCTACGCGGGCGTCACCTCCAGCGGGTCCTTCCCGGTCGCGCCCGTCGCGCCGATCCACGGCGCGCCGACCAGCGACCCGTTCCCCGCGTACAACAACGCCGCCAACAACGCCGCCAACAACGCGGCCGACGCTCTTGAGACCACCTGGACGGGCGTGCCCGCCGCGGCCACCTCAGGCTCCTGGCCCGCCGCCTCGCCCGACATCCTCGACGACCCCTCCCCGGCCTCCTACGGCGGCCCGGCGAGCTCCTGGCCCGCCTTCGTGGAGCAGCCCGCCGCCACCGCCTCGCCGGCCGCCGCGTTCCCGGCCTCGTACGAGGTGCGCGCCGGCTGGGCCGTGGCCGACGACTCCGGCTCGCCCATCACGGGCCCCTCTCCGGCCACCGGCACGCCGACCGTCCCCGCCCGCGCGGTCTCGGCCTACGACGACGTCCTGTCGGCTCCGCCGGTGCCGCCCGCGCCGTCCTCCATCGCGTACGAGACCGGCGACTTCACCGCCGGGTCCGGCCCCGCCTGGCCCGAGCCGCCGTCCGGCACGGCGAACTGGCCGACGTACGGCGGGCAGTCGCAGGGTGCTGCCGCTCCCGGCCAGGCCGACAACGGCGGCGGCCGTCGCCGGGCCCCCGAGCAGGACTACAACGACTACTACCGGTGATCTCCGGCCCCTTACCGAATGAGTAAAACCCCCGCGACGACCCCCTAAAGCGGGGGTGGCGCACCACTAGGGTTTCCGACATGATCGGCGATACCCTCAGTAGCTGGTTGCGTACGCTACGGCATGATCTACCCGCTTCGCTCGTGGTCTTCCTCGTCGCAGTCCCGTTCTCCCTGGGCATCGCGGCGGCCTCGGGCGCCCCGCCGGCGGCCGGGCTCATCGCCGCCGTCGTGGGCGGGGTCGTGGCCGGGTCGCTGGGCGGGTCGGCCGTCCAGGTGAGCGGGCCCGCGGCAGGGGTGTCCGTGGTGGTCGTGGAGCTGGTGCGGACGCACGGCTGGCGGGCCACGTGCATGATCACGCTGCTGGCGGGGGTCGTCCAGCTCGTGCTCGGCGTGGTCAAGGCCGCCCGGGTCGTCCCGGCCGTCTCCCCCGCGGTTCTGCGCGGCCTGCTGGCCGCGGTCGGCGTGATCCTCGCGCTCTCCCAGCTCCACGTGGTGCTCAGCGGACAGCCCCAGCTGTCGGCCCTGGCCAACCTCGCCGAGCTGCCCGGCCAGATCGCCGGCCTGCACGGGCACAAGGTCGCGCTGGGCCTGTTCACGATCATGGTGCTGGCGTCGTGGACGCGGCTGCCGGCCCGCGTCAGAGTGGTGCCCGCGCCGCTGGTCGCGCTGCCGGCCACGGCGGGCGTCGCCTGGCTGGCCGGCTGGGACGTCACTCACGTCGACCTGGCGGGCAGCTTCTCCGGGTGGGGATTCCCCGTGCTGCCGTCCGCCGACTGGCACACGATCGTGGGCGCGGTGCTGCTCGTCGCGCTGCTGGGCAGCGTCGAGTCGCTGCTGTGCGCGTCCGCCGCCGACGGGACGCACCCCGGCCGCCGGGCCGACCTCGACCAGGAGCTGACCGGCCAGGGCGTGGCCAACATGGTGTCGGGGGCGCTGGGCGGGCTGCCGATCGCCGGCGGCGTCGTCCGTACGGAGGCGAACGTGCGGGCGGGCGGGCGCACCCGGTCGGCGGCGATCCTGCACGGGGTGTGGGTGCTGGGCTTCGCGGTGGGTCTCGGCTGGTCGGTGCGGCTGATCCCGCTGGAGGCGCTGGCGGCGCTGCTGGTGTTCACCGGCGTGCGGATGGTGGGGCTGGCGCGCGTCAGGAGGGGCCGCGGCCACGGCGAGGTGCCGGTCTACATGGTGACGGCGGCGACCGTGATCGTGCTGGGCCTGGCCGAGGGGGTGCTGGCGGGGGCGGCGCTGGCCGCGCTGCTGGCGCTGCGCCGGCTGACCTGGGTGAACGTGCGCAGGCGCGAGGAGCCGGACGGCCGGCTGCACGTGACGATCAACGGCTCGCTGACGTTCCTCGGCGTGCCCAGGCTGACGCACGAGCTGCGGTCGATCCCCGCGGGCACGCCGGTCGACCTCGACCTCACCATCGACTTCATGGACAACGCGGCCTTCGAGGCCATCCACTCCTGGCGGCTGGACCACGAGCAGGCGGGCGGCACGGTCGACCTCGACGAGCCGCACGACGAGTGGTACACACTGGCGGCCGGCGGGGCCCGCGCGTACCCCGGCAGGTCACCGGACCGGCGATGGGTGCCGTGGGCGCAGCGGCGGACCCGCCCGCAACGCCGCGTCATCCCCGACGACGGCCCGGCGACCTGCACCGAGGGGGCGCGCGACTTCCACCGCACCACGGCGCCGCTGGTCCGGCCGATCTTCACCGAGCTCGCGCACAAGCGGCAGCCGACCCACCTGTTCATCACGTGCGCCGACTCCAGGATCGTGCCCAGCCTGATCACGGCGAGCGGTCCCGGCGACCTGTTCACCGTGCGCAACATCGGCAACCTGGTGCCGCGCCGCGGCTCCGAGCCGCACGACGACTCGGTGGTGGCCGCGATCGAGTACGCCACGCAGGTGCTCGGCGTGCGCACGATCACCGTGTGCGGGCACTCGGGATGCGGGGCCATGGCCGGGGTGCTCAGCGCCGGGGTGCAGGCCGGCAGCCTGCCGGGGCTGCGGCGGTGGCTGCGGCACGGGAACCACAGCCTGGCCAGGTTCATCGAGACCGAGGGCGACCGGCTGCACAAGGGGGCCCTCGACGTGTTGTGCCGGGTGAACGTCCAGCAGCAGCTGGAGAACCTGCGCACCTACCGGAAGGTGGACGAGCAGGTCAGGGCGGGCAAGCTGGAGCTGGTAGGTCTGTACTTCGACATCGGGTCGGCGCGGGTGCACCTGGTGCCGCCGCTGCGGTCTTCGCTCTCCGTGAAGTTGTGAGCCCGCGCCCCGCCGGGCGCCGAAGATGGGTTCATGAAGATTTTGCTCATCGGCGGCACGGGGTTCCTGGGGCGCGCCATCGCGGAAGAGGCGTTGGCGCGCGGCCATGAGGTCACGACGTTCAACAGAGGGCAGAGCGGCGGCGACGTGCCGGGCGTCGAGGCCGTGCGCGGCGACCGTGAGTCCGTCGCCGACCTGGAGCGGCTGGCCGACGGCCGGTCGTGGGACTTCGTGGTGGACACGTCCGGGTATGTGCCGCGGGTGGTGGGCGAGTCGGTGCGGGCGCTGTCGGGCCGGGCGGCGACGTACGCGTTCATCTCCAGCGTCTCGGCCCTCGACGGGTTCCCCGCCAAGGCCGCGACCGAGGACACCGGCGGATGGCCGTGCGAGCCCGACGCCGGTCCCGACGACGGCGACTACGGTGTGCTGAAGGCCGGGTGCGAGCGGGCGGTCGAGCAGGGTTTCGACGGCAACGCGCTGATCATCCAGCCTGGGCTGATCCTCGGCCCGTACGAGAACGTGGCCCGGCTGCCCTGGTGGCTGACCCGCATCTCGCGGGGCGGCCGGGTGCTGGCGCCCGGCGATCCCGCCGAGCCGATGCAGCTCATCGACGCCCGCGACGTCGCCATCTTCACCCTTGACCAGGCCGAGCAGGGCGTCGCCGGCCGCTTCGCGGTGACCGGCCCGGCGGGCAACACCACCTACGGCGAGTGGCTGGAGCTGTGCAAGCAGGTCACCGGGTCCGACGCGGAGTTCGTGTGGATGGACGCGGAGTTCCTGGTCGCGCAGGGGGCCGGGGCGTTCGTGGAGCTGCCGCTGTGGGGCGGGCCGCCGTCGGAGGAGAACGCCAACTTCTGGAGCGTGCCGACGGGCAAGGCCGAGGCGGCGGGGCTGCGGGCGCGTCCGGTCGCGGAGACCGTGCGTGACACGTGGGCGTGGCTGCGGGAGATCCCGGAGGAGGAGCGTTCCTACGGGCGCAGGATGGTGCACGGGATGGCCCCGGAGAAGGAGGCCGCCATCCTCGCCGCCTGGGACGCCCGCTCCGCCTGACCCCGAAAGCGCCGCCAGGACCCAGCGGAAGCGCCGTCGAGCCCCGGGCGGAGTAGCGCCGTCCGGGCCTCGGTGGAGACGCCGTCGGGCCTCGGCGCAGATGCCGTCGGGCCTCGGCGCAGCCGCCGTTGGGCTCCCGCGGAGGCGGGCCGTCAGGGTTCGGCTGAGGCGTCGTCAGGGTGCCGCGGCTGTCAGGCATCCCCGGAGGCGGCTGGGTTTCCGCCCCTCGCCGCCGGGCGCCTGACGCGTCGTCGAAACCTTGTGAGCTGGGAAGACGCATACAGCTCAGCTCGACGGGCAGGTGACTGCACGGTGTACGTGAACTCACGGGGGAGGGTTCGACGATGACGTACCAGAGCAGGCCCGTCACGGGCTGGGTTGGCTGGGTATGGTTCGCCGGCATGCTCATGATCATGGCCGGCGTGTTCAACATCATCACCGGTCTCTACGCGGTGATCAACAGCGGGCTGTTCGTCCGCACACCATCCCGCCTGCTTTTCTTCAACGTCGGCACTTGGGGCTGGATCCACCTGTTGTTCGGGATCGTCCTGCTCCTGACCGGTATCGCGGTGAGCGTGGGGCAGACCTGGGCCCGCGTCGTGGCGGTGGTTCTCGTCATGATCAACGCGATGACGCAGCTGACCTGGATCGCGGTCAACCCGTGGTGGTCGCTCGCGGTCATCGCGGTGGACGTACTGGTGCTGTACGCCCTGATCGTGCACGGCCGCGAGGCCCAGGAACTGGGAGGTGAGAGACGAGCCGGCCTGTAGGCCGGGTTCTGTCCTTCGCGAACGAAGGGGCGACCATCCATCTAGGGCCGCCGTTGCCGGCGGCCTCAAGCGGTCTACCCGCGCGGCTCGGGCGGGCAGCCCTCGAACGTCGCGCGCGGAACGCTCCGGAGAGCGTCCCTTCTTGACCTTGCTCCGGGTGGGGTTTACCTAGCCGCCCACGTCACCGTGGGCGCTGGTGGTCTCTTACACCACCCTTTCACCCTCACCTCCCACCGAAGCGGGAGGCGGTCTGCTTTCTGTGGCACTGTCCCGCGGGTCACCCCGGGTCGGCGTTACCGACCACCCTGCCCTGTGGAGCCCGGACCTTCCTCGGCGGGCCCGAAGGCCCGACGCGGCCGCCCGGCCGACTCGTCTTCAGGGAGGTTATCAAACCTCAAGCCGTTCCCAACCGAGTCGCAAGATCGATTGGGTGGGATGGGCATGTCACCGCCTGAGGGGGGCGGAGGCAGCAGCGGCCGCGCCGGGATGTTCTGGCGGCTCCCGGCGCGGCCGCGCTCAACGCCCGCAGGCTGCTCGAAGCACGGCTTCGCCACCGCTGCGCTCAACGCGAACGGGTCGTGTCGCCGGGCGTGCTCAACGGAGGTGGGCGGTGTCGTTGAAGGACTTCACCACGGCGGGGCCGTCGGCGTAGTACTCGATCAGCGACAGGCAGGCCAGGTCGAGGTGCATGCGGTAGAGCGCGCCCAGAGGCGCCGTGAGGGCGTCGCGCAGCAACATCTTGATCGGTGTCACGTGGGAGACGACGAGGACGGTCTTGCCCTCGTAGCGCTCCACCAGCCGCTCCCCCGCCGCCTGGACGCGGCGGGCCGCCATGGCGAAGCTCTCGCCACCGGGCGGCGCGGCGTCGGGGCCGGCCAGCCAGGCGGCCAGCTCGGCGGGCCACTCGCGCTGGACCTCGGTGAACGTGTGCCCCTCCCAGGCGCCGAAGTCGGCTTCCCTGAGGTCTTCGTCGATCTCGACGTCGAGCCCGGTGCGCTGGGCCACGGCCTCGGCCGTCTGCCTGGCCCGCTTGAGCGGCGAGGAGACGATGACGTCCGGCCGGTACGGCTCCCGCGACAACCGGTCGGCCGCCGCCGCCGCCTGGGCCAGCCCATTGGCGGTGAGCTCGGCGTCGCCGAGGCCGGAGAACCTGCGTTCGACCGACAGCGGCGTCTCGCCGTGCCTGAGCAGCAGCAGCGAGGTGGCCACGCGGGTGGGCGGGGCCCAGCCGGTGCCCTTGGAGCGCTGCTGGGCGGCGGCCACGGAGGCCGTGGGGGCCGACAGCTCGGCGATGGCGCCCGCGTCGAGGAGGTCGGTCTGCTCGACGACCGGCGCCGGTGTGCGGGCCGCGGGCACGGCGGCAGCCGGGACGGACCCCGGCGCGCCGGTGTCGTGGGTGCCGCCCGCCTTCCAGGTCAGGCCCTTGGCGGCGGCGTCCATGGCCTCGTTGGCCAGCCGGTCGGCGTGTTTGTTGTGCTCGCGCGGGATCCAGGTCCACTCGACCACCCGCAGCCGCCTGGCCAGCGCGCCGGCCTCAAGGGCGAGCGGACGCAGCCCCTCGTTCTTGATCTTCCAGCGGCCGGCCATCTGCTCGATGACCAGCTTGGAGTCCATCCGCACGGCCACCTCGGCGCCCTCGCCGCCCACCCCCAGCACGGCGGTCAGCCCGGCGATCAGCCCCCGGTACTCGGCCACGTTGTTGGTCGCGACGCCGATCGCCTCGGCGGCCTCGGCCAGCACCTGGCCGTCGGCGGCGTCCCGGACGACCGCGCCGTAGCCGGCGGGGCCCGGGTTGCCGCGCGAGCCGCCGTCGGCCTCGATGACGTAGGACGTCACAGGCCGGACTCCGGGGTGCGGACCAGGATCCGCCGGCACTCCTCGCAGCGCAGCACCTCGTCGTGGGGGGCGGCCTTGATGGAGTTCATCTCGGCGATGGACAGGGCCACCTTGCAGCCCTGGCAACGACCGCCGTGCAGCATGGCGGCGCCCACGACGTACTGCTCCTTGAGCTTGTCGTAGAGCTTGAGCAGATCGGCGGGGATCTCGCCGGCGACGGCGGCGCGGCGGCCCCGGACCTCGCCCGCCTCCTTGTCGATCTCGGTCAGCGCGGCGTCACGGCGGTCTTCGGCGGCGGCGCGGGTGGCGGCCACCTCGTCGCGCTGGGCGACCAGGTCGGTGACCTTGCTGTCGGCCGCCTCCCTGCGCTCCATGATCTCCAGCACGACCTCCTCCAGGTCGCCCTGGCGCTTCTGCAGCGAGGCGATCTCGGACTGCAGGCTCGCCAGGTCGCGGGGCGAGGTCACGGCGCCGGAGTCGAGGCGCTTCTGGTCGCGGTCGGCGCGGGTGCGCACGGCGTCGACGTCGTTCTCCGCCTTGGTCTGCTCGCGCGCGAGGTCGCCGGCCTCGGTCTCGGCCTCGATGACCTGGGTGACGAGCCGGGCCAGGCGCTTGGACTGCTCGTCGATCTCGGCCAGCTCGGGCAGGGTGCGCCGGCGGTGCGCCAGCCGGTCGATCACGGAGTCGAGCTCTGCCAGGTCGAGCAGTCGCTTCTGGGCCTCAGGGGCTGCTTTCATGATCAATATCCTCTTGTCCAAGCATCGGTGACCGTGGCGGAGACGCGCGTTTCAACGGTAACGCCACTGGAGCGCAGGATGGACGCCGCGCTGTCGAGCCAGGGCCACTCGGTGGCCCAGTGGGCGGCGTCGATCAGGGCGGGGCCACCGGACTCGACGAACTCACCGGCCGGATGGTGCCGCAGGTCGGCCGTGAGGAACACGTCGACGTCCGCGGACCTGGCCGCGCCGAGCAGCGAGTCGCCCGCGCCGCCGCTGACCGCGACGCGCGAGACCGGCCGGGCCAGGTCGCCCGCCACGCGCAGGCCGCCGGCGGTGCGCGGCAGCCCCTTGACGGCCTGCGCGGCGAACTCCCCCAGCGTCGTGGGCTCGGGCAGCTCGCCGATGCGGCCCAGGCCGCGCCAGGGGTCGTCGGGGAAGGGCTGGAGCGGTACGAGGTCGCCGGTCAGGCCCACGGCCCTGGCCAGGGCGTCGGAGACGCCGGGATTGGCGGTGTCGGCGTTGGTGTGGGCGGTGTAGAGGGCGACCTCGTGCTTGATCAGGCGGTGGATCAGGCGGCCCTTGGGCGTGGTGGCGGCCACGCTGGTGGTGCCGCGCAGGTAGAGCGGATGGTGGGTGACGATCAGGTCGGCGCCCCAGTCGAGGGCCTCCTCGCCCACGACCGCGACCGGATCGACGGCGAACAGCACCTTGTGCACCCGCTGGGCGGGGTCGCCGCAGACCAGCCCCACCGCGTCCCACGACTCGGCCCGGGCGGGCGGGTAGGCCGCCTCGAGCACCTCGATCACCTCAGTCAGCGTCACAGCAGCCACCTGCGCAGACTACCGGCCCGCGGAAGGGTCGCGCGGGGCGCGGCGGAGGGTGTCGCCGGAACACGGTTCGGCGTACTGTAAGTGGATCCTGACTTCGCGGAGGACGGCATGGCACCCAGCGTCGCGATCATCGGAGCGGGCTTCGGCGGCCTGTGCATGGCGATCCGGCTGCGGCGCGCCGGGATCGGCTCTTTCACCGTCTTCGAGAAGGCCGCCGACCTCGGCGGCACGTGGCGGGACAACAGCTATCCGGGCGCCGGCTGCGACATCCCCTCGCACCTGTACTCGTACTCGTTCGAGAAGTACGCGAGCTGGACCCGCCGTTACCCAGCCCAACCCGAAATCCTCTCCTATCTAGAGCATTGCGCTGATAAATACGACGTCAGGCGAAAAATCCGCTTCGGCGCGGAAGTACGGCGCGCGGCCTTCGACGGCCGCCGCTGGCAGGTCACCAGCGTCCACGACGGCGGCGAGCGCACCGAGGCGTTCGACGTGGTCGTCATGAGCGTGGGCCAGCTCAACCGCCCCCACCTGCCCGAGATCCCCGGCATGTCCGACTTCGAGGGCGTCTCCTTCCACTCGGCCCGCTGGAACCACGACCACGACCTCACCGGCCGCCGCGTCGCCGTGATCGGCAGCGGCTCGTCGGCGGCCCAGCTCATCCCGGCCGTCGCCGAGCGGGCCGCGCACCTCGACGTCTTCCAACGCACGCCCAACTGGGTGATCCCCAAGCCTGACGCCACCTTCGGCCCGCTGGCCCGGCTGGCCTTCCACTACGTCCCGGGCCTCCAGCGGGTCTACCGGGAGTTGATCTACCGGTACGGCGAGGCCACGCTCTACCCGGCCCTGGCCGAGGGCTGGAGCGCCGGCCTGCTGAAGAAGCGCGCCCTGGCCCACCTGCGCGCCCAGGTCCCCGACCCCGTCCTGCGGGCGAAGCTGACGCCGGGCTATCCGCCCGGTTGCAAGCGCGTCGTCATCGACAGCGCCTTCTACCCGGCGCTGACCAGGCCGGACGTCGACGTCGTCACCGATCCGATCGTCCGGATCGGGCCGAAGGGCGTGGAGACCGCCGAGGGGCTGCGCGAGGCCGACACGATCGTGTACGCCACCGGCTTCCTCAGCACCGAGTTCCTGGCCCCGATGGAGGTCACCGGGCTCGGCGGACGGTCGCTGGCCGAGCAGTGGCGCGACGGCGCGCACGCCTACCTCGGCATCTCGGTGCCCGGCTTCCCCAGCATGTTCCTGCTCTACGGCCCGAACACGAACCTGGGGCACAACTCGATCATCTACATGATCGAGTGCCAGGTGCGGCACGTCATGGCATGCCTGGCGCGGGTGGCCGAGCAGGGGCCGATCGAGGTGCGTCCCGAGGCGATGGCCGCCTGGACCAGGCAGCTCGACGCGGCAATGGACCGCATGGTGTGGGGCGAGGGGTGCCGAAGCTGGTACAAGACGGCCGAGGGACGGATCACCAACAACTGGCCCGGCCCGACGACGCTCTACCGGCGGCTCACCGCCCGGCCGCCGCGCGGGGCGTACCGGAGGGTCGAGGAGGTCCCGTCTTCGGTGCGGTGAACAAGATATGGGCAAAAAATCGGACTTGAGGCGCATTGGAGCAGGTCGGGGGCGCGCGGTAACGTCCTTCGCATGACGCTTCCCCTGCACCGGCGTGCCGTCGTGGCCGACACCCACAATGATCTCCTCATGGCGGTCGCCGCCCGGCCGCCCCAGCAGTGGGCCTCCTTCTTCCGCCGGCGGTGGCTGCCGCAGCTCGTCGAGGGCGGGGTCGACCTGCAGATCCTGCCGGTCTTCATCGACGACCAGTACCGGCCCGAGGGCGCGCTGCGGCAGACGCTGCGCATGATCGAGTGCGCCCACGTGATCGCGGAGGGCAACCCCGACGCCGTACGGCTCTGCCTCGACGGCTCGGCGATCGACGCGGCGCTGGCGGAGGGCAAGATCGCCCTGGTGCTCGCGCTGGAGAGCATGCCGGGGCTCGACGAGAGCGTCGAGCTGATCTCGACCGTCCACCGGCTGGGCGTGCGGGTGGCCTCGATCGCGCACTTCGGGCGCACGCCGCTGGCCGACGGCAGCGCCGAGGACGCCACCGGCAGCGGCCTGACCAGCCGCGGCGTGGCCGCCCTGGGCGAGATGGAGCGGCTGGGCATGGTGTTCGACGTCTCGCACCTCGGCGCGTCGGGCGTGGCCCACGTGCTGGAGCTGGCGACCAAGCCGGTCATGGCCACCCACTCCGCGGCCCGCGCGCTGCGCGACCACCACCGCAACCTCACCGACGACCAGCTCCGCGCGGTCGCCGCCACGGGCGGCGTGGTCTGCGTGAACTTCTTCGCCCCCTTCCTGGCCGAGCGTAAGGAGGACATGACGCTCGACCGCCTGCTCGACCACATCGAGCACGTCGCGCAGGTGGCCGGGATCGACCACGTCGGCCTCGGCCCCGACTTCATCCGCGAGGTCATGGAGGACCTGACGCCCCCGTGCTGCGAGGACCTGGAGCCCGACGACCTCGACTCCAAGGCGTCGATCCCCGGCCTGGAGGGGCCCGTCGGGCTGCCCATGGTGACCGAGGGGCTGCTCGCCCGCGGCCTGCCGGAGAAGGACGTCGCCAAGATCATCGGAGGGAACGTCCACCGGTTCCTCGGAGAGCGGCTGGCATGATCGAGGATCTGGAGGAGCTGGTCCTGTGCGAGTCGTTCTCGCGTGACCTCGCGGCCGTGGCCCGCAGCGCCGAGGTCGTGGCCGCGATGGGGGCCCGCTACCTAGGGGCCCGGCCGGAGTTCCTGGTGATCGACGGCGTCACCCATCTGCGCTGGTCGTTCGGCACGCCCAGGGTGCTGCTGCTCGGCCACCACGACACCGTCTGGCCGATCGGCACGCTGGCGACCCACCCCTGGTCGGTCGTCGACGGCGTGGCGCGCGGGCCGGGCGTGTTCGACATGAAGGCCGGGCTGGTGCAGACCTTCCACGCGCTCGCCGGGCTCGGCTCGCTCGACGGCGTCACGCTGCTGATCACCGGTGACGAGGAGCTGGGCTCGATCACGTCCGCGCCGCTGATCACGGACACCGCGCGAGGGCTGGCCGCCGCGTTCGTCATGGAGGCCAGCGCGGACGGCGGCGCGCTGAAGACGTCCCGCAAGGGCACGTCGATGTACACGCTGCGGGTGCGCGGCAAGGCGGCCCACGCCGGGCTGGAGCCGGAGAAGGGCGCGAACGCGGGCGTCGAGCTGGCGCACCAGATCCTGGCCATCGCCGCCCTCGGAGCCGGTGACACGACGGTCACCCCGACCGTGCTGCGCGGCGGGACGACGCTCAACACCGTCCCGGCCGAGGCGACGGTGGGGGTCGACGTGCGGGCGAGCACGGTGGCCGAGCAGCTGCGGGTGGACGCGGCGATGCGGGCGCTGGCGCCCGTGGTGCCCGGCACGCGGCTGGAGGTCGAAGGGGGCCCCAACCGGCCGCCGCTCGAAGCCGCGATGTCGGCCTCGCTGTACGCCCTGGCCCAGGATCTGGCCGCAGGGCTGGACGTGGGCCCGCTGACCGCCGCCGCGGTGGGCGGCGCCTCCGACGGGAACTTCACCGCGGGGGCCGGCTGCCCGACGCTCGACGGGCTGGGCGCGGTGGGCGGCGGCGCGCACGCCGACCACGAGCACGTGGTGGTGGCCGAGATGCCGCGCCGCGCAGCCCTCCTCCGCGCCCTGATCGACGCCGTCCTGACCGAGGCCGCGCGCTGACCGAGGCCGCACTTTGATCGAGGCCGTGCGCTGACCGAGGCCGCGCCGGAGCGACCTGGGCCCGGCGTCGCGGCCCCGGCCAGGGCGGCCGGGCCCGGTCGGCGGGAGCGGGGGTGAGCGGCGGGGACAGCATTCTGTCACTCCTTCACCAGTGGTATCGATATGGTGACTGCCTGTAGTCATTTGACGTGCGCCGCCGCTCTCGGGGCGCACGTTGACCAGGGAGGTTCCATGAAATCCGTGCTGACCGCCGCTCGCAGGACGGCCGCCCTAGCCCTGTGCGCGTCCGCCGCGCTCGTCGTCCCGTTCGGGGCGAGCCCGGCCGGTGCCGCCGCCGCCGCCGACGAGCCGGGCGTGCTGCTGTACATCACCGTCACGCCGAGCAACGGCGGCGGCGCGTACGCGATGCGGCTCACCTGCGACCCCGACGGCGGCACCCACCCGCGCCCGCGCACGGCCTGCGCCGAGCTGCACGAGGTCGACGGCGTGGTCAAGGACCTCAACGTCGACCCGGGCGCGTGCCCGCGCAACTACTCCCCCGTCTCCGTGCACGTCAGGGGCCACTGGTACGGCCGCACGACGTCCTACGACAGGAAGTTCGAGAACGACTGCCTGATGGAACGCACGCTCGGGCCGCTGGTGAAGTGATCCCCGGCAGTCCCTGACATGCCCGTCCGCCGAGCGCGGGCGGGCATGTCGCCGTCCGGCGGGCATAGTGGGGGCATGACGAGCCGGGAGGAGGCCGCCGAGGCGGCGGCCAAGAGTGGTGTGACGATCCGCGAGTTGCACGAGATGGGCGAGTTCGCGCAGGTCTTCCGGCTCTTCGACGAGATCTGGCGGCCCGATCCGGGCAACGCGCCGATCAGCGTCGAGTTGATGGCGGGGTTCGCGCACACCGGCAACTACGTGGCCGGTGCGTACGAGGACGACGTGCTGGTGGGCGCGTCGGTGGGCTTCCGGGCGGCGGAGGGCGCGCTGCACTCGCACGTGACGGGCGCCTCGATCGGCCGGGGCATCGGCTACGCGCTCAAGCTGCACCAGCGGGCGTGGTGCCTGGATCGGGGCCTGGACCGCGTCACCTGGACCTTCGATCCGCTCGTCCGCCGCAACGCCCGGTTCAACCTGGTCAAGCTGGGCGCCCGCCCGCAGGAGTACCTGCGCGACTTCTACGGCGTCATGGCCGACGCGATCAACGAGGGCGACTCCTCCGACCGCCTGCTGGCGGTGTGGCCGCTGGACGAGCGCCCGGTCGGGCCACGGGTGGAACCGGCCGAGGGCCGCGTCCGGGTGCTGGCCGAGGACGGCTCCGGCCCGGTCGTGCGGCCGGCCGACGCGGACGCCGTGCTGGTGGGCACGCCGCACGACGTCGAACGGCTGCGCGTGCACGACCCGGCGGCGGCCAGGGCCTGGCGGACGGCGATGCGCGAGGTGCTGGGCGGCCTGATGGAGTCCGGCGGGCGGGTGGACGGGCTCACCGACCAGGGGGACTACGTGGTGACCCTGACCGGATAGTTCACCGGCGTAAGCGATCTGCGTAAGGTGACGGTACGGGAAGCCGACCGAGGAGATCCGCATGACGGACTTCACCCCCACCGTCCCCGCGCGAGTCCTGCCGTCCGTCGCCGTCCGCGACCTGCCCGACCCTCCCCGCTCGACCTGGCGCGTCATCGGCCCGGGGCTGGTCGGGGCGGGGGTGGGGCTGGCGTCGGGCGAGTTCATCCTCTGGCCCTACATCGCCTCCCAGGTGGGGCTGGTGTTCGTCTGGGGCGCGGCGGTCGGCATCGTCACCCAGTGGTTCCTGAACATGGAGATCGAGCGGTACACGCTGGCCACCGGCGAGACCGCGCTGACCGGGTTCAGCCGGATGTGGCGGCACTGGGGGCTGGTCTTCGTCGTGATGACGCTGGCCTCGAACCTGTGGCCGGGGTGGGTGACCACGTCCGCGACCATGGTGACGTACCTGACCGGGGCCGGGGCGGGCGGGGTGCGCTGGATCGCGATCGGCATGCTCGTCGTGATCGCGCTGGGCCTGACGCTGGCGCCGGTGATCTACACGGTCCTCGAACGGGTGATCTTCGTGAAGATCGCTCTGGTGGCCACGCTGGCGGTGGTCGCCATCCTGTTCGCGATCAACGCCGACAGCTGGGTCGAGCTGGGCAAGGGGCTCACCGTAGGCGCCCGCTTCCCGGCCGGGGAGCTCGGGATCGCCGTGCTGATGGGCGCCGTCGCCTACGCCGGCGCGGGCGGCGGCCAGAACCTGTGCCAGAGCAACTGGATCCGCGACAAGGGCTTCGGCATGGGCGTGTACGTCCCGCGCCTGGTCAGCCCGGTCACCGGCGAGGAGGAGGCAACCGCCTCGACCGGCTTCCAGTTCCCGCCGACCGACGACAACCTGGCGCGCTGGCGCCGGTGGTGGCGCTTCGCCAACGCCGAGCAGGGCGCCACGTTCGCGCTGGTGTCGTTCCTGACGATCGGGCTGATGTCGATGCTGGCCTACTCGACCGTCTTCGGCCGGCCGGAGGTGGCGGGCAAGAACGACATCGGCTTCCTGAAGGTCGAGGGCGAGGTGCTGCAGGGCGTGGTCGGCACGTGGTTCGGGATCCTGTTCTGGCTGATCGGCGCGCTGGCCCTGTTCGCCTCGGCGATGGGCATCGTCGACTACACCTCGCGGTTGGCCTCGGACACGATCAAGACGGTCTACCTGCGCGACCGTCCCGTGTCGGTGAACCGGGTGTACTTCGTCACCGTCTGGGCGATGACGCTGGTCGGCATCGCGATCCTGCTGCTCGGGCTCGACCAGCCGCTGATCCTGCTGGTGTTCTCGGCGTGCTTCGCGGCGGTGATGATGTTCGTGTACTCGATCCTGCTGATCGTGCTGAACCGGCGGGCGCTGCCGGAGGCGATCAAGGTCAGGTCGTACCGGCTGGGGGCGCTGGTCTGGTCGGTGCTGTTCTTCGGGACGCTGACCGTCCTGGTGGTCGTCCAGCAGGTGCAGAAGCTGACCGGCTGAGCGCCGGGGTTGACCTCAAGTTCACTTGAGGTAGGACACTCGGCGGCATGGATGTTGTCGAGGTGACGAAGTTCGGTGGTCCCGACGTGCTTCAGGTGCGGCGGGTGGACGATCCCGTCGCGGGGCCGGGGCAGGTGGTCGTCGGCGTCTCGGTGGCCGACGTGATGTCGCTGGACGCCCAGTTGCGCGCCGGGTGGGGGCAGGAGTGGTTCCCGAACCGGCCGCCGTTCGTGCCGGGGACCGGGGTGGCCGGGCGGGTGGTGTCGGTGGGCGAGGGGGTGGATCCCGGCTGGACGGGGCGTCGGGTCGCGGCCCTGGTGTCCGGCGGGTACGCCGAGCGGGTCGTGACCGGCGTGGACACGCTCGTGCCGGTGCCCGACGAGGTGAGCTCGTGGCTGGCGGCGGCGTTGCTGCAGGTGGGCCCGGCGGCGATCAGCCTGGTGGCGGCGGCGGAGCTGAAGCCGGGGGCGCGGGTGCTGGTCACGGGGGCCGGCGGG
This sequence comes from Nonomuraea sp. NPDC049655, assembly GCF_044465465.1. Taxonomy (NCBI): domain Bacteria; kingdom Bacillati; phylum Actinomycetota; class Actinomycetes; order Streptosporangiales; family Streptosporangiaceae; genus Nonomuraea; species Nonomuraea sp. NPDC049655. The sequence goes on from NZ_JBITLS010000011.1 coordinate 318,554, forward strand.
GCGCTGGGCCTGCCGATCGTCCGGCTCGCGCGGGCCGCCGGCGCCCGGGTGACGGCCGCCGCGCACGGCCCGGCCAAGCGGGCGGCGGCGCTGGCGGCGGGCGCGGCCGAGGCGGTCGACTACCCGGCCCTGGCCACCCGTGAGACCGATGGGGGCACCGACCACCACGCCCTGAACGCCACCGGCCCCCACGAGACGGAAGCGGGCGCGGGAGCTGACGTGACCATGGCCGGCGGGGGCGCGGTGGGGGCGTTCGACGTGGTCTTCGACGGGGTCGGGGGGCGGGTGGGGGCCGAGGCGTTCGCGTCGCTCGGGCCCGGCGGGGTGTTCTTCGCGTACGGGGTGCCGAGCGGTTCGACCGCGCTGGTGGACCCGGCCGAGGCGGCGCGCCGGGGGGTGCGGCTGGTCGGCATGGAACAGGTGCAGTTCGCCCCCGAGGAGTTCCGCCGCCTGGCCGGGCAGGCGCTGCGCATGGCGGCCACCGGCGAGCTGACGACCGTCGTCGGCCTGGCCGTGCCGCTCGACCGCGCCCACGAGGCGCACGCCGCCCTGGAGGCCCGCGAGCTGGTCGGCAAGGCGGTCCTGCTGGTCACCGCCCAGGCCGTGCGCTACCACGAGCACGGCGGCCCCGAGGTGCTGGCGCTGGAGGAGGTGCCGCTGCCCCGGCCCGGGGCCGGGCAGGTACGCGTGGCGGTCCGGGCGGCGGGGGTGAACGCCCTGGACTGGAAATTGCGCACCGGCTTCCGCGGCACGCCGCCCGACGGCCCGCAGGGCACCGGGATCGAGCTGGCCGGGACGGTCGACGCACTCGGCCCCGGGGTGACCGGCCTGGCGGTGGGCCAGGGGGTGTTCGGGCAGGTCCCGTCCGGGGCGGCGGCCACGTACGCGCTGGCCGAGGCCGCCGCGCTGCGTCCCAAGCCGGAGCACCTGTCGTACGCGGAGGCGGCCGCGCTGCCCGTCGCGCTGGAGACCGCCCACCGCGTGCTGGCGGAGCTGGGCCTGCGCGCGGGTGAGACGCTGCTCGTCCACGCGGTCGCGGGCGGCGTCGGCCTGGCCGCCGCGCAGCTCGCGCTGGCCCGGGGCGCCCGCGTGATCGGCACCGCGAGCGAACGCCACCACGCCTTCCTGCGCGACCTCGGCGTCGTGCCGGTCACCTACGGGGACGGGCTGGAGCAGCGCCTCCCCGACCCCGTGGACCGGGTGCTGGACGCCTCGGGACGCGGCGAGGTCGCGCTGTCGGTCAGGCTCACCGGCGATCCGGCCAAGGTGATCACCATCGCCGACCCGGCGGGCGCGGCCGAGCACGGCGTGCGGTTCTCCACGGGCAAGGGCGGGCCGTTCCCGGCGGACGTGCTGCCGCGCGTCCCGGTCGCGGAGGTGTTCCCGCTGGAGCGGGTGGCCGACGCCCACCGGCGCAGCCAGGACGGCCACTTCCTCGGCAAGCTGGTCCTCGACGCGGAAGCCTCCTTGCCGCGTTAGCGGGCAGACTGGGCGCACGCTGGAAGACTCCGCCCGCCTGCTCAAGCTGCTCTCGCTGCTCCAGGCGCACCGCGAACGGACGGGCCCGGAGCTGGCCACCCGGCTGCGGGTCTCGACCAGGACGATCCGCAACGACGTCGGGCGCTTGCGCACGCTCGGCTACCCCGTGCACGCCACGCCCGGGGCAGCCGACGGGTACCGGCTCGGCGCGGGGGCGGCGCTGCCGCCGCTGCTGTCCTGCCCGCCCGGCTGCGGCGCGGGGTGAGCACGCTCAACGCCTGGACCGTGCAGATCCCGGGGCAGCTCCCGGGGTCGGCCGCGGCGCCCGTCCGGCCGGAGGCGCTGTCCGCGATCGCGAACGCCGCCCGCGACCACGAGCGCCTGCGCTTCGACCACACCGGGCACGACGGCTCGTCGACGGTCCGGGACGTGGAGCCGTACCGGCTGGTCCACCGGCGCGGACGGTGGTATCTGATGGGCTACGACGTCGAGCGGGACGACTGGCGCACCTTCCGGGTCGACCGCCTGCTCCCCCGGACACCGGCGGGCGGTCAGCGGACGGTAGGAGCCCGGTCAGCGGGCGGCGGCAACATCGGCGGCATGACCAACATGACCTGCGTGGCCGGCGGCAATGACGACTTCCAGCTCGTCACGCACCTCACCGTCACCGGCAGCCAGTTCGAGATCGGCCGGGTGCTCACCGAGGAGGCCCGCCGGCTCGGCTGGTCGCCCAGGACCGCCGACCCGGCGGTGATCAGAGCAAGGATGTCCTGGTTCGAACGGAACTGGCCGCAGCACCACGCCCGCATGGACGGCGCCGCCGCGGCGCTCGGCCTCGACCCCGACCAGGACGAGCTGGCCCTCGACGGCTGGAACTTCGTGCCCGCGGGCGCCGCCTGCTCGGCCCTGTGGTGCCCGCCGTCCGCCTCCGCCGACGGGCACGGCAGGGTGGGCCGCAACTACGACTTCTTCCTGCACACCACCAGTCAGCTCATGGGCGAGCCGGCCCGCCCCGGCGAGCTGCCCATGGCCGCCCGCCCGTACGTGATCAGCACCGTGCCCGACGACGGGCTCGCCTCCACCGTCATCACCATGAACGGCCTCGACGGCTGCATCGACGGCATCAACGAGGCCGGCCTGGCCGTCATGCTGCTGATCGCCGACGCCGAGACCGCCACCCCGCCGCGGCTGGACGTCCCGCAGGTGGGGCTCGGCAGCCTGCAACTGCCCCGGTTCCTCATGGACACCTGCGAGACCGCGGCCCAGGCCAGGCAGGCTCTGCTGGGGGCCAAGCAGTACGACCTCGGCCTGCCCCTGCACTACCTGGTCGCCGACGCCCACGGCCAGGCGTTCGTGTGGGAGCGCGGCACGGACGGCACCGAGCACGCCGTCGAGTTCGGCGACGGCCCGCTGTGCGTCACCAACCACCTGCTGCACCGCCATCCCGACCCGATGGCCCTGCCCGCCGACACCCCGGCGAGCCTGGGCACCTACGGCCGGCTGCGCACCCTGTACGAGCGCAGCAAGGGCGCCACCATGTCCGCCGAAGACCTGCGGGACAGCCTGCGCGCGGTGCGGCCGGAGGAGGATGCCGCCGGGCCGTTCCGCACGCTGTGGACCACGGTCTTCGACACCGCCGACCGCACCCTCGCCACCCGCTTCTACCTCGGCGACGGCCGCGACTACAGCGAGGAGCTGGTGTTCCCCGCCTCGGCCAGGTAACCCTCGCGCACCTTCGAGCGCGACAGCTTGCCCGTGGGGGTGCGCGGGAGCCGGTCGCGGTACTCGACGACCTTCGGGTGCTTGAACCGGGCGAGCCGGGGCCCGCAGTGTTCGAGCAGCTCGGCGGTGAGCTCGGGGCCCGGCTCGACGCCCTCGGCGGGCTGGACGAGCGCGACCACGTTGTGGCCCCACTCCTCGTCGGGCACGCCGATGACCGCGACGTCGGCCACCGCGGGGTGCTCCAGCAGCGCGGCCTCGATCTCGGCGGGGTAGATGTTCACCCCGCCGGAGACGATCAGGTCGGTGCGCCGGTCGCACAGGAACAGGAACCCGTCGTCGTCGAGGTAGCCGATGTCGCCGGGGGCGTACCACTCGCCCAGCATGCTGGCGGCGGTCTTGGCCGGGTCCTTGCGGTACTCGAAGGAGCCCATCGAGGACTTGACGTAGATCATGCCGGGCTCGCCCGGCGGCAGCTCCTCGCCCTTCTCGTCGCAGATCTTGGCCTCGAACGTCGGCGCCGGGCGGCCCACCGTGCCGGGCCTGGCCAGCCAGTCGTGCGGCTTGACGGAGAAGGCGATCGTGGACTCGGTGGAGCCGTAGTACTCGTACAGCACCGGGCCCCACCAGTCCATGATCGCCTGCTTGACGGCGACCGGGCAGGCCGCGGCCGTGTGGATGACCTGGCGCAGGCTCGACACGTCGTACTTGGCCCGGACGTCCTCGGGGAGCTGGAGCATGCGGTGGAACATGGTCGGCACCATCATGGCGTTGGTGACGTGGTGACGCTGGATCAGCTCCAGGATGTCGACCGGGTCGAACCTGGGCGTGATCACCACCGTGTGCCCCAGGTGCAGCGCGAACTGGGTGTGCGCGCAGGGCGCCGAGTGGTACATGGGCGAGGTCACCAGGTGCACGCCGTCGCCCGGCGTGAGGTCGACGACCTCGCCGAGGAACCACGTGTACAGCGGCACGACGGCCTCCGGCTCGGCGTCGGGCAGCGCGCGCTGCACGCCCTTGGGGAAGCCGGTGGTGCCGGAGGTGTACCACATGACCGCCCCGGCCGTACGTCCGTCGGGGGCGTCCGTGGGCTGCCCCTCGGCCAGTCCGGACGTGCCGATCTCGGCGCCCGGCACGGCGTGCGCGGCGTCGGTGACCACGACCTTGGCGTCGCAGTCGGCCAGGATGTAGGACACCTCGGACTCGGTGAGGTGCCAGTTGACCGGCACGTAGTAGAGCCCGATCTGGCCGGTCGCCATGAGCATGACGACGGCGTCGACGCCGTTGGTCAGCACGCCCGCGACCACGTCGCCCTTGCCCAGCCCGCGGGCCCGCAGGCCGTGGGAGACCTGGTTGACCCTGGCGAGCAGCTCGCCGTACGTGGTCCGCGTGCCGTCGGTGTCGATCACGGCCAGGCGGCCGGGGTCGGCGGCGGCGATGGCGTAGAAGCCGGGAAGGCCGCTGATGTCCATCTACAGCTCCAGGAGTTCCGCGAGACGGGCCCGGTGGATGCGGGGCGGGCCGAGCAGCACCTCGTCGGCCTTGGCCCTCTTGTAGAACAGGTGCGCGTCGTGCTCCCAGGTGAAACCTATGCCGCCGTGCAGGAGCAGGTGGTCGCGGGCGACCTCGAAGCAGGCGCGGCCCACGTACGCCTGGGCCAGGGCGGCGGCGCCGGGCAGCTCGGCGGGCGACTCGTCGGCGGCCCAGGCGGCGTACCTGACGATCGACTCGGCCTGTTCGAGCTTGCCGTGCATGTCGGCGAGCTTGTGCTTGACGCCCTGGTAGGAGCCGATGTAACGGCCGAAGGCGACGCGGATCTTGGCGTAGGCGACGATGGCGTCCAGCGAGGCGCGCAGCACGCCCAGCTGCTCGGCGGCGAGCGCGACGCACAGCCGGTCGCCGATGCCGCTGCCGGCGGGCGGGCGGCCGAGCACGCGGGCGGGGGCGTGCTCCAGGGTCACCCGGGCCTGGCCGCGCGTGAGGTCGAGCGTCTCCAGCGGGGTCCGCGTGACGCCGGGGCCGGCCAGGTCGACGGCCACCAGCAGCACGCCGCCGTCGCCGGGCGCGGGCGCGAGCAGCACGTCCGCCTCCATGCCGGACAACACCCGGGGCAGGGAGCCGGTGACGGCCGTGCCGTCGAAGGCGAGGTCGCTCTCGGGCTGGACGAGCGTGGCGGCGACGCGGCCCTCGGCGATGCCGCCCAGCAGCTCCTTGTCGGGCACCTGGGTGAGCGCCAGCGCGGCGAACTGGGTGGCGAGGAAGGGGCCGGGCAGCAGCGCGGCGCCGGTCTCCTCCAGGGCCACCGCGAGGTCGGCGAGCCCGGCCCCGGCGCCGCCGTGCTCCTCGGGGACGACCAGGCCGGACAGGCCGAGCTCGCCGTTGAGCCGGGCGTACACCTGGGGGTCGTAGCCCTCGCGGGCCTTGCGCAGCGGCGAGGCGGCGCGCAGGAAGTCGCGCACGGCCTCGCGGAGCTGCTGCTGTTCCTGGCTGAGTACGAGCTTCACCCCTGCGTCCCCACCTTCAGGTCCTTGAACGGCACGGTCTTGTCCACCCGCGGCTCCGGCGGCAGGCCGAGCACGCGGTCGCCGACGATGTTGCGCATGATCTCGTTGGTGCCGCCGCCCAGCGCCATGCCGGGGGCCAGCGAGATCGACCGGGACAGCGGGTGGTCGCCGACCACGGACTCGGGGCCGGCGAGCTGGGTGGCGAGGTCGGCCTGGAACAGGGTCAGCTCGGCCAGCAGCAGCTTGGCGGCGCTGCCGCGGGCGCCGGGGAAGATGCCCGCCCTGGTCTCCTGGGCCAGCCGCTGGTTGAACAGGGCCAGGGCGCGGCTGCGGATGTGCAGCTCGACGAGCTGGTCGCGGACCAGCGGGTCGCTGGTGTCGAGCGTCTCGCGCAGCGCCTCGAAGGTGGCCGGGTTGTCCTTCTGGCCGCCCATGCCGACGCCCGCCGAGATCGACAGCCGCTCGTGCAGCAGGGTGGTGACGGCCACGCTCCAGCCGTCGTTCACCTCGCCGATCCGGTGCTCGTCGGGGATCGTCACGTTGTCGAAGAAGATCTCGTTGAAGTTGGCCCGGCCGGACATGTCCTTGAGCGGCCGGACCGTCACGCCGGGGTGGTGCATGTCCACCACGAACATGGTCAGGCCGCGGTGCTTGGGCACCTCGACGTCGGTGCGGGCCAGCAGCAGGCCCCAGTCGGCGTGGTGGGCGACCGAGGTCCAGACCTTCTGGCCGTTGACGACCCAGGTGTCGCCGTCGCGTACGGCGCGGGTCTGGAGGCTGGCCACGTCGCTGCCGGCGCCCGGCTCGGAGAACAGCTGGCACCAGACCTCCTCGCCGCGCAGCAGCGGCCGGACGAACCGCTCGCGCTGCGCGTCGGTGCCCCGGTCCACCAGGGTCGGCCCGGTCATGCCGAGCCCGATGGAGAAGACGTACGTGGGGAGGGTGTAGTCACGCGCCTCGGCGGCGAAGGCGCGCTCCTCGCCCTGCGTCAGCCCCTGGCCGCCCCATTCCCGCGGCCAGGTGATGCCGGAGTAGCCGGCGTCGTACAGCCTGGCCATGAACTCCTTGGCGCGGGCGAGGGCGTCGGCCCCTGACTGATCGTCGGCCGGGACGTTGTCGCGCAGCCACTCCGCGGCGGCACGCCGATACTCTGCAAGGTCCACATCGACTCCTTGGCATCAGTGTTCACTTACTCTAGTCAGGTCGCGGCGGCACGCATAGAGCAATGCTCTGGAGGACCTTTCGGCCGCATTTGTCGACGAAACTCCGCTAATTAGGATCACTCCCGCCTCCTGTGATCATCTGGTCGTCGGAGGGGTGCGTGCGCATGTTCAGACGCTGGTCCGTGCAACGGCGGCTGACGCTGGCCGCCCTGCTGTGCGCGCTGGCGGGTTACGGCGTCACCGCGCTCCTCGTCACGCCGCTCGTGCACACGATGGCCACCGGCTATCTCGTCGAGGAGACCGCCAAGGCCGCGCGCCGCATCGCCTTCGTCGTCGAGCGGGACGCCCCCGGCCGCCTGCGGCCCGTGGCCGTCACCGAGGGCACCGACCTCATCCAGGTCGTCGACGCGGACGGCCGGATCCGGCAGGCCAGCCCCCGCCTGACGGGGCTGCCGCCGCTCAGCACCGCCACCGCCACCGGCGACGACGCCCGCCTCGACACCACGACCTGCACGAACCGGGTGTCCGGCGTGAACTGCCTGATCACCGTCGGCTTCCGGGCGCACGTCGGCGGCAGACCTTGGATGATCTACGCCTACACCCCCGCGCTCCCCTGGTACATCAGCCCCTTGTACCTGCCGGTCACCGGCCTCGGCGTGCTGCTGCTGGCCGCCGTCACCGCCTGCGTGGCCTGGCTGACCGCGCGCAACGCGCTGACCCCGGTCTCGGCGATCAGGAACGAACTGGCCGAGATCACCGCCACCGACCTCGGCCGCCGGGTGCCCAGGGGACGGCGCCGGGACGAGCTCGACGACCTCGCCCGTACCGTGAACGAGACCCTCGATCGGCTCGAACGCGCGGTGGAGCAGCAGCGCAGGTTCGCCTCCGACGCCTCCCACGACCTGCGCAGCCCGATCGCGGCGATGCGCACGCAGGTCGAGGAGGCGATGCTCGCCCCCGAGGAGACCGACTGGCCCCGGACCGGCCGGCGCGTGATCGAGGGCCTCGACCGCCTGCAGAATATCGTCGGCGACCTGCTGACCCTGGCCCGGCTGGAGGCGGGCGCGCCCGGCCGGCGCGAGCCGGTGGACCTGGCCAGGCTGGTGCGCGAGGAGCTGCTCCGCCGTCCGGAGCGCAAGCCGGTGGAGACGCGGCTGCGCTCGGGCGTGGTCGTCGAGGGCGACGCGCTGCGACTGTCCCGCCTGCTGGCGAACCTGCTCGACAACGCCGAGAGGCACGCCGATACCATGATCACTGTGACTGTGGGTGAACACGAGGGACGGGCGGTGCTGGAGGTGCTCGACGACGGCGCCGGCATCGCCCCCGACCAGCGCGAAGCCGTCTTCCGGCGGTTCACCCGGCTGGCCGACTCCCGCCGCCGCGACGCCGGCGGCACCGGGCTCGGCCTGCCCATCGCCCGCGAGATCGCCGAGGCCCACGAGGGCAGGCTCACCATCGAGCCCTCCGAACGCGGCGCCCGGTTTGTCCTACAAATACCGTTGATCAGTAGTTAGAGTTACTCGCTGTGACACCCACTTTCAGCCGATTAAGGCGCGAAGACCTCCTCAAGACGGCCTGCGAAGTGATCGCCGAGCAGGGGTTCGGTCACACCCGGACCCTCGACATCGCCCGCGCGGCGGGCGTCAGCCAGGCGTTGCTCTTCTACCACTTCGACACCAAGGACAGGCTGTTCGCGCAGGCGTTCGGCTACGCGGCCAGGCTGCATCTGGACGCGCTGTCCGACATCGAGGAGTCCCCCGCCGGCCCGCTCGAACGGCTGCGCGCCCTGCTGCGGCGCTGCTCGCCGGCGATCCCCTCGGACGAGTGGCGGCTGTGGATCGACGCCTGGGCCGAGGCGATGCGCAGTCCGGAGCTGGCGGAGATCTCCCGCCGGATCGACGCGCGCAGCCGTTCGCTGCTGCGCTCGATCATCGAGGACGGCGTGCGCTCCGGCGCGTTCGCCTGCGGCGATCCGGAGGAGGCGGCCTGGCGGATCTTCGCGCTCATCGACGGCCTGGCGGTCCAGACGCACGTGCATCCCCATGTGCTCTCGCGCCGCCGGGCCGCCGTCCTGCTGCGTACGGCGGTCGCCGGAGAGCTGGGGCTGCCCGTCGAGAACCTGTGACCCGGGTCCCTCTTCCACGCCTATTGGATCCTTCGTACAATTACAAGGGCGAGGAGAGGAGCACCCGCGATGACATCCGCACCGAGCTCTGCCGCCGCCCGGGAGAACGACGAGAGGATCGCCGACCGCGCCGCCTACGAGGCGGTCGTCGAACGCCTGTCGAAGGCGTCGGTCGACAGACACTGGGAGCCCTACCGCGACATCCCGTGGGACGCCCCGGAGTTCCGCGTGGACCAGGCCGACCCGCGCTGGGAACTGCCCGAGGTCGACAAGCTGGGCGGCCACCCGTGGTACCGCAGCCGCTCCCCCGAGGTCCGCGCCAGGATCGGCCTGTGGCGGGTCGCCACCGCCATGAAGATCGGCCTGCAGTTCGAGAACCTGCTCAAGCGCGGCCTGCTCAACTACGCCTACCGCCTGCCGAACGGCTCCCCCGAGTTCCGGTACGTCTACCACGAGACCATCGAAGAGGGACATCACGGGATGATGTTCCAGGAGTTCGTGAACCGCACGAAGCTCCCGATACGCGGCATGCCGCGGCCGCTGTCCCTGGTCGCCCAGATCGCGCCCTGGATCCCGCTGATCTCCACCGAGCTGTTCTTCGTCTTCGTCCTGGGTGGCGAGGACCCGATCGACCACGTGCAGCGTAAGGTGCTGAAGGACGGCCGGGCCCACCATCCGCTGGAAGAGACGATCATGCGCATCCACATCGCGGAGGAGGCCAGGCACATCTCCTTCGCCCGCCACTACCTCCGCGACCGGGTGCCGCGCATGCCCCGCCACCGGCGGATGTTGCTGAGCGTGATCTCGCCGGTCGTGCTCGGCGTGATGGCCCGCATCATGCTGGCGCCGCCCGGCCCGCTGATCAGGCACTTCCGCGTCCCGCCGCAGGTCGTGGCCGAGATCTACCGTGACAACCCGGCCGCCCGGCGGGAGATCCGCGACTCGGTCGGCCGCACCCGCGAGCTGTGCGCCGAGATCGGGCTCGTCAACGTCGTCAGCAGGAAGGTCTGGCAGGCCATGGGGATATGGGCGGAGCCGGGCCGGTGAAGGTCGCGGTGGTGACCGGGGGCGCCTCCGGGATCGGCCTCGCGGTGGCGCGGGAGCTGCGGCGCAGGGGCGTGACGGTGGTGATCGCCGACGTCGACGAGCGGGCGGGCAAGCAGGCCGCCGCCGACTCCGGGCTGGAGTTCGCCCGGCTCGACGTCACCGACGCCGAGGCCGTGGCCGCGCTGGTCACCCGGGTGAAGGCCGAACGCGGGCGGCTCGACTTCCTGTTCAACAACGCCGGCATCGCGGTCGGCGGCCGCACCCGCGAGCTGACGCTCGACCACTGGAACCGGACGATCGACGTGAACCTGCGCGGCGTCGTCCACGGCGTGCACGCGGCCTATCCGATCATGGTGGACCAGGGCTTCGGGCACATCGTCAACACCGCCTCGCTGGCCGGGCTGGTGCCCGCGCCGCTGATGCTGCCGTACACGACGAGCAAGCACGCCGTGGTCGGGCTCTCGCTGGCGCTGCGGGCCGAGGCGGCCGCGTACGGGGTGCGGGTGAGCGTGGTCTGCCCGGGGTTCATCGACACGCCGCTGCTCGACCACGCCAACCCGGGGCTGCCGCAGAACGAGATCGCCGCCCATGCCAGGCGCGCGGCGGTGCGGGCGCAGGGGCGGCTCTATCCCGTCGACGCGCTGGCCGGGGACATCCTGCGCGGGGTGGCCAGGAACAAGGCGCTGATCGTGGCGCCGGCCTCGGGCCGGATCGCCTGGCGCGCCGCCCGGCTGTGGCCGTCGGCGGCGGTGCGGGTGGCGGGCTTCGCGGTCCGGCGGCTCGCCCGGCGCTGAGGCCCGGCCGTCCGGGCCACCGGACCGGTCAGGCGGGGCGACGGGCGATGAGGACCTCGGTGGTCGTCGTCAGCTCCCAGCGGCCCGACGGCTCGGCGGCCAGCAGGGCGGCCCTGGCCGCCTCGACGAACGCGGGCAGACGGTCGCCGAGCCTGGCCGGGGCCGTGTAGGAGTAGGAGAGCTGCAGGCCGAGCACGGCGTCGAGGTCGTAGGCGAGGCGGTGCTCGTACCGGCTCGACTCCAGGTCGGCGAAGGGCGAGGCGGCCAGCACGTCGTGGTGGTGCTCGCCGGTCTGCTGGAAGGAGCCGGCGGCCGTCCAGGTGTTCACCCCGAACTCCTCGCGCACCCGGCGCATGACCGGCTCCCACGGCTCCTCGGCGGGGTCGCGGGTGGGGCCGACGAGGGCGACGACGCCGCCGGGCGGCAGCAGCGCGTCGAGGTCGGCCAGCACCGCGCGGCGGTCCATCCAGTGGAACGACCGGCCCATCACCACGTGACCGAACGGCGGCAGCTCCCGCAGCGTCGTCGAGTCGCCGCGCAGCCAGCGGACGCCGGGGACGCCCGCCGCCAGCCGCCGCCCCTCGGCCAGCATCTCCTCGTCGGGGTCCACGGCCAGCACCTCGCGCACCCGCCCGGCCAGCGGGATCGCGATCGTCCCCGGGCCGCAGCCGAGGTCGAGCACGACGCCGTCCGGGCCGAACGCGCGGGCCAGCCGGTCGATGGCCGGATCGCCGTGCCCGGGCCGGTACTTGGCGTAGTAGGGCGCCGCGCCGCCGAAGAGGTCCGTCATGGGTGGGACCATATACGGGTTCGAGACTCGTTCGATGGAAGGTTTTGATCGGTGAGGCGGCTACTCACGGTCCTGTTGCTCGCGTGCGCCGCGGTCGGGTTCGCCCTTCCCGCGCAGGCGCACAACGTGCTGGTCGGCAGCGATCCGAAGGACGGCGCCACGCTGTCCGCCTCGCCCGCGCGGGTGACGCTGGTGTTCGACCAGGCGGTGCGCCAGGGCTACGCGCAGGTGGGCGTGACGGGGGCGGACGGCTCCTCGTGGACCGACGGCGCGGCGGAGGTGGCCGCCGAGCGGGTCTCCGTCAAGGTCAGGCCGCTGCCCGCGGGCGGCTCGTACGTGGTGGGCTACCGGATCCTGTCCTCCGACGGCCATCCGGTGACCGGGAAGATCAGCTTCACCATGGCCGCCTCCGCCACCGGCGTCTCGGCCGGGCAGGCCGAGCAGGGCGACAGCGCCGAGGCGGCCGAGGCGGCGGCCAACGGCGGGGCCGGCATGGCGGTCGTGTGGATCGTGGCCGCGCTGCTGCTGCTGGCCGCGGGCACCGCCGTCGCCCTCCGCCGCGCCGCCCCGGCCCCCGAGCCCGCCTCTGCGGAGCCGGAGCCGAAGCCGGAATCGGCATCGGAGTCGGAGCCGGAGTCGGAGGGGACGCGGGCGTGACCGCGACCGTCTCCTCCCGTTCCGGGCAGCAGGTGGTGGGCGGGCGGCTCGTCGCCGGCGCCTTCGTCGTGTGCGGGATCGTGGCCGCCGTGGCGGCGTCCACGTTCACCGCGCAGGAGTCCGTGCCGGGCATCCCCATGCCGGGGCCGGTCGTGGCCTACGGCCTGCCGGTCGTCCGGGTGCTGCTCGACCTGGCCGCCGTCGCCGTGGTCGGCCTGAGCCTGGTGCCCAAGCTGCTCGGCTTCGACGACCCCGACGCCACCGAGCCGGTGCTGCGCCGGGTGCGTCCGCTCGCCGTGCTGGCGGCCTGGGCGTGGGCGATCTGCGCGCTGCTCACCATCGTGTTCCAGACGGCCGAGCTCAATCCGGGCCGGGTGCCCACGTTCGGCCTGATCGCCTCCTACGTCGAGGAGGTCGGCACCGGGCAGGGGCTGCTGTTCAGCGCGGCGTGCGCGCTGGCGGCGGCGGGCATCGGGCTGATGGCGGTCAGGTTCGGCGAGAAGGTGCCCGCGGAGCTGCGGATCATCGTGGCGCTGTTCGGGCTGCTGCCCATCCCGGTCACCGGGCACGCGGTCAACTCCGTCTGGCACGACCCCATCATGATCTCGATGGAGATCCACGTGATGGGCGCGGCTGCCTGGGCGGGCGGCCTGGCCGCCACGGCCGTGTTCGTCGCCCCCCACCGGGGGCTGCTGGCCGTGGCGCTGCCGAAGTTCTCCAGGATGGCCACCGTCTGCCTGCTCCTGGTCTCGCTGTCCGGGCTGGTCACGGGGCTCGGCACGATGGCCCTCACGCCCGGCGTCGAGCTGCCCGGCGCGATCCTGACCAGCCACTACGGCGTGCTCGTGGTGATCAAGACGGCGCTGGTGGCGCTGCTGGTGCCGCTGGCGGCCCACATCCGCTTCCGCCTGCTGCCGGTGATCCGCCGCGGCGGGGCCACCGCCCTGGTGAGCTGGACGGCGGCCGAGGTGGGCGTGATGGGGCTGGCCTACGGGGTGGCGGTCGCGATCACCCGGGCCTCGATCGGCTGAGCTCGCCGGTCGCGCCGCCCGGCGAGCCATTCGGCGGCCAGCCAGGCGACCATCAGGCCGAGCCCGGCCCACAGGGCCGACGACGTGACCAGGGGCGGGGCTCCGTACAGGCCGGTCTGGCCCTTGATCGCGCCGTAGACCGGGCCCAGGGCCGCGTTCTGCGCGACCAGCGCGCCGTAGGCGCCGGCGGTCACCACGGCCGCCCCCACGACGGCGCGCACGGCCGGGACGCGCACCAGGAACGCCAGGTCCACCAGCAGGCCGGCCGCCACGAAGAAGAACGGCACCGCCGACGGCGGGAAGCCGCCGAAGGTGAGCAGCGGCCAGATCAGCGTGCGGAACCCGACGTACGCGCCGGCCACCAGCGTCGCCGCGCCGAACCTGCCGATCAGCAGCCTGGCCGCGACCAGCACCGACAGCCCGCCGACGACGGCGTAGACCGGGTAGAGGTAGTCGGGCACCGGCAGGGTGAAGCCGGCCATCATGATCCGGTCGACCGGACGGCCCATCTGGTCGGCGGCGAAGCGCAGCAGGATCGGCTCGGCGTAGGTGGCCTGGTTGTCCCAGGCGCCGAGCGACAGGATGCCGTACTCCTGGTGCTGCTCGGGGAAGTGCACGTTCTCCAGGAAGAACGCGAGGAAGGCGCCCAGCACGACCGTGCGCTCCCGGCCGGGGGGCGCGCCCATGAACCAGCCCCTGATCACGCCCATGATCATGAAGAACGTTCCAACGTAGAGCATGATGTGCGACGGGCTCCACGAGGTGATGTCGAGCCCGTTGACGCGGTGGTTGATCAGGTCGAGCGGCACCGCGACGAGGAAGATCCCGGTTCCCCACTGGATGAGTCGCAGCGCCGCCTTGTCGACGCCGTAGCCGGTGTAGCCGTGGACGACGGTCAGCACGACGACGAGGGCGGTGCCGGCGGAGTTGAGCAGGTGGGGCGGGGCGAGGTCGTCGCGCAGCCATTTGAAGTGCCACGAGACGTCCCAGGCCGAGCCGAGGAGCTTGAGCGTGAGCGCCACCAGCCATCCGAAGTAGAGCACCCGGAACAGGTCTTGCGGCGTCTCGCGCCCCGCCTGGCCTCTGGTCCAGTACGGCAAGGCCCATGCTGCGGCCTTCTTGAACGATGCTGGTGACTTCACGGCGCAAATCTTACGGTCATCCGGCCCATCGGTCTCAGATGTCCCATTTGTCTGGATGGGCGGCGGCCTTCAGGCCGGGCGGCGGGTCAGGCGTACCGGGAGGTGTTTGAGGCCGTTCTGGAAGTTGGAGGTGAGGCGTACCGGGGGGCCGGCAAGTTCGACGTCCCAGGCGAGCAGCTCGGCGAAGACCGCCCGGAGCTGGACGCGGGCAAGGTGGGCGCCGAGGCAGAAGTGCGGGCCGAACCCGAAGCTCATGTGGTCGTTGGGAGTGCGGGCGACGTCGAAGCGGTCGGGGTCGGCGAAGACGGCCGGGTCGCGGTTGGCCGAGGCGTGGTAGACGACCACCTTCTCCCCCGCCTGGATGCGCCGGCCGCCGAGCGTCAGGTCGCGGGTGGCCGTGCGCCGGAAGTCCATCACCGGGGGCCAGTGGCGCAGCATCTCCTCGACCGCGGACTCCAGCAACGCCGGGTCGGCCCGCAGGCGGGCCAGCTCGGCGGGGTGGCGCAGCAGGCTGAGCAGGCCGCCGGGGATGCCGTTGCGCAGGGTCTCGTTCCCGGCGACGGCGAACAGGAAGAACATGTTCTCGAACTCGGCCCCGGTCAGGCCGCCCTTCCTCATGGCAGACATGACGGACTCGTGCGGGGTGTCGGCCAGGGCGTGGGCATAGGCGAACATGTCCGTCAGCGCGGCCCTGGACCTGGGGTTCATGCCCGGTTCGAGCTCGGGACGGGCGGCGACCGCCAGTCGGCCCACGGGGGTCAGGGACTCGACCTCGGCCGTGGACAGGCCGGCGTAGTCGTCGTCCTGGTAGCCGATGACGCGGGAGGCCCAGTCGTACAGCAGCCGCCTGTCCTGCTCGGGCACGCCCATCACGTGGGCCAGCGTCCAGACCGGCAGGTCGGCGGCCACCTCGACGAAGTCGCATTCACCGGGCGCGAGCAGCGCGGCCACCCGGTCCTTGATCGTGCGTTCCAGGGCGCGGACCGCGCGCGGCGTGAAGGCGGCCGCCACGATCCGGCGCAGCCTGGAGTGCTCGGGCGGGTCCATGTTGAGCATCATCGACCGGACGAACTCCAGGTCGGCAGGGGTGTCGGGGTCGCGGATCTGGGTGGCGCCGAGGTGGGAGGAGAAGTCGTCGGGGCTGCGCAGCACCCGTTTGACGTCGGCGTGCCGGAACACGCCCCAGTAGCCGGGCCCCTCGCGCCAGGGGCCCACGGCCGGCTCGGGGATCCAGCAGACCGGGCTCTCCCGGCGGAGCCGGGCGTACAGGTCGTAGGGGACGTCCGCCGCGTAGGTGGACGGCAGGAACACCTCGGCCAGGTCACGCTCCTCCCCCTGCCTCGCGTTATCCACAGGACGCTCGCTCCGCTCCTCCGCCATGCCCTACAGCGTGCATGATGAGCGCGTGACTCCAGAAGACGCACAGGCGATTCTCCGGCAATACTTCGCTCCCTGGATCCAGGAGCTCGGGCTGCGGGTGGAGGAGGTGGGCGAGCGCCACGCCGTCGTCCGGCTCCCCTGGTCCGACTCTCTGGCCAGGGAAGGCGGCGGGTTGTGCGGCCAGGCGATGATGGCCGCCGCCGACACCGCCACCGTCGTCGCGATCTCCTCCGCCAGGGGCGGGTTCGTGCCGATGACCACCGTGCAGCAGTCGACCACGTTCCAGCGGCCGGTGGTGGGCCGCGACGTGCTGCTCGACGTGCGCGTCACCAAGCTGGGGCGCTCGCTGGCCTTCTCGGAGGTCACGCTGACGCCCGACGGCGACGGCGACCCGGCCGCGCACGCCTCGACCGTCTACGCGATCCTCGGCTGAGGGCCGTCTCAGGGATCTCTCAGGTGCGGAAAGTAGGCTCACCGCCATGAAACGTGTGGCCGCGCTGGTCGCGGTGCTCGCCGTCATCGGGGTGACGACGTGGCTGGTGTGGCCGTCCACCGCGGAGGCGCGCGGTCAGGACCAGCGGATCACGGTCCTCGACGGGCCCGCCGACGACCAGCGGGTGGAGCTCGACGCCACGTTCTTCCCGCCCGCCGGCGGCGGGAAGGCGCCCGCCGTGCTGGTCGCCCACGGGTTCGGCGGCAGCAAGCAGAGCGTCCGCCAGCAGGCCGCCCGCCTGGCCCAGGACGGCTACGCCGTGCTGACCTGGTCCGCGCGCGGCTTCGGCCGCTCCACGGGCGAGATCGCGCTCAACTCGCCCGACTACGAGGTCAAAGACGTCAAGCAGCTCGTCGACTGGCTGGCCAGGCGGCCCGAGGTGGAGCTCGACGCCGCCGGCGACCCGCGCGTGGGCATCACGGGCGGCTCGTACGGCGGGGCCATCGCCCTGATGGCCGCCGCCTACGACCAGCGCGTCGACGCCATCGTCCCGCAGATCACCTGGGCCGACCTGGCCGACGCCCTCTTCCCCAACGCCGCCGGGTCCGCCACGGGCCCGCAGGCCGCGATCGGGCAGGGCGTGGCCGACGGCGTCTTCAAGCGCATGTGGGCGGGCATCTTCTTCGGCCAGGGCGTCTCCCTCGACACCTTCGCCGCCCAGTCCCGCCGCGAGGCCGCCGCCCCGCTGACCGTCGAGCAGGCCAGGTGCGGCCGCTTCCTGCCGGCGATCTGCGCCATCTACCAGCAGGTCGCCGAAGACGGCCGGGCGACGCCCGAGGCCGTCGCGCTGCTGCGCAGATCCAGCCCGGTCACCGTGGCCGGCCGGATCAAGGCGCCCACCCTGCTGCTCCAGGGCCAGCGCGACTCCCTGTTCCCGCTCGCCCACGCCGACGCCAACGCCCGGGCCATCGCCGCCGCCGGCACGCCGGTGAGCATGGCCTGGTTCGACGGCGGGCACGACGGCGGCAACGGCGAGGCCGACTGGCTCCACGACCAGTCCTCGGCCTGGTTCGCCCGCCACCTCAAGCGCGAGGCCGCGCCCGCGGTGAGCGCGTTCACCGTCACCCGCGACGGCGGCCGCGACCCCGGCACCCGCCAGCGCATCAGGCTCCACCCCGAGGCCGCCGCCTACCCCGGCCTGGCCGGCACCGACACCGCCACGGTGCAGCTCGCCGGCCCCGAGCAGAACGTCGTCAACCCGCCCGGCGGCGCCCCCGCCTCGATCTCGACCGTTCCCGGCGTCGGGGGGCTGCTGAGCGGCCAGGGCGGCGGCGCGGGCGTGTCCATCGACATGCCCGGCCAGAGCGCGGCGTTCGAGTCGCCGCCGCTCACCGCCCCGCTCCAGCTCACCGGCAGCCCCACGGTCAAGGTCAAGGTGTCGGGCAAGGGCCAGGCGACCCTGTTCGCCAAGCTCTACGACGTCGCCGACGCCGTCCAGCCGCCCGCGCTGCCGGCGGGGCTGGTGGCGCCGTTCCGGGTCACGATCCCCGAGGGGGCCGGCTCGGCCGAGGCCACGGTCACCCTGCCGGCCGTCGACCACCGGTTCGCCGTGGGCCACCGGCTGCGGCTGGTCGTGACCACGACGGACATGGGGTTCGCGACCCCGGCCGAGCCCGCCGCGTTCGGCGTCTCCCTGGCCTCGCCCGCGCTGGCCGTCCCCACGGTCCGCACGCTCGCCGCGCCGCCGACCGGGGTGGCCTGGTGGGTGTGGGCGATGCCGCTGGCCGCCGTACTCGCCGCCGCCGTCCTCCTGGCCACCGGCCGTCCCTCGGGCCGCGGCTCGGCTGCGAAGGCCGGCGTGAGCCCGAACGGCGACCGGGCGTCGGAGTCGCCGGGCGGTGACGGTGGGCGAGAGTCGCCGGGCGGTGACGATGGGCGTGAGGCGCCGGGCGGTGACGGCGGGCGTGAGGTGCCGTTGGAGATCGTCGGGCTGACCAAGGCGTACCGCAACGGCGAGCGGGCCGTCGACGGGCTGTCGTTCCGGGTCGAGCAGGGCCAGGTTCTCGGCCTCCTCGGCCCCAACGGCGCCGGCAAGACGACCACGATGCGGATGATGATGGGCCTGATCCGCCCCGACTCCGGCGAGATCCGGATCTTCGGCGACCCCGTCACCCCCGGTGCGCCCGTGTTGTCCAGGCTGGGCTCGTTCGTGGAGGGCCCCGGCTTCCTGCCCCACCTGTCCGGCCGCGACAACATCGAGCTCTACTGGGCCGCCACCGGCCGCCCCGCCGCCGACGCCCACTTCGAGGAGGCGCTGGAGATCGCGGGCCTGGGCAAGGCGCTCGACCGCGCGGTGCGCACCTACTCCCAGGGCATGCGCCAGCGGCTGGCCATCGCCCAGGCCATGCTCGGCCTGCCCGACCTGCTGGTGCTCGACGAGCCCACCAACGGTCTCGACCCGCCCCAGATCCGGGAGATGCGCGAGGTGCTCAAGCGCTACGCGCGCGACGGCCGTACCGTCATCGTCTCCAGCCACATGCTGGCGGAGGTGGAGCAGACCTGCAGCCACGTGGTCGTCATGCACCGCGGCCGGCTGGTCTCCACCGGGCCCGTGTCGCGGCTGCTGAGCTCGGCGGCGGGCAACGGCAACGGGCACGGCGGTCCGCGCCTGGAAGACGTGTTCCTCGACCTCATCGGAGACAGATCATGACCGCCGCGCCCGGCTACGCGCCGCGCCGCACGCTGCCGCTGCGCGTGGAGATCGTCAGGCAGTTCAAGCGGCGGCGGACGCTGGTCATGTTCGGGCTGCTGCTGGCGTTGCCGTGGGTGCTGGTGATCGCGTTCCAGTTCGGGCCGCAGTCCGGCAACCAGGGGCAGTCGTCGGTGCGGATCAGCGACCTGGCCACCGCGAGCGGCCTGAACTTCGCCGCGTTCGCCCTGTCGGTGTCGGCGAGTTTCCTGCTGGTGGTGGCGGTCGCCCTGTTCTGCGGCGACACGGTGGCCGCCGAGGCCAACTGGTCGTCGTTGCGTTACCTGCTGGCCGCGCCGGTCCCCCGCGACCGCCTGCTGCGCCAGAAGCTGATCGTGGCGCTCGGCTTCTCGGCGGCGGCGGTGATCTGCCTGCCGCTGATGGCGCTGCTGGCCGGCACGGTCGCGTTCGGCTGGCACGACATCCAGGTACCCGGCACCGGCGAGACGATCCCGGCGCTCGACGTGCTGCCCCGGTTCGGCATCGTGATCGGTTACGCCCTGGTCAGCCAGCTCGTGGTGGCGGCCCTGGCGTTCCTGGTCTCCACGGTGACCGACTCGCCGCTCGGCGCGGTGGGCGGGGCGGTGGGCCTGTGGATCGTGAGCACCATCCTGCAGGCGGTCGAGGCGCTGGGCACGCTGCGCGAGTTCCTGCCGACGTTCTGGAACAACGCGTGGCTGGACGCCCTGGCCCCCGAGCTCGACTGGAGCGGGATGGCCAAGGGCGCCTCGGTGTCGATCACCTATGCCGCGATCCTGATCGCCGTGGCCTTCCGCAGGTTCCGGCGCAAGGACGTGGTCAGCTGACGCCCTTGGCGGCGTCCTCCAGGCCCTTGATCTCGATCTTCCGCATGCCCAGCATGGCCTGCATGACCCGCTGGGCGGCGGCCGGGTCCGGCACGCTCATCAGCTCCTGCAGCGCCCTCGGGACGATCTGCCACGACAGGCCGTACCGGTCCTTCAGCCAGCCGCACTGCGACTCCTCGCCGCCGTCGGTGAGCCTGGCCCACAGGTCGTCGACCTCCTCCTGGGAGGCGCAGTCGACGTAGAGGGAGATCGCCTCGGTGAAGGTGAACTGCGGGCCGCCGTTCAGGGCGAGGAAGCGCTGCCCGGCCAGCTCGAAGGAGACCACCATGGCCTGCCCGGCAGGCCCGGGGGCGCCCTCGGGGTAGCGCTGGACCTCCAGGATGCGGGAGTCGGCGAAGATCGAGGTGTAGAACTCGGCCGCCTCTTCGGCCTGGTTGTCGAACCACAGGTAGGTCGTGATCTTCTGCATGTCGCCGGTCGTCCTTTCGAGACGTGTCGCGGGGGCCGGGTCCGTGCCCGTCCCCTTCCTTTCATCGACGCGTCGAACGGGACGGGGGCGGATCGACACGCGTTCCGAAGAATTTTGAAAAAAGTCTGAGACGTCGCGGAAGCTCTTGGCGCCGGCACGGACGGCGTCAGGCGGAAGGTTCTGTGGCCGCCGTCCTGAAGAAGCGAGCGGTGACGTTCCGCGCCGAGGCCAGGTGCGGGTCCTCCAGCGGCCGTTCGCGGACGACGGGCGCGTGACCGGCCGCGACCAGCAGGCGGTTGCGTTCCCGCAGCGGGACCCCAGATGCTCGGCCAGGCGCAGCACCATCGCGCTGCTGGGGATGGTCCGTCCCGTCTCCACGAAGCTGACGTGCCTGGCGGACACGCCCGCCTGCAGCGCCAGATCGAGCTGGCTGAGCCCCCTGCGGCGCCGCCACTCGCGCAGCGACTCACCGATCGGCCGGTCCAGATTCACCCGGCGATTGTCGTCGCCCCCTGCTGACCTGCGCGATTACATGCCATGTAATCGACACCTCCGGGCGGGCGCTGCGACGGTGTCCCCCATCAACGACAGCAGCACGGCCACCCGCAACAAGCACCTGGTCCTCGACGGCTTCACCCGCTTCGCGGCCGGGGACATCGACGTGCTCCGCACGCTCCTGCGCGAGGACTTCGTCGAGCACAGCCCGGGCAACCCGTCCGGGCGGGACGCGTTCATCGCCTACATCGCCGAGGCTCCCGTGGCGCGTGCCCGGCTCGACCTCAAGCGGGTCATCGCCGACGACGATCACGTGGTGATCCACCACCTCATGACCACGGACGACGACCCGCGCGGCGTCGCCGTCGTCGACATCTGGCGGCTGGCCGGCGGGCAGATCGTCGAGCACTGGGACGTGGTGCAGCCGGTGCCGGAAGCGGCGCACGTTCCGCACGGAATGCTCTGAGGCGAGGCGCGTGCGCCAGACATCCACCCGTTCCACGATCGGCGCCCCGGCGCCGGAGGTCCCATGAAACTCGCTCCCCATCTGCCCGCCTCGGCAACGACGTCGTGGCCTGCCATCTCGTCGACACCGGCGAGGGCATCACGCTCATCGACGCCGGGCTGCCCGGCCACGGGCGGGATCTGGAGCGCGAACTCCGTTCCCTCGGCAAGTCCGTGGACGACATCCGGGGACTCGTCCTGACCCACGGCGACTCCGACCACCTCGGTTTCGCCGAACGCCTGCGCAGCGAGCACGGCGTGCCGGTGTTCGTGCACGCCGCCGACGCCGTCCGCGCCCGCACCGGGCAGAAGCCCAAGGTCGCGGTCGGGCCTGTGCGGCTCGGGCCGGCGACCGGGTGACGATCCTTTGAGACATGCCCTAATGGGGCGAGTGGGATTCGGCGGGATACAAAGTTACGTACCGGGATAGGGCGGGCCTGAGTGTGATGGGCCGGAAAGGGGAATCAGGCGGGCCGTTTCGGGAACGGCCGGGAGCCAGCAAGGCGGGCGCCCGGCCACAGGGCGGCGCGGGCGGCCAGGTCAGCCCCAGTGCGGAGGCTTGTTGTCGAGGTAGAAGGCGTCGGCGTCGGCTTCACGCCAGTCGCCCCAGCCGAGATCGGTGTCGTCCGAAGTCTGCTCCGGGAGAAATTCGTCCACGGAAAACATGCTACCGAGACGTACAAACCAACACCGGTCGTCTGCCCGGCTCCACGGACAGCCCTCGCGCCCGGCGGTACGATGCCAGGGCAGGTGTCGCCGATCCCCCGTGAGGCTGCGCATGGCCACCCCTGCAGGCTGGCGGAGAGAAGGCAATCTACCGGCGGAGCTCACCAGCTTCGTGGGGCGGACCCGGTTACTCGCCAACCTCAAGCGGCATCTCGCCGAGTCCCGGCTGGTGACCGTCACCGGCATCGGCGGGGTGGGCAAGTCGCGCACGGTGCTGCGGCTGGCGCACCAGGTTCGCACGCAGTACCCCGACGGCGTGTGGTTCGCCGACCTGGCCCGGCTGCAGGACGCGGGCATGGTCAAGCACACGATCGCCTCGGCGCTCGGCATCGCCGACCAGTCCTCGCGGGCGGAGTCGGAGTCGTTGTCGGAGTGGGTCGGCGAACGCGACATGCTGCTCATCATCGACACCTGCGAACACCTCGTGCAGGGCTGCGCCGAGCTGGTCCACGAGCTGCTGGAGGCCGCGCCCAACCTGAAGGTGCTGGCCACGAGCAGGCAGTCGCTGCACCTGCCGTACGAGCAGGTGGTGCCGGTGCCGCCGCTGGTGGTGCCCGGCGACGACCCGACGGAGAACCTGTTCACCAACGAGTCGGTGCAGTTGTTCGCGCTGCGGGCCGGGGCGGTCGTGCCCGACTTCCAGCTCGACGAGGACAACATCGGCGCGGTGGCCGAACTGTGCCGCAGGCTCGACGGCATCCCGCTGGCGATCGAGCTGGCGGCGGTGCGGCTGCGCGCCCTGTCGGTGGAGCAGATCCTCGGGCTGCTGGCCGACCGGTTCAGCCTGCTGGCCGGCGCGAGCCGTACGGCGCTGCCGCGCCATGCGACGCTGCGGGCGGCGATCGGCTGGAGTCACGAGCTGTGCGAGCCCGCCGAGCGGCTGCTGTGGGCGCGGCTGTCGGTGTTCGCCGGCGACTTCGAGCTCGACGCGGCCAGGTTCGTCTGCTCCGACGGGCGCCTGCCCTCGGAGGACATCACCGATCTGGTCACCGGGCTGGTGGAGAAGTCGATCCTGATGATCAGGAGCCACCACTCCGGCGTCCGCTACAAGCTGATCGACACGCTGGCCGAGTACGGCGAGGAGTGGCTGGACAAGCTCGGCCAGGCCCAGCAGATGCGGCAGCGCCACCTGGAGTACTACCTGAGCCTGGCCCAGCGCAGCGAAGACGCGTGGTCGGGTCCGCGGCAGATCTACTGGTTCGTGCGCATGCGTCAGGAGCACGACAACGTGCGGGTCGCGCTGGAGCACGCGTTGTCCTCGTCCATGCGCAGCGGCTCGGCGCTCACGCTGCTGGCGTCGTTGTGGTTCATGTGGGTGTGCTGCGGTTTCGTCCGGGAGGGGCGGCTCTACCTCGAACGCGCGCTGGAGGCCAACCCCTCGCCGAGCAAGGAGCGCTGCAAGGCCCTGTGGGTGCTGTCCTACGTGCGCAGCGCGCAGGGTGACAGCGAGGGCGCGCTGGCGGCGGCCGAGCAGTGCAGCACGGAGGCCGTCCGGGTGGGCGACTCCAGGGCGGTGATCCTGGCCTCGAAGATGCAGGGCACGGCCGCGCTGCTCCAGGGCGACCTGCAGAAGGCCAGCGCGCTGCTGGGCGTGGCGATCGAGTTCAACACCGACAACAAGGAGCTCAACCCGGGCCTGCTGCCCGCGATCGTCGAGCTGTCGCTGGTGTTGTCGGCGCAGGGCGAGCTGTTCGAGGCCGAGTCGCTGCTCCAGGACTGCCTTCAGGTGTGCCGGGAGCGCGGCGAGCTGTGGGTCAGCTCGTACGCCCAGTGGGCGATGTCGCGCACGAGGCTCGCGACCGGCAGGCCGGGCGAGGCGCTGCACAACGCCCGCGAGGGCCTGCGGATCAAGCGGCACTTCCACGACACGCTGGGCACGCTGCTGGTGCTGGAGACGACCGCGCGCATCCTCATCGCGCTCAAGCAGGCGCCGACGGCGGCCAAGCTGCTGGGCGCGTTGCAGCAGAACTGGCGGACGGCCGGCCTGCCGCAGATGGGCGCCCCGTTCCTGACCGACGACCACGACGCGTGCGTCGAGGACTGCAAGTCGATGATGGGCGAGCTGGCCTACAAGAACGCCTTCGAGAACGGCGCCCGCCTCGACCTCGACGAGGCGTCCACGCTCGCGCTCGGCGACCTGGACGCCCCGGCCGAGGACTGATCCCGGGGCCTCACACGGCCTGCGGCCAGCGAGTGCCCTCCGGCCACGCGTGCACGTAGCGCGCACTGCCGAGCGAGAACTCGATGTGCCCGCGTACCCAGTGCTCAAGGCCGCGGACGTACGCGCGGACGGGCGGCGGGGCCCACTTCTCCAGCGCCGCGCGCCGGTCGAGGAAGGCGGCGAGCGCCTGGTTGTGCATGTCGGAGACCTCCAGGAGGGCGTCCTGGAGGGTGAGGTTCCGGTGGGTGGCCAGCACGGTGACGAGGTTGTGCCGGGCCTTGTCGTTGTCGCACTCCTTGGCGTAGGAGAGCAGGTCGTTGTCCCAGCCGATGAGGTCGCAGGCCAGGTCCGACAACATCCGCACGTCGGGATGGTGCCACTCCTCGGCTTCGAGGCGGTAGCCGCCGCCGGCGTCGATGAGGGCGAAGCAGGTGTAGGTGGCTCCGGTGATGCGGCGCATCAGGATGTAGTCCTGCGGGGTGGGGATCAGGTCGGCCTCCCGGTTGGCCGCCTCCCAGATCTGGGCGAACAGGTACTCCTTGACCGTGATGCGCCACCGGTCCACCTGCGCCGGGGTGGAGGTGGAGACGATGCGGTGGAGGAGTTCGTTGAGGGCGAGCCCGAAGGGGTCGTCGTCGTCGGGCTTCCTGCGGTCGTCCAGGATCTCCAGGAGCGGCGGCAGGGCGCGGGCGAGCGCGGAGGCCCGGTGCCCCATCAGCTCTCCCTCGCAGAAGGCGTCGTCGAACGCGAAGAGCCAGTTGTACCAGTCGTTGATCAGCCGGAGGCTGTCGCGCGGCACCTCGGGGTTGGTGCGGGCGGCGAGCAGGCCGATCTTGGAACGCCGGAAGTGCTCGATGGTGTCGGCGTCCTTGAGCATGCTGGAGGCGGCCAGCCACGTATGGCTCTCCGTGTCGACCTCCGCGGCATGCACGTTGATCTCGTTGGGGAACGGGCATGGGAGCGGAGGGATGTGGAGCGGTCGCCTACTGAAGGAATGCGCAGAAGTTGCCACGCCCTTCAGCATGACGATCGGCTGTTCAAAAGGCCACACTCGACAACTTGGAGCCCTTTAATGCCTTTTTCACACTATGGATACCTCCAAGGGAACCGGTGGATAAACTGGGCATTTGCCAACATTGAGGCCGGGTCCAATGCCGACAGGACGCCGTCCCGCTGATCGGCTCCCGTCCACGGCACCGCTCTGACCACGGCCGACTCCTGCGTGAACCCGCCCCCGGGAAGCGGCCCGCGCGCGCGGCCGCACGCGCGGCGGAAGCCGGATCCAGACGCGACGATCATTCACCGGGTTCCGCGCGACCATGATCGGTCGCCACCATCAGCAAAATGTCACCTTTGATGATGGCGAGATTGACCGGAACGCCAGCCCCCGGAGTCGGCGGACGACATCCTGGAGCCGCCGCGTCGGCCAGGGCGGACCCCCGCCTCCGACCGGATGCCGGATTGTGCCTCGATAGGGTGCCTTGCGCGGAATCGATCCGACTCGCCATAGGTTCTGGGGAAGAGTACCTAGGGAAAGGCTGTCCAACCGTGTTCGACCCGAAGGATCTCTACAGGCTCGCAGACGACGCGCCCGAGCTGACTGATCCGGTGTTGCTGTACCACTTCGACGGTTTCGTCGACGCGGGCGGCGCCGGACGCCTCGCGCTGGGCCACCTGCTGGCCGAGCTGGAGCACCGGGTCGTGGCGACGTTCGACGTGGACCGGTTGCTCGACTACCGGTCCCGGCGGCCCATCATGACCTTCGACACCGACCGCTGGGTCGAGTGTGAGAGCCCCGAGCTCGCCGTCCATGTCGCCCATGACGCCACGGGCACGCCGTTCCTGTTGATGAGCGGCCCGGAGCCGGACCGGGAATGGGAGCTGTTCACCCGCGCGGTGGGAGAGCTGCTGGAACGGCTGAAGGTGAGCAAGATCGTCACGCTGCACGGCATCCCGATGGCGGTGCCGCACACGCGTCCGCTGGGCATCACCATGCACGCCAGCCGGCCCGAGCTGATCAACTCCCAGACCAGCGCCTTCGGCCGGGTCCAGGTTCCGGGGAGCGCGGCCGCGCTGCTGGAACTGCGGCTGGGCGCGCAGGGGCACGACGCGGTCGGGTACGCGGTGCACGTGCCGCACTACCTGTCGCAGGCGGAGTACCCGACGGCGGCGGTGACCGGGCTGGAGGCGGTGACGCGGGGCACCGGCCTGGTGTTCCCGATGGAGGCGCTGCGCGACGCGGCCCACCGTACGACGGCGGAGATCGAGGAGCAGATCCAGGCGTCCTCGGAGCTGTCGACCGCCATCAGCGGGCTGGAGCAGCAGTACGACGCGTTCGCGGGCGGCACGGAGCGGCAGAACCTGATGGCCGAGACGACCCCGATGCCCACGGGCGACGAGCTGGCCGCCCAGTTCGAACGTTTCCTGGCCGAACGCGACGACGAGTGACGGGCGGCCCGGGCCGTACCGGCTAGCCTGGGCGGATGAGCGAGATCCGGGTCGGCCTGATCGGATACGGCACCGCGGGCGCGTACTTCCACGCCCCGCTCGTCCATGCCACTCCGGGCCTGCGGCTGTCGGCGGTCGTCACGCGCAATCCGGAGCGGCAGGCCGAGGTGGCCCACCGGTACGGCGCGGCCGGCGTGCCGGACGTGCGTGAGCTGTGGGAGCACAGCGACCTCGTGGTGGTCGCCTCCCCCAACCGCACGCACGTGAGCATGGCCGCCGCCGCGCTCGCCGAGGGCCTGCCCGTCGTCGTGGACAAACCGGTCGCCCGCACCGCCGAGGAGGCCCGCGAGCTGGTCCGGCTGGCCGAGCAGGCCGGCGTCATGCTGACGGTGTTCCAGAACCGGCGCTGGGACGGCGACTTCCGCACCGTGCGGCGGCTGATCGCCGAGGGGCGGCTCGGCGACGTGCTGCGCTTCGAGTCGAGGTTCGAGCGCTGGCGGCCGGTGCCCAAGGGCGGCTGGCGGGAGACCGGCGGCGCGGAGGAGATCGGCGGCCTGCTCTACGACCTGGGCAGCCACCTGGTCGACCAGGCGTTGCAGCTGTTCGGCCCGGCGCACGAGGTCTACTGCGAGAGCGACGTGCGGCGGCCCGGCGTGGCCTCCGACGACGACACGTTCATCGCGCTGCGGCACGCGGGCGGGGTGCGTTCCCACCTGTGGGCCAGCTCGGTGGCGGCCCGGCTCGGGCCGCGGCTGCGGGTGCTGGGCTCGGCGGGCGCGTACGTCAAGCACGGCATGGACGTGCAGGAGGAGCGCCTGCGGGCGGGCCTGACCCCCGACTCCCCCGGGTTCGGCGCCGACGAGGAGAGCCGCTGGGGCCTGCTCGGCACCGACGACGACGCCCGGCCCGTTCCCACCGAGCCGGGCGCGTACCTGGACTTCTACCGCGGGGTGGAGCGCGCCCTGCGCGAGGGCGCGCCGCCGCCGGTCGACCCGCGCGGCTCGATCGACACGCTGGCCGTCATCGAGGCCGCCCACCTGTCGGCCGCCCGGCGCATGGTCGTCCACCTGGGCTGAAACCTGAGCCGATCGTGCCCATCAGTCGCGCAGGCGGGCGCGCAGGGCCGCGTCGTCGGCGTCGGTCCAGCCGTGGCCGCGCAGCCAGCCCATCGGGCCGTCGAAGCGGTCGTCCAGCACCTTGAGGAACTGCTCGATGTAGCGGGCCCGGGGCCTGTGGTCGTCCGCCGGGCGGGAGTCGAGGTCGTCCCGGTAGGTGTCGCTGGCGCGCAGGCGCTTGAGTATCAGCTCCAGGCGCTCGCCCGTGGCCACGTAGTCCCGCACGATGGCCTCGCGGGTGGCCCCGGCGACCTCCAGCGCCAGCGCCGACAGCACGCCGGTGCGGTCCTTGCCCGCCGCGCAGTGCACCAGCGCGGCGCCGTCGTCGAGGGCCATGGCGCGCAGGGCCGCCACGACGGCGTCCGGACGGTCGCGCAGGTAGCCGAAGTAGAAGCCGGTCACGCGCAGCTCCTCGTCGACGTCCCGTTCCTGCCAGGGCAGCACGCGGTCGCCGTCGATGGAGTCGGCCTCGACGTCGGTGTGCCTGCCGCCCTCGGCGAACAGCGTCAGATGGTGGTGGGTCACCTCCGGCACCCGGGTGAGCGGGCCGGGGCCCTCCAGGTTGACCTCGGCGGTCGAGCGCAGGTCCACGACGTGGCGCAGGTTCAGCTCGCCCACCAGGAGCGACACGTCCGCGGGGGTGAGGCCCTGCAGGTTGTCGGCTCGGAAGATCCGGCCGCGGCGGGTGAGCCCGCCGTCACGGGTGGGAAGTTCGCCCAGGTCACGTACGTTGACGGCGCCTTCCAGATCGATCCATCTTGTCATCTCATCCATTACTTCGACCTTATATGTCGGCCAATCATGAGCGGATTCCTTGTTCATAACGCAGCATGAACGTATGGATCCACGCGCGCTGCCTCCCCGGCTGGTGATCGATCCATCGCTGCCCCCGGACGTCTCGGTCGAGTTGCGGTCGAGCCCGCACATCCTTCATATGGCCCGTTCCGGCAGGCGGATGGATCCCAGTTTCAGCCCCGCCCTGCTCTTCGCGCTTCCGGCCCTGCTGGTGATGGTCCTGATCGTGACCAGCAGCCTTGAGGTCGTCTTCGTGGCCGGGCTCGGCATGGGGCTGATCGCCCTGATCCGGTGGATGGCGTTGGACAGCTCCCACCGGGTCGTCAAACGACGACTACGACTCGCCACCACCCACGCCGACCACTACGTCCTGCCCGAGGACCTCGACCGTCCCTGCCAGGTGCTGCTGCGCCGCGCCCAGGACGCGGCCACGGCCGTGCTGAACTCCAAGGTGCACAAGGCCGGGCTGATCGACTCGGCGGAGAACCAGGTGTCGCTGCCCGAGGAGGTCTGGCAGATCGCCCACCGGCTGCGGCGGCTGTCGTCGATGCACGCCGAGCAGGGCAGGCTCATCCCCCGCGAGCTGCCGCCGGGCATGGAGGACGCCTTCAAGCCGTACACCAGCGCCCTCGACGCCGCCTGGACCTCGCTCTCGCACCGCGTACGCCACCTGGAGAAGTACGCCAAGCAGGTGCTCAAGGCCGACAAGGTGTACCACGCGCACAGACGCCTGGAGGCGCTGGCCGCCAAGACCCCCGAGTACCAGCAGCTCCTCGCCGACACCGTACGGGACGAGCTCGCTCACGAGCGCATCAGGGAGCTGTCCGACCAGGCGGCCCACGTGCGCAAGCTGTTCGAGGAGAGCGTGCTGCAGGCCAGGCAGGCGGCGGGCGAGCTGCTGAGAAGCCCCTTCAGCGACGCCTACGGCACCGGCGCGCTCGGCCCCCGCACCGGCGGGCACGACCGCGCCGCGCACCGCACGACCGGCCCGCGTGACCGGCACGATCGCGGCGCGACCGGCCCGCAGCGGCACCCCTCGCGCGACTCCTGACCCCCGCGGGCGGTCAGGGCCGGGCCTGCCGCAGGAGCTCCAGGGTGCGGCGCATGCCTGCCTCGTTCCCCAGGCTGCGGTAGATCTCCCTGGCCTGCTCCAGCGGCCCGACCGCCGCGTCCGGCCCGCCCCCGTCGAGGTGCGCCTCGCCGAGGTAGCGCAGGCTCCTGGCCATCCACCAGCGGTCCTCCAGCTCCTGGAACCCGCGTACGGCGCGGCGCAGCTCGTGCTCGGCCTCCTCGATCCGGCCCAGCCGGGCCAGGGCGCGCCCGGCCGACACCGCGGTGCGCGCCACCCCCCACGAGTCGCCGAGCGCCACCAGGATCTCCTCGGCCCGCCGGACGTACTCCAGCTCGCGCAGCCCGCCCGCCGGATCGCCCACCTCGCCCGCGGCGCGCAGGCAGCGGGCCTCCTCCCACAGCTCGCCTCGCTGCCGGAACATCTCGGCCGCCCGGTCGAGACTGAACCCGGCCCGGACGAACAGGGCGTCGGAGGCCCGGTGGTCGCCGGCCCGGCGCTCGCCGCGCGCCTGGGCGGCCAGCACCTCGCCGTAGACGCGCAGGGTCTGGGCCTCGGAGTAGCGGTTGCCCGCCCGCTGGAAGATCTCCAGGGCGTCTTCGAGCAGGTCGCGGGCCTCCTCGGGACGGCGTTCCGCCATGCGCATCTCGGCCAGGTTGCGCTGGGTGCGGGCCATCCACCACAGGTCGTCCTCATGCTTGAACGCGGTGATCGCCCCGATCAGGTAGTCCTGGGCGCGGTCGAGGTGCCCGCCGCTGATCAGGGTCATGCCGACCGTGCGCCTGGCCCTGGCCGCCCACCAGGTCTCGCCGAGGTCGCCGAAGATCTCCAGCGCCTGCTCGGCCTCGCGCAGAGCGCGCTCGCGCAGGCCCATGCCGCCGCGCACGATCGCGCTGTTCAGCAGCGCGATGGCCAGCGCGCGCCGGTCACCGGTACGCCGGCCCGCCTCGCAGCCGATGTCGGCGACGTCCGCCCAGTCGGCCCAGTAGGCCCGCAGCGAGTGGCACAACGAGCAGAACGCCCTGCTCAGCCCCCAGGTCAGCTCCCAGAGCCGGAGCTGCGCGGCCAGGTTGATCATGGCGAGCAGGGACAGCCGCTCGGCGTTGAGCCAGTCGCCCGCCCCGAGCTGGCCCTCCGCGTCGGCGCGCCGGCCGCCCTTGCTCCAGTCCTGCGGCCAGCGGTTCTGGGCGGCCTCCTCGGCCCGGCGGCGGTAACCGTGCAGGACGCGCTCGACGGCGGCCCTGCGGCGTTCCTCCTCGTCCTGGCCCGCCAGCTCGGCGGCGAACACCCGGACCAGGTCGTGCAGGCGGTAGCGCATCGCGCCGGTCTGGTCGGTGCCGGAGCACTCGGCGAGCTGGGCGTCGATCAGCGCTTCGAGCTGGTCGGCGCCGTCGAGGCCGGAGATGTCGAGCAGCTCGCCGGCCACCCAGCCGGGCACGTCGGGCGCGGGCAGCGCGCTGAGCAGGCGCAGCAGGCGGCGCTGGATGCCGGTGCAGTCGTCGTAGCTGAGCTGCACGGAGGCCCGCACGCTCTTGTCCACGCCCTGGGCCACCTCCAGCTGGTCGAGACGGCGGCGCTCGTCGGTCAGCCGCCCGGCCATCTCGCGCATGGTCCACTGCTCGCGGGTGGCCAGCCGGCCGCCGCAGATGTTGATCGCCAGCGGCAGGTGGTCGCAGAGCCGGACGATCTCCTTGGCCGACTCCAGGTCGTCCACGACCCGCGCGCCGCCGGCCAGCCGGGCCAGCAGCTCCACGCCTTGCGCCTCGGTGAGCACGCCGAGCCGGGTGTCGTGGGTGCCGTCCAGGAACAGCGGGGAGCGCGAGGTGACCAGCACCGCGCAGCCCGGCTCGGCCGGGATCAGCGGTTTGACCTGGGCGGCGTCGTGGGCGTTGTCCAGGCCGATGAGGATCTTGCGGCCCTTGGTCCAGGTCAGCCAGAGGGTGCGCAGCTCGTCGAGGCCGCCGGGGTCGGTGGCCAGGCGCACGCCCAGGCCGCGCAGGAAGCCGATCAGCACCTCCTCGGGGCGTACCGGGGCGTCGACGCCGCCGCGCAGGTCGGCGTGCAGCCGGCCGTCGGGGAACCAGTCGGCGACCTCCTGCCCGAACCTGGTCATCAGCGCCGACTTGCCGACGCCGCCGCGGCCGTACACGGAGACGACCAGGGGCGGGGACAGGTCGGAGGACTTGCGGCGGGCGGCGAAGACCTCGCGCAGGGTGGCGAGGGAGTCGGTGCGCCCGGTGAAGTGCTCGGGCACGGGCGGCCACTGGTCGGGCGGCCGTACGCCGGGCTCGGGCGCGGGCGCGGCGCGCCGCCGGGGCGTGGCCTCGGTGGTGGCCCACGTGGTCACGCCGACGAGCAGCGCCGCCGCGAGCGTCACGCCGATCTTGGCCATCGGCGGGATGTCCCACTCCAGCGAGGCGGCCAGCACACTGGCGGCGCCGGCCGCGAGCCCCGCCGAGACGGGCGCTGCCCATGTGACCCGCTTACGGCGCGGTTTGTCCGGTAAGTTTCCCGGCACCGAACACCCCCTTCCGGGGGTGATTCAAGCCGATGGGGCACGGCGAGCGCCAGCCGTACCCCATCGTTCCGCTACAGGCCGATCACGTGGCAGGTGGCCGTGGCGGTCTTGGTCGGGTCGCTCTCGGAGACGGCGGTGAGCTTGACGCGGGCCAGACGGTCGCCGCCGGGCGCGCGCACCGCGTTGACCGTCACCGGCGCCTGCTTGCCGAAGGCGACGGAGGCCAGGGCGTTGGGCACCTGGGCGGTCCAGCCCTTGCCCTGCACCTCGGCCTTGACCCGGTAGACGTCGGAGTCGAGGTAGGCGCTGACGTCCTCGGGGTGCTGCCCCTGGGCGGGGGCCGCCTTGCCGGTGTTGAACACCGGGAACGTGCAGGTGGAGACGTTCTTGCCGGTGGGGACGCCGGCCGCGGGCAGCACCCGCACGCCGCGCTTCTGCGGGCCCGCGCCGTCCAGCGACCGGATGGCGACGGTGTAGGACAGTTCGCCGTTCCGGTTGCGCTTGAGGTCGGTGACGTAGAAGTGCAGGCGGTTGGCCTGGTCCACGTACTCGTACTCGCTGCCGGAGTCGGTCCCGGCGTGGAAGAGGGCGTCGGAGAGCTGGCGGTAGTCGCCGACGGTGATCGGCACCTTGGTCCCGTCGGGCATCACGTAGTCGGTCATGCCGATGTCCTGCGGGTTGGCGTCGATCACCCACTCGAACGGCGCCCGGTCCTCGTTCTTGGTCTTGGCCAGGAGCACGCCGGAGTCGGGGGTGAAGGAGTCGGAGCCCATCCGGTCCACGACCTCGACCGTGTAGTTCTGGTAACCGCCGCGGTCGCACAGCGGGTCGGTCGCCGGGCAGGTGCTCTTGTCGCCGGGGGCGTCGAAGGAGATGTTGACGCCCGACAGGTCGTTCTGCCCCGGGCGCACGGCGCGGGCCAGGATCTTGGCCGTGACCAGGCCGGACTCGTCGAGCGCCTCACGCGACAGGCGCAGGACGTTCTGCTCGTCCACCATGCCGAGCTTGAGCTTGTTGCGCAGCATGTGCTGGGCGCCCATGGACGCGCCCGCCGTGGGCGGGATCAGCCAGCGGGAGTGCGGTCCACCTGGGCCGTTGAAGCTGCCGCGGCTGAGCATCTCCCAGACGCCGGTGTACGCCCGGACCGGCGGCACCCCGTACGGGTTGTTGTAGTTGTCCAGCACGCCGAGGATGTGGCTGAACTCGTGGGCGTAGACGGCCATGCCGGAGCTCTCGGCCTGGACGGAGTCGACGCCGATGTTGGCGTTGGGCCAGAAGTTGGAGGCCGCCTGCCAGGAGGACCAGTCGACGTAACGCGTCTTCAGCCAGTTGGGCAGGGCCGGGTCGGGCGGGCCCCACTCGTCGGGCACGTCCTCCTTGGTCGGGAACTTCATCATCCCGAACTCCTGCCAGGTGGACGACTCGTCCTGGCCTGCGCTGAGGTAGAAGATGAAGTCGTACTGCTTGGCGACGTCCTCGCCGACGGCGTTGATCCAGGCGTTGTGGCCGTCGGTGCGCAGGTTCTTGTTGCAGGTGTCGCCCGCCGGGCAGCCCGAGGTGCCGTTGAAGCCGGGCTCCAGCGCGTACTCGTGGTCCTTGCCCGGCATCGTGTACGGGCCGAACCCGGTCAGCTCGACGCCGTACCGGCCGCCGGAGTCCTCCATCCAGTACTCGTGGATGGTGTGGCCCTTGTTGAGGTCGTTCGGGGTGTTGAGGAAGTCCTGGTAGAACTTGGCCACCTGGTCGCGCGGGACGTCATGCGCCTCGGCGCTCGGGTTGGCGTAGATCGTCGAGCCCTTGGGCTGGGTGACGACGAACGCCTGGTTGGGGTAGTCGAGCAGCACCAGCGCGCCCTTGAAGGTGCGCTTGGAGCCCTTGACGGCCGGGTCGTTCCAGTTCGTGCCCGGAGGCTTCTTGTAGTCCGCCCACGTCATGTGGTCGGGGTTCTCCCAGTTCTGCGGGTCGAGAGGCGTGAGGCCGCCGGGAGGACGGGCGCGCAACGTCTGGGCGTCGGCCGATTCGTCCTGCTGCCAGGGCTGGGTCTGCGGCCAGTGGTTCTGCCGCCAGGGGTACTCGGGATCGACGGTGGGGGGTGCTGCGGAAGCAGGGGTCGCCATCAGGCTCACCGGGAACAGCACGATGGCCGCCAGCAAACCCTTCAGCAGCTTCTTCGGGGCATTCACGGATTGACGGTATAGACGTTATTGACGGAGATCACCGATCAGCTGTAGGGAAGACGTGTAGCAACCCTTCCGACATTTGTCGAAATGTCCAGCGTGACCTAGGTGGAGCTGTGGCGGATCTCCAGCGGATCGTGGACGACCTCGCCGTGCGCCTCGGGCGTCCCCTCCTGCTGGAGGACCGCGTGCAGCGCGTGATCGCCTACAGCGAGCAGAACGGCGCCATGGACGACATCCGCCGCGACTCCATCCTGCGCCGGCACACCACCCCCGAGGTGCGCGAGTGGCTGCGGGCGGCCGGCGTGCACGAGGCGCAGGCCCCGCTGCGCACGGCCGGCGCGCCGCACCTGGGCCTGCTGCCGCGCGTGTGCGTCCCGTTGCGGCACTCCGACGGCCTGCTCGGCTTCCTGTGGTTCATCGACGCCGAGCCGGCCATGTCCGAGGAGAAGGTGGCCGAGGCCGTGGCGGCCGTCCCCGGGCTGGCGCTGGCGCTGTTCCACGAGAGCCTGGCGACCGGGCTGGCCTCCCACCGGGAGCTGGAGGCGGTCACCGGGCTGCTGCGCGGCGAGCGGGACGCGGCCAGGCAGCTCATCGAGGCGGGCGCGTTCCCACAGGGCCAGCCGGTGACCGTGCTGGTGGCCCGGCCCCGCTCGGCCGAGCCCGACGAGGGCCTGCGCCTGGCGCTCGAACAGGGGCTGCTGGCGCTGCGCCGGCGGCTGAGCGGCCACCACCCGCTGCACCTGGTGCGCTACGACCACGCCGTGCTGCTCACCGCCGGGCCGCCGGTCCCGCCCGACGAGCTGCACGCGGCCATGCCGGTGCCCGTGGTGGTGGGGGTCGGGCGCACCCGGCTCGAACTGGCGCAGGCGGCCGGGTCGTACGCGGAGGCCCGGCACGCGGCGGAGGTGACCGCGCGGGTGCCGGGGCTCGGACGGTCGGCCGAGTGGGCCCGGCTCGGCGTCTACCGGATGCTCACCCAGCTCGCGGACCAGGAGGTGCATCCCGGGCTCGACGGGCTGCTGGCCGACGAGCAGTACCTGCCGCTGCTGGAGACGCTGGAGACGTACCTGGACCTGGCGGGCAGCGCGGTGGCGACGTCCCGGGCGCTGCGGCTGCACCGCACCTCGCTGTACTACCGGCTGCAGCGGGTGGAGGAGCTGGCGCGTACGGACCTCAAGGACGGCGGCGAGCGGCTGGCCCTGCACCTCGGCCTGAAGCTGGCCCGGCTGTCCGGCCGCTACCAGCCCCGGGACGCCCGCGGCGACTGATTGCCTTCACCGCCGCCGCTCGCGTTTAATGCCAAAAGGGCAAATCCGACGGGAGCGCCGATGCCGGGTGCGAAGCGTGCTGCGCGGGTTCCAGGGCCGTTTCCGGGGAGGCGTGTGCCCTCGCGCATCGTGGCCCATTCCGCTCCGCTGGTGCTACCGGTCTGCGCCGAGCCCGTGCGCGACGGGACGGTGGTGATCAGGGGCGGGCGGGTGCTCCAGGTGGGCTCGCGGGCTGAGCTGCTGTCCCGCTTCCGCGTCGCGGAGGAGGTCCGCTGGCCGGGCATGATCGTGGCCGGGCTGGTGGACGCCTGCTGCGCGCCGACGCCCCCGGGCCACGGCGTCACCACGCGGGCCGCCGTGGTGTCCGACCCCGCCGATCTCGCCGGCGTTCCCGGCATCTCGTACGTCGAGGCGTCCAGCGCCGGCGAGCAGGAGTGGGAGGAGCACGACCGGGACGCGCTGATCACGGCGCTGCGCGAGGTGGACCGGCCGTGCCCGGTCGGCATCGCGGCCCGGACCCGCGACCCCCACGTGCTGGAGGACGTCGCCGTGCTGGCCAGGACGTTCGGCCTGAGGCTGCTGGCCGGGCTGGACCGGCACTCGCCCATGGCCCTGGACGAGGCCGGCGCGCTCGGCCCCCACTGCCACGTGGCCTGCGCCCGCCCGCTCGACCCCGGCGAGCGCAAGCTGCTGCGCCTGCGCCGCAGCGTGGTCGCGATCTGTCCGCCGGGGCAGGAGCAGGCCGCCGACGTGCTGGCCCTGCTGGAG
The DNA here is from genome assembly GCF_044465465.1 of Nonomuraea sp. NPDC049655. Taxonomy (NCBI): domain Bacteria; kingdom Bacillati; phylum Actinomycetota; class Actinomycetes; order Streptosporangiales; family Streptosporangiaceae; genus Nonomuraea; species Nonomuraea sp. NPDC049655. The sequence goes on from NZ_JBITLS010000011.1 coordinate 354,889, forward strand.
GAGGGTAACCACCTCGCCCTGGGCAGCCACGCCCTTGGCCACCATGCCCTTAACCAGCATGCCCTTGGCCAGCACGCTCCGGGCCACCAGGCTCCGGGCCACCAGGCTCCGGGCCACCTCGACCCGGGCCACCTCGACCCGGGCGGCCTCGACCCGGCCGGCACCGGGCTCGGCGACCTGCTCGGGCCGGGCGACCTGCTCGGGCTCGCGGCCGCTGTCCGGCGGCGGGCCCGGGAGCTCGGACTGCGGGTGCGGGGGCTGGACCGCCGCCTGGTCGAGGCCGCGACGCTGGGCGGGGCGCGGGCACTGGGACTGGACGCCGGGCCGGGCCGGATCGGCTCCCTCGGGCCGGGCAGCCGGGCCGACTTCGCCGTCTTCGACGCCCGCGGACGCTACCCGTACTCGGCCCTGATGGCCCGCCCACCCTGCCTGGCCACGGTCGTCGGCGGCGCGGTCACCGGAACTGGCCGTCCACCGCGCCGAGCAGATCCCTGAGCTGGTCGCGCTGCTCCTGGGACAGCACCGCGAACAGGCCCTCGCCGGCCTCCCTGCGCGCGTCCCTGGCCCGTTCGGCCATGGCCCGGCCCGCGTCGGTGATCACGACGAGCGTCGAGCGGCGGTTGGCCGGATCGACCTCCCTGCGCACCAGCCCGGCCTCCTCCAGCGCGTCCACGACGGGCGTCAGCGAGCGCGGCACGATCCGCAGCTCGTCGGCCAGTTGCACCATCCGCAGCGGCCGGCCGGCCTCGCCGAGCGCGCGCAGCGCCCGAGCCTGCCCCGGATTGAGCCCGAGCGGCACCAGCCGATGCACGTATCCGTGCCGCAGACGCCTGCTGACCAGGTGCAAGAGCTCCGCGAGCTCCTTCTCTCCCATACCGACGATTTTAGCCGGAACAATTATGAGTTAACCTCTGTTTGAGTGGACATCCGAAAGGAGGCCCCATATTGGCCGACGAACCACGCGCGCCGCTGCGGCGCATCATCGGACTCTTCACCCCTTATCGCGGCCGGCTGATCCTGGTGGGCGCGTTCATCCTGCTGTCGTCCCTGGTCGGGCTGGCCTCGCCGTTCCTGCTGCGTGAGGTGCTGGACGTGGCGATCCCGTCCCGCGACGCGCTGCTGCTCACGCTGCTGGCGCTCGGCATGATCGCGGTCGCGGTCACCACGAGCGTGTTCGACGTGCTGCAGACGCTCATCTCCACCACCGTGGGCCAGCGGGTGATGCACGACCTGCGCATCTCGGTCTACTCCCACCTCCAGCGCATGTCGCTGGCGTTCTTCACCCGCACCAAGACAGGCGAGGTGCAGTCGCGCATCGCCAATGACATCGGCGGCATGCAGTCGGTGGTCACCTCGACCGCCACCTCGATCGTCTCCAACCTCACCACCGTGATCGCCACGATCGTGGCCATGCTCGCCCTCGACTGGCGGCTGACGGTGGTCTCGCTGCTGCTGCTGCCGGTGTTCGTGTGGATCAGCAGGAAGGTCGGCGCCGAGCGCAAGCGCATCACCAACGAACGGCAGCGCAAGCTCGCCGTGATCTCCTCGATGGTCCAGGAGTCGCTGTCGATCAGCGGCGTCCTGCTGGGCCGGACGATGGGCCGCTCCGCCGAGCTGACCGACCGGTTCGGCCGCGCCTCCGACGAGCTGGCCGAGCTCGGCGTACGGACGAGCATGGCCGGACGCTGGCGGCAGTCGTCGATCCAGATCATCATGGCCGCGATGCCCGCCCTGATCTACTGGGCCGTGGGCTACACCGGCATCATCTCCGTCGGCACCCTGGTCGCCTTCACCACGCTGCAGTCGAGCCTGTTCCGGCCGACGGTGTCGCTGCTGCGGCTGGGCGTCGAGGTGCAGAGCTCGCTGGCGCTGTTCGGCCGCATCTTCGAGTACCTCGACCTGTCGGTGGACATCCACCCCGGCACCAGCACCCTCGACCGGGTACGCGGCGAGGTGCGCTTCGAGCGGGTCGACTTCGCCTACGAGGACGAGCGCACCCTGCACGCCGTAGACGTGACCGTCCCCGCGGGCACGACGCTGGCCGTCGTGGGCGAGACCGGCTCGGGCAAGACCACCCTCAGCTACCTGCTCCCCCGCCTGTACGACGTGACCGGCGGCCGGGTCACCATCGACGGCGTGGACGTGCGCGACCTGACGTTCGAGACGCTGAGCGAGGTCGTCGGGGTGGTCTCGCAGGAGACGTACCTGTTCCACGCCTCGATCGCGGACAACCTGCGCTTCGCCCGTCCGGCGGCCACCGACGAGGAGCTGGAGGCGGCGGCACGGGCCGCGCGCATCCACGACCACATCGCCTCGCTGCCCGACGGCTACGACACGATGGTGGGCGAGCGCGGCTACCGGTTCTCCGGCGGCGAGAAGCAGCGCCTGGCCATCGCCCGCACGCTGCTGCGCAACCCGCCGGTGCTGATCCTCGACGAGGCCACCAGCGCCCTCGACACCCAGACCGAGCGAGCCGTCCAGGAAGCCCTGGACACGCTGGCGCGGGGGCGTACGACGATCACGATCGCCCACCGCCTGTCGACCGTCCGCGACGCGGACCAGATCGTCGTGCTCGACCACGGCAAGGTCGTCGAGCGCGGCACCCACGACGAGCTGATGGCGCTCGACGGCCACTACGCGGCCCTGGTGGACCGGGACCGCCCCCTCGAACTGGTCTAATTTTTTACGCTAAACCTACTTTAACCGTGTCTTACCTCACATTTCGGGCAAATCGGAATCGTCGCGATCGTGGCGCGCGTTGACTCCCGCGTTTCCCCGTACCGAGGCTAGGACCAGTCTTGCCACCGCGCTCCTCCACCTTCCGCGCCCTGCGCCACCACAACTACCGGCTCTGGGCGGGAGCCGACATCGTCTCCGTCACCGGCACCTGGATGCAGGTCCTGGGGGTGAACTGGCTCATCCTCACCATGACGGGGTCGGCCACCAGCGTGGGGCTGAGCCTGGTGATGCAGGCGCTGCCGACGCTGCTGCTGGGCATGTGGGGCGGCGCGCTGGCCGACCGGCTGCCGACCCGGCCCGTCGTCGTCGCCGCGCAGCTCGCGCAGGCCGCGCTGGCCGCCGTCCTGGCGCTGATCGCCTTCTCCGGCGCCGACTCCGTCGTGCCGATCTACGCGGTGGCGCTGGCGGGCGGCGTGGTCTCCGCGCTCGGCGGGCCCGCGCTCGGACGGTTCGGGGCCGAGGTGGTGCCACCGGCCGACCTGCCCAACGCCATGGCGCTCGGCTCGATCCTGAACTCCTCAGGACGCATCCTCGGCATGAGCCTGGCCGGCGTGCTGCTGCCGTTGACCGGCAACGGCGGGCTCTTCCTGCTCAACGCGGCCACCTTCTTCGTCGTGATCGCGGCCGTCGCGCTCATGCGGCGCGCGGAGTTCCACCGGCTCGCCGGCTCCGAGCGGCAGCCCGGCGCGGTCGCGGCCGGCCTGCGGTACGTGCTGCGCACCCCCTGGCTGCTCGTGGTGCTGGCGCTCTCGCTCGTGCTGGGCAGCCTCGGCCGCAACTACCAGGTCACCATGGCCGCCATGAGCGCGGGCCCGCTGGCGGCCGGCGCCGCCGGGTACGGCCTGCTGTCCAGCGTGTTCGCCGCGGGCACGGTCGTGGGCGGCTTCCTGGCCGCCGCCCGGCCGCACCTGACGATCCGGCTGCTGCTGATCACCGCGTTCCTGACCGGGGTCGCGCAGACGCTGAGCGGCCTGATGCCCGCGCTGGGGACGTTCGCCGCGATGATGCTGCCGATCGCGGCGGGCGCGGTGATCATCGACACCACGGTCTCGGCGCGGGCGCAGCTCGACAGCCCCGACGAGATGCGCGGACGGGTCATCGCCGCGCTGGGCATGGTGAGCGCGGGCGCGGGCGCGATCGGCGGGCCGCTGCTCGGCTGGCTGAGCGACGCGTTCGGGCCACGCCTGTCGCTGGGCATCGGCGGCGTGTCGTGCGTGGCCGCGACGCTGCTCGCGGCGCTCGCGCTGGCCCGCCTGTCCGGCCGGACCGTCCGGCAGGCGGCCTTCCGTCCGCTCCTGGAGAACCGCCTGGAGAACCGCCTGGCCCCGGAACGGGCTTAGTCTCTTCACGTGCACAACACCAGATACGCCCCGAACGGCATGGTCTGCAGCGTCGACCACCTGGCCTCGGCCGCCGGGGTGGGCGCGCTGGACCGCGGCGGTTCGGCGGCCGACGCGGCGATCGCGGCCAACGCCGTGCTCGCCGTGGTCGCGCCGCACATGTGCGGGCTCGGCGGAGACCTGTTCGCGCTCGTCCACGACGGCACGGTCACCGGCGCGGCCACCGGCACGGTCACTGGCACGGTCACCGCGCTCAACGCCTCCGGTCGCGCCGGGTCCGGCGCCGACCCCGCCCGGCTGCGCGCCGAGGGGCACACCCGCATGCCGCACCTGCACGACATCCGGTCCGTGCCGGTGCCCGGCTGCGTCGACGGGTGGCTCGCCCTGCACGCCAGGCACGGCCGGCTGCCCATGGCCGAGCTGCTGCGGCCCGCGATCGCGCTGGCCCGCGACGGCTTCCCCGCCTCCCCGCTGCTGGTCCCCGGCGCCCGTACGGCGGCCGCGCGGCCAGGCGGCGGCGACTTCGCCCCCGTACGCCAGGCCGGCGACCGCGTCACCCGCCCCGGCGTGGCCCGCGCGCTCCAGGCGGTGGCCGACGGCGGCCGCGACGGCTTCTACCTCGGCGAGTTCGGGCAGGGCCTGATCGAGCTCGGCGCGGGCGAGTACACCGCCGCCGACCTGGCCGCCCCCGGCGCCGACTGGGTCGAGCCGCTGCGGGTGCGCGCCTTCGGCCACGACGTCTGGTCGATGCCGCCCAACTCCCAGGGTTACCTGCTGCTGATGTCCCTGGCCGTCCTCGACGGGCTCGACCTGCCCGGCTCGCCCCGCCATCCGGCCTGGGCCCACCTGCTGGCCGAGGCCGCCAGGGCCGCCGGGCACGACCGGCTCGACCGGCTGCACGAAGACGCCAAAGACCTGCTCGACCCCGGCGAGATCGCCCGCCGCCGGGCCCTGGTCGACCCGGTCAGGCGCAGCCGCCTGCGGGCCCCGTCCGCCGACGGTGACACGACGTACCTGTGCGCGGTCGACGGCGACGGCATGGGGGTGTCGCTGATCCAGTCGAACGCGTCCGGGTTCGGCGGCATGCTCTTCGAGCCGCGTACCGGGATCAACCTCCACAACCGTGGCATCGGTTTCTCGCTACGTCCCGGCCACCCGGCCGAGTACGGCCCCGGCCGGCGTCCGCCGCACACCCTGGCCCCCGCGCTGATCACCCGTCCCGGCGGCGGGCTGCGCACGGTCGTGGGCACGATGGGCGGCGACGCCCAGCCGCAGATCCTGGCCCAGGTCATCACCCGCCTGCTGCGTCACGGCGAGGAGCCCGGCCAGGCGCTCGCCGCGCCGCGCTGGCGGCTGGGCAGCGGCAACGGTTTCGACACCTGGGACGCCCCCGACGACGCCGTGCTCGACCTGGAGGAGGGCACGACCTGGGCCGACGGCCTGACCGCGCTCGGCCACCCGGTGCGCACGCTGCCGTACGGCGGCTCCTTCGGCCACGCCCACCTCATCGACGTGCGCCCTGACGGCATGCTGGCCGGCGCCGCCGACCCCCGCTCCCTGGTCGGCGCCGCGATCGGCCGCTAGATGGACAAGGATGAGCTACCGGAGGCCCTAAGCCGGGCCAAGTCGTAGGATTCCGGTCCGTACGGTGGGTAGAGGGCGCAGTATGAGCGAACTACCTCCGGACCGATTCGGCATGGCCGACGAGCAGGACATCGAGGTCAAGGAGTGGACCGACGACCTCGGCCTGCACCACGAGGTCAAAGAGGACGACCCCCAGCACGAGGCCACGCTCGACGAACGGCTGCGCCAGGAGTTGCCCGACCGCCCGCGCCGCGCCCCGCGCGAGGAGCACCGCCTGACCGAGCCCGACGAGGGCGCCCACCCCGACACCGAGGACGAGGCCATCGGCGTGGACTGGGACGCGGACCGGGAGGACCTGTCGGCCGAGGAGCGCGCCCTGCGCATCGACCCCGACGAGGACCTCACCTGACCCGCACAACCCTCGCGCGACTCACCCGACCCGCACAACCCTCGCGCGACTCACCCGACCCGCACAAGCCTCGCGCGACTCACCCGACCCGCACAAGCCTCGCGCGACTCACCTGTGCCCCGGAAGCCCCTCGCGGGCCTCAGGTGAGCCGGCGCAGGGCGGGCAGCAGGGCGTGCAGGTCGTCGACGATCATGTCGGCGGCCTTCGCCTGCGGGCGCTCGGCGTGCAGGAAGCCCCACGGGCCGCGGCGCAGCAACGCCGTGCGCATGCCCGCACGGGCGGCGGGCAGCACGTCGTTGTCGAGCCGGTCGCCGACGTAGAGGATCTCGCCGGGCGCACGACCGGCCACCGAGGCCACCTTGACGAAGAACTCGGGGGCGGGCTTGGACAACCCCCAGCCCTCGGAGGTGTGCACCGAATCGACCGGCAGGTCCATCGCCACCAGGGCGTCGAAGGCCCGGCGGGGCTGGTTGCCGGCGATGATCACCTGGAACCCGGCCGCGCGCAGCGCCGCCAGTGCCTCCCGGACGTCGGGGTAGAGGTCGTCGGCGTCGAAGTGGTTGCGCAGCCCGGCCGGCTCGTCGCGCTCCCAGGCGGCGATCTCCGCCTCCACGTCGAGACCGGGCCGGACGAGCTCGAACGCCTCACGGTGGGAACGGTCGAGCGCCGCCATGCCGCCGAGCGCGCCCATGAGCACGAACCTGCTGACCCCCAGCCGGTCGGCCCAGCGCGACCAGATGCGCGTCTCGTCGATCAGCGTCTCGCCGACGTCGAGCACGACGGCCTTGACCATCACTCCCCCTGTACGTCCGTGTGCCGCCCCGAGCTCAGGGCCGCAGCTTCTCCATCGCCTTGGCGATGCGTTTCTCCGACACCGGCGTGGGGGTGCCGAGGGTCTGGGCGAAGAAGCTGACCCGCAGCTCCTCGATCATCCAGCGGATCTCCGTCACGTCGGGGTCGCCCCGGCGGGCCGGGTGGAGGCTCGCCAGCAGGTCGTGGTAGTCGTCCTCGATCTTGTGCACGCGGTCCATCCACTCCTCGTCCCGCCAGGGCTCCTCCGGGAGCTTGGTGAGACGCCGCTCGATGGCCCGCAGGTAACGCAGGACGTCGGGCAGGCGGCGGGTGCCGGTGGCGGTGACGAAGCCCTTGAAGACGAGCTTGCCGAGCTGCTCGCGCACGTCGTCGGTCGAGGCGCTCGCGCGCAGGCCGTCGAGGCGGGTGCCCACGGCGTGCCAGACGCTCAGGATCTGCTCGACCTTGGCCAGCACGTCGGCCGCCGTGTCGTGCAGCTCGGCCCGGACGTGCTGGTGGAGGCGGTCGAAGCCGGCCGGGTCCCAGGCCGGGCCGCCGAGGTCGAGCATCAGCTTGTCGACGGCCGCGTTGACGACGTCGTCGAACAGCGCCACGGCGCCGCCGTGGGGGCTGCGCGACAGCGCCAGCTTGGCCTGGTTGGACAGGCCGCCGAGCAGCGACCTGGCCGGGTTGGTGACGTTGAGCAGGAGCAGCCGGCGAGTGCCGGGCCAGTGGGCGCGGCGCTGCTCGGCGGCCGTCTCGAAGATCTTGACGGAGACCGACTCGCCCGCGTCGACGAGCGCCGGGTAACCCTTCATCCGGCCCTGTTCGAACACCTTGGGCAGGGTGCCGAAGCTCCAGGTGCGCAGGCCGGTGCGCTCCAGGTCGTCGCCGGCCTCCGACAGGGTCTTGCGCAGGCGCGGCGCGAGCCGGCGCTTGAGCGCGTCGAGGTCCTTGTCCTCGGCCACCGTGCGCTTGCGCTCGTCGATCACCCGGTAGGTGATGCGCAGGTGGTCGGGCACCTGGTCGAGCTGCCAGGCCTCGCGCGGCACCCGGACGCCGGTGAGCCGCAGCAGCTCGCGCTCCACGGCCTCCAGCAGCGGCTCGCCGCCCTGCCTGACCCCGGTCAGCACCTGCCTGGCGTAGTTGGGGGCGGGCACGAAGTTGCGGCGCAGGTGTTTGGGCAGCGACCGGATCAGCGCGGTGATCAGGTCTTCGCGCAGGCCCGGGATCTGCCAGTCGAAGCCGTCGGAGTTGACCTGGTTGAGCACCTGCAACGGCACGTGGACGGTGACGCCGTCGGCGTTGGCGCCCGGCTCGAACTGGTAGGTCAGCTTCATCCGCTGACCGAGCTGCTTCCAGGTGTCGGGATAGTCGCGGGCGCTGATGTCGGCGCCCTCGTTGACCAGCATCTCCGGCGAGAACGTGAGCAGCTCGGGCTGCTCGCGCCCGGCCTTCTTCCACCAGGAGTCGAAGTGCCTGGCCGAGACGACGTCGGCCGGGACGCGCTGGTCGTAGAAGTCGTACAGGACCTCCTCGTCGACCATGATGTCGCGGCGGCGGGCCCGGTTCTCCAGCTCCTCGACCTCTTCGAGCAGCCGGCGGTTGTTCTTGAGGAAGCGGTGGTGGGTGTCCCAGTCGCCCTCGACCAGGGCGTGCCGGATGAACAGCTCGCGCGACAGGTCGGGGTCGATGCGGCCGTAGTTGACCTTGCGGCCGACCACGAGCGGCACGCCGTACAGGGTGACCTTCTCCAGGGCGATCACCGCGCCCTGGTTCTTCTCCCAGTGGGGCTCGGAGTAGGTGCGCTTGACCAGGTGCTGGGCGAGCGGCTCGACCCAGTCGGGCTCGATCTTGGCGTTGACCCGGGCCCACAGCCGCGAGGTCTCGACCAGCTCGGCCGACATCACCCACTGCGGCTGCTTCTTGGCCAGGGCCGAGCCGGGGAAGATCGCGAAGCGGGCGTTGCGCGCGCCGATGTACTCCTGCATCGGCCGCCGCCCGTCGGCGGCGCGCTGCTTGTCCATGACGTCCTTGACGCCGATGTGCGACAGCAGCCCGACCAGCAGCGACACGTGCACCTGGTAGGGGTCGGCGGGCACGCTGCCGGGCTGGGCGCCGAGCGCCTGGCGGACCTGGCTGTAGATGTCCTGCCACTCGCGGACCCGCAGGTAGTTGAGGAACTCGGCCTTGCACAGCCGCCGGAACGCGCCGGAGGACAGCTCCTTCTGCTTGTCGCGCAGGTAGTTCCACAGGTTGAGGTAGGTCAGGAAGTCGGACTCGGGGTCGGCGAAGCGCCGGTGCTTCTCGTCGGCCTGCTGCTGCTTGTCGGACGGCCGCTCGCGCGGGTCCTGGATGGACAGGGCGGAGGCGATCACCATGACCTCGCGCAGGCAGCCGTTCTTCTCGGCCTCCAGCACCATGCGGCCGAGGCGCGGGTCGACCGGCAGGCTCGCCAGCTTGCGGCCGACGCCGGTGAGCTTGCCCTGGGCGTCGAACGCGCCCAGCTCGTGGAGCAGGTTGACGCCGTCCTTGACCTGCCGGCGGTCGGGCGGCTCGACGAACGGGAACGCCTCGATGTCGCCCAGCCCGATCGAGGTCATCTGCAGGATGACCGAGGCCAGGTTGGTGCGCAGGATCTCCGGGTCGGTGAACTCCGGCCGGGAGAGGAAGTCCTCCTCCTCGTAGAGCCGGATGCAGATGCCGTCGGAGGTGCGGCCCGAGCGGCCCTTGCGCTGGTTGGCGCTGGCCTGCGAGATGGGCTCGATGGGCAGTCGCTGGACCTTGGTGCGGTGGCTGTAGCGGGAGATGCGGGCGAAACCCGGATCGACCACGTATTTGATGCCGGGCACGGTCAGCGAGGTCTCGGCCACGTTGGTGGCCAGCACGATCCGGCGGCCGGTGTGGCGCTGGAAGACGCGGTGCTGCTCGGCGGCGCTCAGCCGGGCGTAGAGCGGCAGGATCTCGGTGTTCCGGAAGTCGGCCTTGGACAGGGCGTCGGCGGCGTCGCGGATCTCCCGCTCGCCGGACAGGAAGACCAGGATGTCGCCGGGCCCCTCGGTGACCAGCTCGCGGCAGGCGTCGACGATGCCGCCGGTCTGGTCGTCGTCCTCCGCCAGCGGGCGGTAGCGGACCTCGACCGGGTAGGTGCGGCCGGAGACCTCGATGATCGGCGCGTCGCCGAAGTGGCGGGAGAAGCGCTCGGGGTCGATGGTGGCGCTGGTGATGACGACCTTGAGGTCGGGGCGCTGCGGGAGGAGCTGTTTGAGGTAGCCGAGGATGAAGTCGATGTTGAGGCTGCGCTCGTGGGCCTCGTCGATGATCAGGGTGTCGTACTGGTCGAGCATGCGGTCGTTCTGCAGCTCGGCCAGCAGGATGCCGTCGGTCATCAGCTTGACCAGCGTGCGGTCGCTCGCCTGGTCGGTGAAGCGCACCTTGTAGCCGACGACCTCGCCGAGCTCGGTGCCGAGCTCCTCGGCGACGCGCTCGGCGACGGTGCGGGCGGCGATGCGGCGCGGCTGGGTGTGGCCGATCAGCCCGCGCACGCCGCGCCCGAGCTCAAGGCAGATCTTGGGGATCTGGGTGGTCTTGCCGGAGCCCGTCTCGCCCGCGATGATCACGACCTGGTGGTCGCGGATGGCGGCCAGGATGTCGTCCTTGCGCTGGGAGACCGGCAGGTTCTCCGGGTAGCGGACCTGCGGCACGGCCTCGCGGCGGCGCGCCAGCCGCTGCTCGGCGCGCTCGACGTCGGCGAGGATCTCGGTGACGATCTTGTCCCGGGCGTCGCGGGAGCGGACCCGGCGCATGCCGTCGAGCCTGCGCCGCAGCCGCCGCTGGTCGCGCGGCATGAGCTCGGGCAGGCGGGACTGGAGGTCGGCGAGCGGAGAGGACAACGAAGGCGTTCCCATACTGCTTTCAGGATATTTGAGCCCCGTGGCCCCGGAGCCAACGGCCCATGGTGCCCGACGCGACCCGCCCCCCGCATCCCAATATCGCGCCGGCACCGCGGCCGCGCTCCCCGGCCGCGCCGGCACCGCGGCCGCGCTCCCCGGCCGCGCCGGGACGGCGGCCGCGGCCCCCCTACCGCGCCGGCCGGGTGGTGGCGGCGTGGCGGGCGGCGCCGATGATGCCGGCCTCGTTCTGCAGGGCGGCGGGCACCACGGGGGTGTCGATGGTGACGTGCGGCAGGAACTTGTCGGCCTTCTTGCTCACGCCCCCGCCGATCACGATCAGCCCCGGCGAGAACAGCATCTCCACGTGCCTGAGGTACTCCTCGACCCGCTCGGCCCACTTCTCCCAGCTCAGGTCGTGCTCCTCGCGGGCCCGCGCCGACGCGCGCTCCTCGGCGTCCTTGCCGCGCAGTTCCAGGTGGCCGAGCTCGGTGTTGCAGACGAGTGTGCCGTCGGCGAACAGGGCGCTGCCGATGCCGGTGCCGAAGGTCAGGATCAGCACCGTGCCCTTCTGGTCGCGGCCCCTGCCGAAGGTCATCTCGGCGATGCCGGCGGCGTCGGCGTCGTTGAGCACCGTCGCCCCGCCGAAGAGCGCGGCGGCGTCGACGCCGATCCACGAGTGGTGGACGTTGGCCGCCGTCTGCACGACCCCGTCGACGACGACGCCGGGGAAGGTGACGCCGACCGGGCCGTCCCAGTCGAAATGCTTGACGATCTCGGCCACCACCTCGGCCACCCCCTCGGGCTTGGCCGGCTGGGGCGTGGCGATGCGCAACCGCTCCTGGACGAGCTCTCCGGCCTCGGTGTCGACCGGGGCGCCCTTGATTCCCGAACCGCCGATGTCGATGCCCAACACGTTCATGACTCTCCTTCTCCCCCGCCCTGGACGGGAAAACTCGCCCGCCGGTATTTCCGGCCCCGCTGAACCCGCTCCGCGTCCGCCGCGTATCTCGCGTCACAAGCGCTCACTAGGAGGCACGGATGCGGCTCCGCATCATCACGCTCTGCGCTGTCGCCGTCGTGGCGGGGACGACCCTCACCGCCCCCGCGCAGGCGACCACCAGGACCCGTTTCGACGTCATCAACCTTGTGTCGGACGTCAAGGGCAAGGCCCCGGTCACCGACCCCAAGGTCGTCAACCCGTGGGGCCTGGCCATGGGCAAGACCTTGTGGGTCTCCAACGCCGGCACCGGCACCGCCACCGTCTACTCCGGCACGGGCCGTAAGGAGAAGACGGAGGTGTGGATCCCGGGCGGCTCCCCGACCGGCCAGGTGTTCAACCCGGGTGACGGCTTCACCGTGAAGGGGCGACCGGCCACGTTCATCTTCTGCAGCCCGAGCGGCGCGATCACCGGCTGGAACGCCGAGGCCGACCCGGCCAACGCCGTGATCGCCGCGTTCACCCGCGGCGCCGACTACAAGGGCCTGGAGCTCGTACGGACCGACGAGGGCGAGTTCCTGCTGGCCGCCGACTTCGCCCACGGCCGGGTGCACGCCTTCGACGAGAACTTCCGGCGCATCCGCCTGGCCGGCTGGCAGTTCCAGGACTCGCGGGTGCCGCGCGGCTACAACGCCTACAACGTGGCCGTGGTCAACGGCAGCGTCTGGGTGGCGTACGCGCTGCGCGACCGTGCCACCGGCAAGCCCGTCTTCGGCGCCGGCAAGGGCTTCGTGAGCCGCTTCAACGCCGACGGCCGCCTGACCGGCCGCATCTCCAGGGTCGGGCTCGACGCGCCCTGGGCCATGACCGCCGCGCCGCGCGGCTGGGGCCAGTACGCGGGCGCCCTGCTGGTCGGCAACTTCGGCGACGGCACCGTGCACGCCTACAAGGGCGACCGCCACCTGGGCGCGATCACCACGTCCGGCGGCCGGCCCGTCAAGCTCCCCGGCCTGTGGGACCTCGAACCCGGCACCGCGGCCACCGGCGGCGTGAACACGCTGTGGTTCTCGGCCGGCATCGAGGGCGCCAAGCACGGCCTGATCGGCGTGATCGCCCCCGCCGGCACGAAGCCGACCTCCACGGCCGCCGCCCCCGCGAGCACGCCGGCGCCCACCCGCTCCGCCGCCCCCAAGACGAAGTCGCCCTACGGCGGCGGCAGCGGCTACTGACCGCGGCCGCGCCCTGGCCCATGATCGGGGCCACTCGACGTTTCCGGCGCGGCCGGCGCGGGCCGCGCCGGAAACCCGGATTCCCGGAAAACCTGCGAACCACATATGGACACGGAATGCGACGGAGCAGATACTCAACGTGTCAACACCCTCATCCCTGCTCTCACGTCGCCCCCTTAAGCACCGCATGAGCCGGCGTGCCGTGTGCTGCCCGGAAACCGTGCCTGTCAGGGAACAGGACAAGGAGAGACCATGCCCGTCAAGAAGTCTCTGTTCCTTTCCGTCATCGCCCTCGCCACCGCGGCCTGCGTGACGGCCACCGTCGTGGCCCTCCAGGCGTCCAGTCCCGTGTCGGCGGCCACGCGCGCCGCGCTGCCGCCCGGCTACCAGCTCGTCACCCTGCCCAACGCCAACGTCCCCAACTTCCAGCGCCGCACGGTCTACTGCCCGAGCTCCAAGCACGTGCTCGGCGGCGGCGGCGAGGCCCGCGGCAACGGCGCGATCCTGGTGGGGTCGTTCCCCACCGATGACGCCCGCGGCTGGATCGCCCTCGGCCGCCAGATCGGCTACAACGACGTCGGCATCAGCGTGTTCGCGATCTGCGCCGACTAGCCCGCCCGCCGGCCCCGCCCGCTCTCCCGCGGGCGGGGCCGGCGCACGTCCGGCCTCAGAGCCCGCCGAGGACGGCCGCCAGATCGGCGACGCTGCGGTAGTGGACGCCCGTCATGCCGAGCGCCCTGGCGGCCTCCACGTTCGGCAGCCGGTCGTCGACGAACAGGCAGCGCGCGGGGTCGGCCCCGGCGCGTTCGGCGGCGATCTCGTAGATGCGCGGGTCGGGTTTGATCACGCCGACCCTGGCGCTGCTGACCAGGTCATCGGCGAAGTAGGTGAGCCCCAGCCGGTCGAGGTGCTCCTCCACGGTGTCCATGGCGTTGGTCACGATGACCACCGGCACGTGCTGCTGCGCCTTGGCCAGCAGCTCCCTGACCTCCTCGTCCACCCGGAACGGCACCGCCCCGAACTCGGCCACCGCCCGGCGGGCCCGCTCGTCGCCGCCGAGGGCGACCGCCACCGCCTCCAGCCATTCGCGCTCGCTGATCCGGCCCAGGATGGCCGGCTCGATCAGCTCGGGGGCGAAGGCCGTGGCCATGAGCGGCAGGGCGTACCGGGCCTCGATCTCGGCCTGGACGGTGTGGTCGAAGAGGCGGAGCACGCCATCGAGATCGGTGAGAACCGCATCAAAGGGGATCACAGCCATCATTGTGCCGTGAAGTACCGCATCCGCTGGTCCGAGAAGGTTTCGCGTGCCGCCAAAGCCCCGGGGCGACCGGCGGCACTACCATCTCCGAGACAGGATTCGGTATCGGAACGGTAGGGCATGGACGATCACCAGCTGCCACCTGAGCTGTGCCAGCTGTTCGCCGACGGCGGCAGGGGGCGCAGACTGCCCCCGGGCCTGCCCGCGGGCGACGTGGTCTGGCCCGACCCCGCCTACACCCGGCAGGTCGTGGCGGCCCGGCCGGCGTTCTGGATGAGCGACGAGCACGCCGCCGGCGAGGACTGGTCGTTCATGCGGGTCTGGCACGCGCACAGCGGCCTGTGGCCGGTGCTGCTCGACGAGTCGGCCCAGCCGTGGGCGATCGGGCAGATCGTGCCCGACGACCCGATGCTGATCGGCCACTTCACCGCCGAGGGGTTCATGACCGAGGTCTGGCAGGAGTGGGTGTCGCAGATGCCGCGCGACGCGCTGGCGGAGTTAGAGCCGTACGGGGCGCTCTGCCCGGGGCTGGCGCCGCCGGGGGTGCCCCGCGCCGACCCCGGCGACGTGGCCGACTGGCTGGCCCGCGAGCTCGCCCCCAGGGGCATGCCGCTCGGGCTGGTCGCGGCCGGCCGGGGGGCCGACGCGCTGGCGGTCATGGGCTGGCAGGGCGCGCTGCACCACAACGAGTGGATGGTGCCGATGGCGGCCGTGGTGCGCAGCTGGGAGGACCGCTTCGGGGCCCGCGTGGTGAGCGTCGGGTTCAACACCCTCGACCTGAGCGTGGCCGCGCCGCCGGCCGACCCCGAGCACGCCCTGCACGTCGCCGCCGAGCACTGGGCGTTCTGCCCCGACAACGTCGTGCAGGGACCGGGCGACCTCCAGGGGTACGCCGACCAGATCATCGGGCAACACGCCTGGTCGTTCTGGTGGGACTGAATCCCCGGCTTTTACGCTACTTTTAACCGCGACAGGGAGGGCTCGGTCACAGCATGTCACGGGGAGATCTCACTCCGGAGCTACTGCATTCCTCGTCCTGGACGGACTGGCTGGTGCAGTCGGCCGGCATCCCCGTCCACGACGTGCCGCTGGTGTCGGTGGGCGGCGGGCTCGGCTCGTTCACGCTGGTCGACGTGCTGCGCATCAGAGGGGTGCCGATCCCGGCCATGCGGGTGCTCTCGACCAGCGACACCCCCTGGCAGACGTGGGAGTACCTGACCCGTGTCTCGCAGCTGCCCGCGCACGAGCGCATCCGGTCCGACGCGGGGGCGCGTCCCGACAACATCTGGGGCTTCCCCTCCTACGCGGTGCAGGAGGCCTGGCAGGACGGCTCCCTCAAGCCGATCCTCCAGGTGCTCGCCGAGCCGCTGTTCACCGACTTCTACAGTCCGCGCGCCGGGCTGGTCACGCAGACCGTGCAACGCGAGGCCGACCGCATCGGCTACTGGCACATGCTGGCCAAGGGCCAGGTGCGCATGGTCAGGAAGCGGCTGGGCGGCGGGTACTTCACCGTGCTGACGCCGCCGCCGGGCACCTCGCCGACCAAGCGGGTGGTGCTGCGCTCCCAGTACGTGCACCTGGCCGTCGGCTACCCGGGGCTGAAGTTCCTCGACGACCTCCAGGAGTTCCGGCAGGCGCAGGGCGAGCGTTACCGGGTGGTCAACGCCTACGAGCCGCACGAGCACGTCTACGACCAGCTGCGCAAGCGGCCCGGGGTGGTGGTCGTGCGCGGCGCCGGGATCGTGGCCTCCCGGGTGCTCCAGCGCCTGATGGACGACCGCGAGCGGTACGGCCTGCACACCCAGATCGTCCACCTGTTCCGCACGTACGTGGCCGGTCCGCACGGCCCGAGCGTGTTCATGCGGCGCAAGGGCGGCGACGGCTGGGCCTACCAGGCGTTCACGATGCCCAAGTCGGCCTTCGGCGGCCAGCTCAAGGCCCGGTTCAGGAAGGCCACGCCCGAGCAGCGCGCCCTGATCTCCAAGGCGCTGGCCGGCACCACCACCCCGAAGCTGGCCCGCTGGCAGGAGCAGATGCGCAGGGGCCGGCAGGGCAACTGGTACCACCCCACGCAGGCCGTCGTCGACCGCATCGAACGGGCCCCCGACGGCCGCCTGGTCACCCACACCCGCAGCGTCGACGCCGCCGCCATGCAGTACGTGTCCGACTTCATCATCGACTGCACCGGCCTGGAGGCCGACATGCCGGAGCATCGCGTCCTCGACGACCTGCTGCGGCACGGCGGCGCCCGGCCCAACAAGGCCGGCCGGCTGAGCGTGGGCCAGAACTTCGAGGTGCTCGGCGCCGAGAGCGAGGGCGGCGTCCTGTACGCCTCCGGCGCCGCCACGGCCGGCAACCACTTCCTGGCCGTGGACAGCTTCCTCGGCATGCAGACCGCCGCGCTCGACATCGCCGCCGACCTGACCAGGCGCGGGTTCTGCAAGGGGCTCGGGCCGGTGCGGTCCACGGCCCAGTGGCTGCGGTGGGCGGGAAACAGGAGGCTCGCTTGATCCCGACGCTGGCCGGGCGGCTGCAGACCCGGCTGTTCACGCTGGCCACGGTGGGGGCGGCGCTGACCGCGCTGATCACCCTGGTGCTGCCGATGTCCTTCCGGGACGCCTTCCTCGTGCTGCTGGCCGTCGCCGTCGTGGGCGCCGGGTGGGAGCTGCTGTACCACCTGCTCATGCAGTTCCGCTGGGACAAGGACTGGCCGACGCTGTTCGGGCTGGTCACGGCCGTGCCCGAGGGGCTGCTGATGTGGGTGCTGGTGGACGGCGGGCTCGTCCCCGGCGTCGCCGGCCCGGTCAGGGCGTGGGCGTTCGCGGTGATGTTCGCCTTCGTCTGGCTCGGCCAGTGGTTGTTCGTGAACGGGCCGATGCGGGTGTTGTTCGTCGAATGGCGGCTGCGCGGCGGCCGCCTGCTCTGATCTCGGATCTGCTCACGGTTCTGCTTACGGAGGGGCAATGGGGGGCGTCGAGCTGGCTCGACCGCTGTACTTCTGGCTCGGTTTCCTGGCCACGGTGGCCGGGGTCGTGCTGCACCTGCCGATGTACCTGCACGGCGCCGACATGCACTACCGCCTGGCGGGCATGCCGATGGACCTGCCGATGACCATCGGCATGGCGCTGATCGTGGCGGGGCTGGCGGTCACCGCGTACGGGCTGATCCCGCCCGGCGCGCTGACGGCCAGACCGGCCGCCGAGGTACGCGTCCGCGCGCTGGACGACGCGCGCATGCGGCCGGCGCACATCGGGCTGATCGTGGTCATGTCGGTCGCGGTGATCATCGACGCCATGAAGCCGATCACGCTCGGGTTCGTCGCGCCCGGCATGGCCAAGGAGTACGGCCTGAAGTCCGCGCTCAACCCGGCCGGCGAGCTGCCCGTGGCGCTGCTGCCGCTGGAGGGGCTCACCGGGACGGTGCTCGGCTCGCTGCTGTGGGGCTGGATGGGCGACAAGATCGGGCGCAAGCCGTCGATCCTGTTCGCCGGGGTGCTGTTCATCGGCACCGCGATCTGCGGCGTCATGCCGGACTTCGAGTGGAACCTGGCCATGTGCGTGGCCATGGGGCTGGGCGCGGGCGGCATGTTGCCGATCACGTTCTCGCTGCTGGCCGAGACGATCCCGCCGCGGCACAAGGGCTGGGTGATGGTGCTCATCGGCGGCAACCTGGCGGTCGCCTACCTGGCGGCCAGCTGGTTGTCGGCGTCGCTGGCGCCGACGTTCTCCTGGCGGGTGCTGTGGCTGGTCGGGCTGCCGACCGGCGTGTTCCTCATCCTGCTCAACCGCTTCATCCCCGAGTCGCCGCGTTTCCTGCTCGCGCACGGCCGCGACGCCGAGGCCCGCGCCGTCCTGGCCAGGTACGGCGCGGCCGCCACCACCGAGGAGGCCACCGCCGGCGTCGAGCGGGTGGAGGACGAGCACGCGGGCGGCTACTCGCGGCTGTTCCGCCGTCCGTTCACCGGGCTGACGGTGGCCGTCGTGGTGCTCGGGCTGAGCATCGGCCTGGTCACCTACGGCTTCCAGCTGTGGATCCCGTCCAACCTGCAGAAGCTGGGCCTGGACCAGCAGACGGCCGACCGGGCGCTGCGCGACTCGACGCTGCTGGGCCTGCCGCTGATCTTCGTCTCGGCCGCCATGTACGGCCTGTGGAGCGCGAAGAAGACGATCGTCACGCTGTCGGCGCTGGTCGGCGTGGCGCTGGCGGTGCTGGCCTTCTCCGGCGAGACGCTGGCGCACGACCGTACCTGGCTGTACCTGCTGCTGGCCGGGCCGATCGTGGGAACGGCGACGATCGCCGCGGTGCTGGCCGCCTACAGCTCGGAGATCTACCCGACCCGGGTGCGCTCGCGCGGCTCCGGGCTGTCGGCGGGGATGGGCAAGGCCGGCGGCGTGGCCGTGACCGCCGTGCTCGTGGCCGGGGCGGCGGCGCCGTCGATCGGCACGACCGCGCTGCTCGGGGCGGTCCCGCTCATCCTGGCGGTGGTGGCGGTGCTGGCGTTCGGGGTCGAGCCGGCGAAGGGCGCGGCCGGCGACCCGGCCACGCCCGCCGCCACCTCGACAGGGGCCTGAGGGCGCCCTGGCGTTCACCGGGGCCTGACGCCCAGGGCGCCAGGGAGTTCACGGGACGCGCGCCACGACGCCGTACGTGCCCGACGAGCTCGGCCGGCCGGAGCAGGCGGCGCCGTGGTCGTCAGGCCGCCACTCCGGGACCCACACCAGCCCCGGCTCGACCAGCGCCAGCCCGCCGAGCAGCGCCGCCACCTCCTGCCTGCCGCGGATCGCGTGGCCGGGCAACGTCATCGCCAGCAGGTCCCGGACCGCCGGCAGCAGCTCGCCCGGCACGCCGTCGAAGGTGGTCTGCAGCAGCGACAGGTAGCTGCCGTCGGACGCCGCCCGGCGGACCCGGCTGATCACGTAGTGGACGTGCTCGTCGTCGGCCAGGCTGTGGGTGGACAGCAGCAGCACGGCCACGGGACGGTCCCAGTCGAGGAAGGCGCGCACCACCCGGTCGCCGAGGATCGCGTCGATCTCGCGCACGTCGCCCTCGACCACGCGGACCAGATCGGTGCCCGGCTCGATGGTGGCCCGCGCGCCGGCCAGCACCATCGGGTCGTTCTCCACGTAGACCACCCGGGCGGGCACACCTCCGGAGCCGCCGTGGCAGCCCGCGGCCACGTCGTGCAACCGGCCGCCCGGAGGCAGGCCGCTGGGCACGCCGCTGCCCACGACGACGAACTGGTCCACTCCTTCGGCCGCCAGATGCCGGACCACGCGCACCAGGAACTGCAGCACGGCCCGCGCGGCGGTGGTCGTCACGGACGCGGCCTGGTCATATCGGCGTACCAGATCGCGGTCGGCCGAGAAATTGTTCTTCCCGCCCGCGGCCGCGTCGAGCACCCGGGTAGTCATGGCTCGGGTCATCTCCAGCTTCGCCAAGTTTCGGATGGCACGCTGACGCATTGAGTGTTGCCCCTTTCCCCTCGCCCACTATCTCGGGAAAAGCCGGTCCTTTCGGACCCCACTCGATGACCCAGACCATATGATCCTCGTTGCGCGCCGGAAGACAACAGGAAAAGCATGAATTCTGCGGAAATATGCCTTACCTGAATGGCGCCGGCCGGAGATCATTTCCCTGTCGAGCGCGACAGGCGTTCGCGGTGGGACTCCAGCACCTCGTACGTCTCCTCGCGGGTGGTGGTCGTCACCGACAACTTCGTGAACGCCTGGTGGTAGGTCTCGACCGCGGCGACGTCGGTGATCAGCTCGTCGGCCTCGACGCCGTGGGCGCAGGCGACGTCGGGCTCGAACGCCTCGGCGAAGCGCCACAGCGTGAACGGGCCGGTGCGGGGCACGTACGCCGGGTCGTCGATCGGCACGACGTGCAGCGAGACGTTGGGCCGCTTGGCGTGGTCGAGCAGCAGGTCGAGCTGGCGGAGCTGGGCGTGCGGGCCGACTATCGAGCGCAGCAGCACGGCCTCGTCGATCACCGCCCACAACACCGTGTCACCGGCCCCGGCCAGCGCCTCCTGGCGGGCCATGACCAGCGCCAGGGCCTCCTCCACCGACGACTGCCCGAGCGTGGCCGGCCCGGCCACGGTGATCGCGGCCCGCGCGTAGTCCTCGGTCTGCAACATCGGCGGGACGAACTGGGGATGGTACGTGCGGATCACCGTGGCCCGCTGCTCCAGCGCGTAGGCCGTGGCCAGCCAGACGGGCACCGACTGGGCGTCGTACCAGGCGGCCTCGCGCTCGCCCCTGGCCAGCGAGAGCACGTACTCGCGGACGGGCGGGGCGGTGACGCCGTAGAGGCCGAGCAGGCGCTCGACCGTGATCGGCGTGGGCGCGAGACGGCCCTCCTCGATCGCGGGGATCGCGGCGGCGCCCTTGCCGAGCGAGCCCTCGACCTGCTCGACCGAGAGCCGCACGCCCATGCGCAGGCCGTGCAGCCGCTTGCCGAGCGCGCGGCGCTGTGAGTCGTTGAGCGGCGTGGCGGCCTCGGGGATCTCGGCCGCCGGCTCCGGCTCGCCCGGCAGCCCCTCGGCCCGGCGCGCCAGCTCGACCACACCGCGCAGGACGGCCAGCGACCCCTCCGACAACCCGGAGGCCGACAGGCCGATCGCGGCCGCCCGCAGCTGCAGGTCCTCGACCGCGCCGGACTCGTAGTGCTCGTCGCCCACCAGCCAGCCCACGCTCACCTGGAGGCAGGCGGCCAGCGCCCGCAGCACCTGGAGGGTGGGGTTGGTCTGCTTGCCGGTGCGCAGCTGGCTGACGTAGGCGCGCGTGATGGGTATGCCCGCCTCGGTGAGGGCGGAGGCGACCTGGGCGCCCGTGAAGCCGCGCTTGGTCAGCGCGAGATCGAGCCGTTCGGCGAAGTTCGCCACGGCGCACCTCCTACCGCCCGTGAACTTTTCCCAGCCTAAGGTACGAGACCCCCACTGTCCCCTGCCACGCGGGCCAGCTCTGCCCGGCGGGTAGGTATCAACTTATTCGCAAAGTGTGAGTTGACATAGCCCCTCTTTCCAGCACAGTATCGGAGCGCGTGGTAACTGTGGCTTAACAGCCCGGACGATTCGCGAGAGTCTCCGGCAAGGAGGTGGCCGGACGTGACCATGGACTCCCTCGACGGCTCACGCTTCCTGGAGGATCCGGTCTCCCGGGGGCAGCAGCAGGTCGTCCGGCGCATCTGCGCGCGGGTCGCCGGCCCGCTGACGAGCCGCGACGTCCAGGTCGCCGAGCTGCCGCTGGGCGGGGTCGAGATCTGGCTGGACAGCCCCCGTCACCGCTGGCGCCTGCACCACCGCATGGCCCGCGAGCTGCGGCTGGCCGGCTGGCACACCGAGCCAGGACCCGACCGGCTGCTGCTGCTCGGCTGGAGCGCGGTCTGCCTGGGCCACCGCGCCAGGATGCTGGGCGCGGCCCTGTCCGGGCGGCTGGCCCACTTCGACCGCACGTCGTTCGCGGCCGTCATGATCGCCACCCGGCTGCGGCACGAAGGGCTGCCCGCCGCCGAGCTGCCCGCCGCGGTGGTCGAGCGCTGCCGCGACGCGCTGCGCTGGCCCGTCCGGCTGGCCGACCTCGACGGGCTCGAACGCCGGTCGTCGCTGGAACCCATCAGGCTCAGGCTGGCCCAGGTGGCCGGGCTGGAGTCGGCGGTGAGCCGGCGCTGCGCCGAGCACCTCGCGCTGGCCGCCAGGGTCGCGCGCACGGTGGCCGGCACCGCGCCGCCCGCCCGCTCGCGCGCCTCGGGCCCGCGCGCGGGGCTGACCGAGCGCATGGTCTGCGTCAGCGTGCCCAACAGGGCCGCCGCCGCGCTCGACCCGGAGACGGCGCGATGACGCCGCTCCCCCTCCCCCGCCGGGCCTCGCCGCCCACCGGCCCGCCCGCACCGCCCGCGCCGCGCGCGGCCGTGCCGGCGGCCCTCATGCGGCCGGCTCCGGCGCTACCCCATCCCTCCGGCACCGTGCGTCACGTGCCCGACAAAGTCGGCACGGTGCTGTCGGCCGGCGCGGTAGCGGCTGGCGTGCCGGCCAAACCAAGGGGTAGTGCCTGGGGCCGGCTTTCCTCGCGGCCGTCCGCCCGTGATCGGGCGGCGGCCTCCCCGACCGGGGAGGCGGGCCCGCCCGGCTCCCCGGCCGGCGCCACCGGCACGGCGGCGACGCCGGGCGGGACGATCGGCGTGACGGGCGCCACGGCTCTGATCGACCGCCCCCTCAGGGGGCCGGCGCCCGCGTGGGCCCCCGTGCCGGTGGCCATGACGTCAGCGGGCCGCGCCCGGCCCGCGTCACCCGGATCCGCGACCGACAGGAGTGATCATGCTCACCGACGAGATGTCCAGGCGGCAGCCGCACGAGGTGCACGCCCGGGGCGCACGGCCCCAGCCCGCCGAGCCGAGGGGCGAGGGCCGCGACGAGCCGTCGCGGGCCGAGGCCCCGGCGCGCACCGTCCACCGGCTGCGCCGGATCCGGCAAGTGTCCGTGCAGGCGATCGGCGAGATCGACCAGGCGCTGGCCTGACCGTCATGCGGACGGTCCCCGACCCGGAAGGTGCGAGATGAGCCGCGGCAGGGTGGGCGTGATCGTCGCCCCCGCCAATCCCTCGGCGGAGCCCGAGCTGACCCGCCTGCTCGGCTCGCGCGCCGACATGCACGTCACCCGATTCCCCGTGCACCGGGGAGTGTCGCTCGCCGAACGGCTGGAGAGCTACAACGAGGCCCTGCCCGGCATGGTCTGCGCGTTCGACGGCCTGCCGCTGGACGCCCTGGTCATGGCCTGCAGCGAGTCCCGCTACCTGCTGGGCCCCGACGACGACGCCGACCAGTGCGCGCGGCTGTCGGCCTCGACCGGCGTGCCGTTCGCCTCCTCCACGCAGGCCACCAGGGAGGCGGTGGAACACGTCGGCGTGAGCGACATCGTGCTGGTCTCGCCGTACCAGCCGTGGCTGACCGAGCTGGCCGAGCGCTTCTGGAAGACGGCGGGCCTCAACGTCACGCAGGTCGTGCAGGTGCGGGCGGCCAAGGGCGGCTACTCCTCCTACGCGGTCACCCCGGCCGAGCTGATCACCCAGGTCGAGCGGGCCGAGGTGCCCGGCGACGCGGTGCTGCTGTTCACCGGCACCGGCATGGCCACGCTACCCGTGCTCGGGCCGCTCAGCGCCGGCAACGACCGCACGCTGCTCACGTCCAACCTCTGCACCGCCTGGTGGGCCCTGTCGCGGGCCATCGGCGAGCACGTCACGCTCAGCCGCGTGCCCTACCGCCGCCACATGGCGGAGCAGGGGAGGCGCCCCGCATGAACGGCGTGATCGTCGTCGGGGCCGGCCCGGCGGGGCTGACCGCGGCGCTCTCGCTGGCCAGGGCCGGGATCCCGGTCACCGTGCTGGAGCGGGAGAACGAGCTCGCCGGGCAGGCGCGGGCCTGCACCTTCCATCCGGCCACGCTCGACCTGCTCGACGAGCTGGGCGTGGCCTCGCAACTCGTCGCCAAGGGCCGCGTGGTCGAGCGGGTGCAGTGGCGCGACCGGTCGGGGATCGTGCTGGCCGAGATGGGCATGAACCGGCTCAACGGCCTGACCAAGCACCCGTTCAGGATCCACGCCGACCAGGCCGCGCTCACCCCGCTGCTGCTCGCGGCCCTGAACGCCTACCCCGACGTCGACGTGCGCTTCGGCACCCGCGTCGACGGGGTCTCCGAGGGCGGCACCGGCATTCGCGTCCGCGTCGGCCAGACCTGGACGCGGGCCCGGTACATGATCGCCGCCGACGGCGGCCACAGCACGGTGCGCGGCTCGCTGGGGCTGCCCTTCCCCAGGTCGGCCTACCCGACGCAGGCGCTGCGGGTGTTCACCGACTCGCCGCTCGACCGGCTGCTGCCGAGCCTGGCGCCGCTCACCTACGTCCGCGACGTGCAGCAGTCGTGCACGCTGCTCGCGCTGCCCGACCACTGGCGGATCATCTTCAGGATCCCCTGCGACGCCACCGAGCCGCTGTCCTCGCCCAACGTCTCGATGCTGGTCCGCCGCGCCCTGCCGGGGGCGAGCGGGCCCATCCACGTGACCGGGGCCGACCGGTTCGGGCTGTCCAGGGGCGTGCTGACCTCCTACCGCTGCGGGCGGGTGCTGTTCGTGGGCGACGCCGCGCACCTGACCTCCACGGTCGGCGGCCTGAACATGAACGCCGGCATCCACGACGCCGTCGAGGTCGGCCAGGTGATCGCGGCCGTGCTCGGCGGGTTCGCGCCGCCCACCGCGCTGGAGGCGTGGGCGTGGCGGCGGCGGGCCGTGCTGCTGCAGCGGGTGATGCCGCGCGGCGAGACGCGGCCGGCCGGCGTGCGCGAGCGCGACAGCGCCCGGCTGGCCGCGGCGATGGCCGGGCTGCGGGCCATCGCCGGCGACCCGGAGGCCACGCGGGCCTATCTCGCGCAGGCCTCGCTGCTCGACACCGTTCCCGGCTCCGCCGGTGGGGCCCGGCCCGTCTGACACCGCTGAGGAGGTGCGACACCGCATGTGGCGAACGCTCTCGGACGAAGCGCGCCAGGCCATCCGCGAGCTGTGCGACACGCACGGCTCCCGCCTCTACGACTACTGCCGCACCGAGCTGGCCGCGGGCGACGCCGAGCAGGCGACCGCCGGCGCGCTGGTGTCCGCCCACCTCTACGCGGACCGGCTGCGCGACCCCGCCCTGCACCGGCCCTGGCTCTACGCCCTGGCCCGCGCCCACCGCGCGTTCGTGGCCAAGCCGGCCAGCATCGGCTCCTGGTCCCGGCCGGGGCGGATGTCGGAGCTGCTGCCCGAGGCGCTGCTCTCCCTCGACCGCCCGCTGCGCGAGCTGCTCGACCTGTCCCTGCGCCACGGCCTGTCCGACGCCGAGCTGGCCGCCGTCTTCACCCTGAGCCAGGACGAGGTCAGCGCCGTGGTGGCGCGGGCGGCCGACGCGCTGGAGGGCTGGTTCGCCGCGATCATCGCCGCGCGCGGCCGTACGGGATGTCCTGATCTGACCACGCGGGTGGCGGCCTGGGTCACCTCGCCGGGCCGCCGGGCCCGCGCCCGGATCAGCCGGCACATCCAGGGCTGCGCCGCCTGCCGGGCCGCGCCTCGCACCATGTCGGCCGCCACGCTGCTGCGCCGGCTGCCGATCGCGGAGCTGCCCGGCACACTGACCAACCGGCTCGCCTCGGCGCAGCCGCTGCCCGGAGAGGGACCCCTCTGGCGGGCGGACGGCTTCCCCGTGCTGGCACGCACCCTGGTGGAGCCGCTCGCGGCCCCGCCGGGCGTGGGGGCGACGCCGATGCCCCCGGTCGCCGACCCCACGACGGCGACACCGGGAAACCCCTGGTCGGCGGCGGGCGCGGCCGCCGCCGACCAGGAGCCCCCGGGGCGGGCGGCGCGCGGGCGGCACCCGTTCACGCCGACGAGCCGCGCCCGGCCCTTCCGCGGCGGCTCCCCGGGCGACAAGCTCGTCTACGACAACCGGGCCGAAGGCGGCCTCAGCGGCACCGTGGTCAACGGCTCGGTCAACGGACCGGGCGGCAGCCCCGGTCCGTTGAGCGCGCCGGTCGGCGGCGGTGAGGCCGGTGGCGGTGACGGCGCCGCTGCCCCGCCCGGCGCGATGATCATCCGGTACGGCGGCCTCGGCTGGAACGGCGAGCCCGGCGGTCTCGACCGGTTCGACGGCGAGGCCCCCTGGCAGGAGTTCTGGCGGGAGCAGCCGGCGGAGCCCGAGGAGGAGACCGAGGCCCCGATCCGCACGGTGGCCAGGCTGGGCCTGCTGCTGGGCGTCGGGCTGCTGGTGGTGGGCCTGGTGTGGGCCGTGCTCAACGCGCGCGCGCATCCCGCGGTGGTCACCAGGGCGGCGGCGCAGGCGGCCGTCCCGGCCGAGACGCCCACACGCTGGACGGCCGCGATCGGCCCGGCCGCCGGGTCCGCCCTGTCGTCCCTGGACCGGCGGGCCGACCTGCCGAGACCGGCGGCGCCCACGGCCCGGGTGTCGCCCCGGTCGGCGTGGCTGGGGTCCGGGCGGGCGGGGGCGTTCTCGCTGGCGTGCACCGGGACGTGCCGGGTCGTCTCGGCCACCGGCACGCGCGGCATCGTCGTCGACGGCACGACGTTCCGCGTCCTGGACCCGCGTTCGCGGCCCGGCTGCCCGGGCGGGCCCGACGTGCGGCGCGGCCGGATCACCATCGTCTGGACGGGCCGCGCCACCGGCGACGGCCTGCGCACCGGCGGCACGGCGACCGCCGGCGGCACGCTCACCCTGAAGGTGGGCTGGACCGTCGCCAGGGACAAGGGCGTGCGGCGGCTCGACGCCGGCGGCGTCCGCTGGAGCAACTGCCGATGAGGCCCCGGACCGGCCGGGGCCCCAGGCGCGGCTAGAAGAACCGGAACCCGGGCTCGGGCTCGGGCAGGTCGAGCTGTCGCGGCCCCCTGAACGTCGCGCTGTCCTTGGGCACGTCGGCCAGCGGCGTCCCGAGCACGAGCGGCACGGTCACGCTGCTGCGAGTCAGGTCGACGGTGACGGTCGCGCCGGTGCCCTCCTCACTGGTGTAGGTGGTGTCGGTCCCGGCGAGCACCAGGCCGATCCGGTGGCCCTTCCTGAAGGTGTAGTCCTGCGGCAGCGTCTGCCACCTGACCGTCCCGTACGTGCCGACGGGCAGCGGCTGGGCCTGGCTGAGCGAGTCGCGGTTCTGGACGTCGATCCAGCCGCGGGCGACGATCTCCAGCGGCCGGGTGGCCACGTTCGTGGTGACCTTCTTGTAGCAGGCGTCGTCGGCCGCGGTGCT
This sequence comes from Nonomuraea sp. NPDC049655, assembly GCF_044465465.1. NCBI lineage: Bacteria > Bacillati > Actinomycetota > Actinomycetes > Streptosporangiales > Streptosporangiaceae > Nonomuraea > Nonomuraea sp. NPDC049655. Next base: position 381,844 of record NZ_JBITLS010000011.1, read on the forward strand.
CTCGCCGTGGCAGTCCTCCTCGGTGAGCGTGGTGACGCCCTGGCCGCGCCGCCAGTCGACGCGGGTGTCCTCGCCGAAGTCGACGAGCAGGGCGGTCAGGTTGGCGGTGGGCTTGTCGAGCTTGACCCGCAGGTCGGCGGTGGGCGTGCCGGACAGGCGCAGGTCCAGCGGGAGCGCGCCGGTGGTGAAGGCGGCGCGGCCCGGCTTGGCCGTGCCGACGTCGGCCACCATCTCGGTCTCGCTCAGCGCGAGGTCGGTGAAGGTGGCGGTGCTGTCGCCGCGCGCCTTGAGCAGGCCGAGCGAGCCGTCGGCGGCGGGCCGCAGCACGGCCTTGAGCGCGTACGGGGCCGGCCAGTCGCGCTGGGTGGTCCACTGCGCCGGGCCGAGCTGCACGTCGGCGCGGGGCTCGTTGGTGATCCCGTTGCGGACGCCGTGCAGCCAGTGGTCGAACCAGCGGTGCAGGGTGTCCACCCACAGGTCCCTGCGGCCCTCGAAGTCGAACGGGTCCACGTGCTGGTACTGGCCGACCCAGATCTTGCGCGGCACGTTCCGCTGGGCCAGGGCCTGCCACCAGGCGGAGAAGTTGTCCGGCCGGACGTTGAGGTCGTTGACCGTGTGCACGACGAAGACGCTGGCCTTGACCTTCGAGGCGTCGCCGAGCAGGCCCTTGAGGTAGTCGCGTTCGTTCCAGAAGGCGTTGTAGTTCCCGGTGTCGTCGCCGTCCTCGGCGTCCATGCGGTCGCGGACGGCCTGGCACTTGGCCTCGGGGTCGGTGTCGACGTAGTTGGTCAGCCAGGAGGCGTAGTCGTAGTTGTAGACCACGCCGTTCGAGCGCTGGTACTTGTACCAGGAGCTGATGGCCGAGATGGGGACGATCGTCTTCAGGCCCTCGACGCCGGTGGCGGCCACGGCGTTGGCCAGCGTGCCGTCGTAGGACTTGCCGATCATGGCGGCGTTGCCGGTGGTCCAGTCGGCCACGGCGGGGGTGCCGTCGGCCCTGACCGCCTTGGCGCGGCCGTTCAGCCAGTCGATGACCGCCTTGCCGCCCAGCACGTCGGCCTTGCCGCCCATGTCGGGGCAGCCGTCGGACCTGGTGGTGCCGAGCATGTCCACGTTGAGCACGGCGTAGCCGCGCGGGACGAAGTAGTTGTCGTAGAACAGGGGGAATTTCGTGACATTGCCGGAGGCGTCGTACGCCTTGCGCTCCCCCTCGTTCCCACGCCCGGAGTTGTCGTAGTACGGACTCTCGTCGATGATCACGGGCACCTTCAGGCCCGGACCGGACTCCTTGGGACGGATGATGTCCACCCTGACCCGGTCGAGCGCGCCGTCGAGGTCGCTGTCCACGGTGGACTCGACGTACACGTGCTCGCGGACGGCGTCGGCGTAGGAGAAGACCGGCTGCGTCCGGCCGTCCTTGACGGTGATCGTGGGTCCGGCAGCGGCTTGCGCCGGGGTCGCGATCGCCAAGGTGAGGGCGACCGCGAAGAGGGCCGGGCGTAATTGTGGCACGCGTGACCTCCGTGACAAGTGTCGTAATTTCCCCCGCAATCTCTCACCCGGCCAGAAAGCTGACAAGATCCCACCTATGGAGGCACAGGACCGGATCCGGGGCTGCCTGCTCGGCGGCGCGATCGGCGACGCCCTCGGGGCGCCCATCGAGTTCGAGTCGTTGCGGGAGATCCGCCGGCAACACGGCCAGGACGGCGTCACCGGCTATGTCACGACCTGGCGGGGCAGGCGCGCGCTCGTCACCGACGACACCCAGATGACCCTGTTCACCGTCGAGGCGCTGACCCGCGACCGCACGCCCGGCGAGGTGCGGCAGGCGTACCTGCGCTGGCTCGACACCCAGGAGCACCAGGCCCCGCCGCCCGCCGACCGGCCGCACCGGACCGGCTCGCTGCGCGAGGAGGGCTGGCTGTACTCCCGGCGGGCCCCGGGCAACGCCTGCCTGTCCGGGCTGCGGCAACCCTTCCCCGGCCCGTCGCCGTCCGGCGTGCCCGGCCCGGTGAACCCGGACTCCAAGGGCTGCGGCACCGTCATGCGCTCGGCACCGTTCGGGCTCGTCGCGCCGTACGACGCGGGCGCCGCGTTCGAGCTGGCGGCGGTCTGTGCGCAGATCACCCACGGCCATCCGACCGGCTACCTGGCCGCGGGCGCGTTCGCCGCGATCGTCGCCGGCCTGATGGCCGGCGAGCCGCTGGAGGCCGCCGTCGGCCACGCCCTCGGCCTGCTCGCCGGTCGTCCGGGGCACGAGGAGACGTCCGGCGCCCTGCGGGCGGCGCTCGACCTGGCCGCGTCCGGCCCGCACTCCCCCGAGCGGGTGGAGACGCTGGGCGGCGCGTGGGTGGCCGAGGAGGCGCTGGCCATCGGCGTCTACTGCGCCCTGGCCGAGCCCTCGCCCGAGCGGGCGCTGCTGCTGTCGGTCAACCACTCCGGCGACAGCGACTCGACCGGCTCGGTCTGCGGCAACCTGGTGGGCGCGCTGCGCGGCGCGGACGCGCTGCCGGCCGCCTGGGTGACACCGCTGGAGGGCCGCGAGACGATCGAGCGCCTGGCCGCCGCGCTCCTCTAGGCTGGAGGCTCACCGGGACGGAAGAGATCGCATGCGAAACGTCGCGCGGACCTCGCTCGTCGATGCCGCCATCGAGGAGCTCCGCGGGGAGATCACCAGTGGGGCGTGGCCGGTCGGGACGAAGATCCCGTCCGAGAGCCGGCTCGCCGAGAGCCTCGGCATGAGCCGGTTGTCGGTGCGCGAGGCGGTGCGGGTGCTGGCCCACGCCGGGCTGCTGCAGACCAGGCAGGGCGACGGCACGTACGTCACCGCCACCGACGAGTCGCAGGTGGCGCTGCGCCGGCGGCTCGACCGGGCGGCCGCGATGGACATCATCGACGTGCGCCGCGGGCTCGACCTGGTGGCCGCCCGGCTGGCGGCGGTCAAGCGCACCGGCGACGACGTGGCCGCGATGCGCGAGGCGCTGGCCCGCCGCGGGTCGGCCGCGCGCGCGGGCGACCTCGACGGGTTCGCCGACGCCGACGCCGACTTCCACCTGCTGGTGGCCGACGCCGCGCACAACCCGCTGCTGGCCGACCTCTACCGCAGCATGCGCGACGCGCTGCGCGACAGCGTCCGGGACAAGGAGCAGGCCGCGCTGGCGCCCGACCCGTCGCACGACGACCTGCTGGCCGCGATCGAGGCGGGCGACGCGGCCAGGGCGGTCGAGGTCTCGGTCGCCATCCTCGACGCCCAGGAACGCGACCTGTGACCCGCGCGCCGGGTCAGCGGGCGATCAGCACGGCGAGCCCGGCGGCCGGGCCGAGCAGGATCGAGGCGGCGGCGCACACCTGCGCGACCGGGCTCGACGCGGCGGGCGGCGCCGGGCCTTCCTGGGCGAAGACCGGGCGGATCCAGCGCAGGTAGTAGAACAGGCTCGCGACGGTGTTGGCGGCGGCGACCACCGCGAGCCAGGCGTAGCCGCCGTCCCAGGCGGCCGCGAACATCAGCAGCTTCCCGGCGAAGACCGCGGTCGGCGGCGTCCCGACCAGGCCGAGCAGGCACACCACCAGCGCGAACGCCGACCAGGGCGAGCGGCGGCCGAGCCCCGCGTAGTCCGCCAGCCGCTCGGCCCCGGTGGCGACCACGACGGCGAACGCGCCCAGGTTCGTGACCGCGTAGGCGGCCAGGTAGACCAGCAGGGCGGGCGCGGCCAGGGCGGTGCGTCCGGCCACCGCGACCGGGACCAGCAGGTAACCGGCCTGGCTGACCGTCGAGTACGCCAGCAACCGCCGTACGTTCTCCTGCTGGAAGGCGGCCAGGTTGCCCAGCGTCATCGTCACGGCGGCCAGCACCGCGAGCAGCGCGGGCTCGTCCAGCACCGTAGTCGCCAGCCGGTACAGCGCCACCAGCGCGCCGATCTTGGGCACCGTGGTCACGAACGCGGCCACCGGCGCCGACGTGCCCTCGGTGACGTCGGGCACCCAGAAGTGCGCGGGCGCTCCCCCGGCCTTGAACAGCGGCCCGGCCAGCAGCAGCACCGCGCCCACCGCCGGGGCGCGCGCGGCGGGGTAGGCGGTGGCGCCGGACCAGCCGTACACGACGGTGGCCCCGGCCAGCATGAGCACGCCGAGGAAGGCGCCCATCAGGTAGTACTTGAGCGCCGCCTCGGTGCCGGACGCGTCCTTGGCGAACCCCGCCAGCGCGTACGCCGGGACGCTCGCCAGCAGGTACGCCGCCACCAGCACGAGCAGGTCGTCCGCCCCCGCCATGAGCACGGACCCCAGCGCCGCCAGCACCATCAGCGTGTACAGCTCGGCCTCCCTGCCGTCCCCCCTGACCCGTCCGGTCGCCAGCCACACGGCCAGCAGGGTGGCCAGGCAGACGGTCAGCCGGGCGACTCCGGTCGGCGGATCGACGGCGTAGGCGTCGAAGGCCAGGACGGCGGGGCGCGGCAGGGCGGCGGCGCTCGCCGCGGCGGCCGCGGCGAGCGCCGCCATGCACACCCAGGCGGCGACGCGCTGCCGCCCGCGTGCCACGAACAGCCCCGCGAGCAGCGCCGTCACCGCGCCCAGCATCATCAGGACCTCGGGCAGCATCGCGGTCACCGCCGCGCCGCCGTGGGGTGCGCTCACCGGCCCGCCAGTGCGACGACGGCGCGGGCGGCGGGCTCGATCAGGTCCAGCAGCGGACCCGGCGCCAGGCCGATGAGCAGGGACAGGACGAGCAGCGGGGCGATCGCGCCGAGTTCGCGCGGCCGCACGTCGGTGACCCGCGGCGTCAGCTCGCCCGGCTCGCCGAGGAACGCGCGTTGCAGCGCCCGCAGGAACAGCGCCGCGGTGATCAGGATGCCGGTCACGGAGAGCGCGCCCGCGAGCACGGCCCCCGAGCCGATCACCCCGGTGAAGATCTGGAACTCGGCGATGAACCCGGACAGTCCGGGCAGCCCGAGCGAGGCGAACGCCGCCACCGCCATGAGCCAGGCCAGCACGGGCGCCCGTCCCGCGATGCCGCCGTAGCGGCCGAGGGCGTAGCCGCCCGCGCGGTCCCACAGCACGCCGGTGATCAGGAACAGCGCGCCGGTGACCAGACCGTGGCTGACCATCTGGGTGACCGCGCCGCTGACCGCCAGCTCCTTGGCCCGCGCCGGGCCCCCGGCCAGCCCGGCGGCGCCCAGGGCGAGCACGACGTAGCCCATGTGGTTGACCGAGGTGTAGGCGACGAGCCGCTTGAGGTTCTCCTGGGCGAGCGCCACCAGGGCGCCGTACAGGACGCTGACCAGGCCGATCACGATGATCAGCCAGGCGTACGCGCGCCACGGGCCGGGTAGCAGCGGCACGGCGATGCGGGCCAGCCCGTACGCGCCCATCTTGAGCAGCACCCCGGCGAGGATGGCCGACCCGGCGGCCGGGGCGTCGGTGTGCGCGGGCGGCAGCCAGGTGTGCACGGGCACGACCGGCGTCTTGACCCCCAGGCCGATCCCGATGGCGAGCAGCACGGCCGGGCCCGCGTCCGGCGGGCGGCGGGTGAGGTCGGCCAGGTCGAAGGTGTGCGGGTCGGCGGCCAGGTAGAGGCCGACGAAGCCGAGCAGCAGCGCCAGCGAGCCCAGGAAGGTGTAGAGGAAGAACGTCAGCGCGGACCTGGCCCGGTCGCCGTGCCCCCAGCCGACGATCACGAAGTACATGCCGACGATGGACAGGTCGAAGAAGACGAAGAACAGCAGCAGGTCGAGCGCCGCGAACAGCCCGGTGGAGACGGTCTGCAGGAACAGGAACAGCGCCGCGTGCGCCTTGGGCCTGGCGGGCTCGCCCAGCGAGTGGACGGCGCAGAGCAGGAACAGCACCGCGGTCATGGCGATCAGCGGCAGCGACAGGCCGTCCACGCCGACGTGGTAGCCGGCCCCCGCCGTCGGGATCCAGCGCAGCCTGGTCTCGTACGCCAGGCCGCCTCCGTACCCGGTCCACAGGACGATGACCAGGGCGAGATCGGCGGCGGACGCGGCCACCCGGACCAGGCCGGCCGCGCGCGCCGTGACGCCGGGCAGGACGAACAGGGCGGCGGCGGCCAGCGGCAGGAACACGACGACGTCGAGCACGCCTCACCTCACGATCGCGAACACGACGGCCAGCACGACGAGGGCGACGGCGGCCTGGGCGAAGTAGGTGTGGATCTGTCCGGTCTGGGGGCGTCTGGCTAGCCCGCCGAGGCGTCGTACCGCGCCGCCGGTCCGTCGTACGAGCCCGTCGAGCCCCGACTCCAGCGGGCTTCCGGCCAGCCGCGCGGCCCGCAGTCCCGCCCGCGCGACCGCCTCGACCGCGCCGTGCACGACCCGCTCGTCGAACCAGGCCGCCCACCGCGCCGCCCGCAGCAGCGGCCGCCACACCACGGCCCGCGCCGCCCGCTCCAGCCCCAGCCACCGCCCGAACACCCCGCCCACGCCCGAAGGCGCGACCGTCCCGGGCCGCGCCCCGATCACGACGGTCGCCAGGGCGAGCGCCGGGAGCCCGGACAGGGCCAGCTCGCCCGCCGTGAGGCCGGGCGCGCCCGGGTCGCCCACCAGCCGGGACCACCAGCCGTGCAGCGCGGGCAGCCCGACGATCCCGAACCCGGCCGCCACCAGGGCGAGCACCGGCAGCGGCAGCAGCTCGGGCCAGGCCACCCGGCCCGTGGCCCGCCGCTCGCTCCCGGCGCCGGTCGCCGCGTCGGCGGGCCGCCAGACCGCGGCCAGCGCCTTCCCCGCGTACAGGGCGGCCACCAACCCGGCGGCGAAGGCCACCACGCGCGGTCCAGGCTGCGCGACCCCGCCCAGGACGGCATCCTTCGTCACCCACAACGACAGCGGCGGCAACCCGGCCAGCGCCGCGGCCCCCACCCCGAACGCCACCCCCACCAGCGGGAACCGCCGGGCCGCGCCGTGCAGCCCGGCCAGGTCCTTGGTGCCGAGCGCCGCCAGCCAGGCCCCCGCCGCGAGGAACAGCAGGCTCTTGACGGCGGCGTGCGCGACCAGGTGGGCCGTCCCGCCGGAGACCGCCGACGCCCCCGCCGCCAGCACCATGAACCCGACCTGCGCGCAGGTAGAGGCGGCCAGAAGCTGTTTGAGGTCCCGCTGCGCCAGCGCGACCAGGCCGAGCAGCAGCGCGGTCAGCGCGCCCATCCAGGCCGCCACCGCCGCCGCCCAGCCGGTGGCCGCGAGCAGGACGTGCAGCCGCAGCAGCAGGTACGCCCCCGCGACCACCATGGTCGCCGCGTGCAGGAACGCCGACACCGGGCTCGGGCCCGCCATCGCCCGCGACAGCCAGAACGCGAACGGCCCCTGCGCCGACTTGCCCAGCGCGGCCAGCACGATCCCGCCCGCCACCACGTCCCGCCACGGCGGCGGCAGCCCCGGCAGCCCGGCGAGCGCCAGGCCGCCGCCCGCGGCCAGGGCCGCGCCGCAGGCGACGTACAGGCCGAGGTCGCCGGCCCGGGTGGTGACGAAGGCGACGGCTCCGGACCGTACGCGCTCCCGGTCGCGCCACCGGTAGCCGATCAGCGCGTACGACATCGCGCCCATGACCTCCCAGCCCATCAGCAGCAGGACGAGGTCCGTCGCGGTCACCGTGGCCAGCATCGCGCCGAGGAAGATCAGCATCAGCCCGTGGAAGCGCCCCGACCGCTGCTCCGCCGCCGCGAACACCAGCACGGCCAGCCCGACCGCCGCCACGGTGACCACCATGACCGCCGAGAGCCCGTCCACGGCCAGCCCTTCGCCGAGGATCAGCCGGGCGGTCGCCGAGGGCCTGGTCGCCGCCGCGTGCCCGGCCAGCCCGAGGGTGAGCGCGGCCGTGGCGACGGACAGGGCGGGGGCGGCGCGGCGCACGGGGATCAGCAGCGCGCCCGCGGCGGCGGGCAGCGCGGGCAGCAGCCACAGGGACGGGCTCATCCCTTGAGGTCTCCGGCGGCGTCGGTCGTGTCCACGTCGCGGGCGCGGAAGACGGCCGTGGTGACGGCGAAGCCCATCGCCATCTCCAGCGCCATCACGGTGACCGCGACCAGGACGAGGACCTGGCCGTCCGCGGCGGCCGGGGCGACGTGGTACCAGAAGGCGCCGGCGGCCGCGAGCACGCCGTTGATCATGAGTTCGAGGCCCATCATGAGCATGACGATCGACTGCTGGGACAGCACGCCGTACAGGCCGACGGCGAACAGGGCGGCGGCCAGCAGCAGGAAGGCCTGGAGCGTCACCGGTCGTACCGTCCCCGGTGGGTGGCCAGCAGCACGGCCGAGATCATCGTCGCCAGGATCGCCACTCCGACGACCATCATGACCAGCATCTTCGGTCCCATCAGGGACAGGCCGAGCGCGTGCGTGGGGTCCGCCGGCGGCCGTCCGCGCCGGCTCGGCGGGCGGACGAGCAGCGTCCCGGCGGCCAGCAGGACGAACACCGTTCCGGCGACGGCCGCCGCGCCCCGCTGGTTGTGCGCCATCTTCATCGGCACGAGCCCGCCCGGGTTCATCATGTACATGATCATGAAGACGGCCATGACCAGCATCTCCATGACCATCATGAGGACGACCAGCACCCCCAGGTACTCCAGGTCGATCAGCAGCAGCGTCCCGCCCACGGCCAGCAGCGAGACCAGCAGCGCGAACGTCGCCCGCGCCATCGAGTCCACCACGAACACCGCCACCCCGCCCGCCACCGCGACGACCGCCAGCGCCCAGAACGCCACCTTCACGGCAGCACCGCCACCGCGACGACCAGCAGTTGCACGAGCGTGACCGGGATCAGCACCACCCACGCGAACTGCACGAACCGGTCCATCCGCACGACCGGCATGCGATGCCCGGCCAGCACCAGCACGGCCAGCACCGCCGCCGTCTTGACCGGCCCCCACGCCCAGCCGGGCAGCACGGGCCCCGCCGCGCCCCCGAGGAACAGCGGCACCGCCCCGGCCGCCGCCACGACCAGCAGCGCGTGGCGTCCGGCCAGGAAGACCAGCCGGTCGGGGCCGCCCAGCTCGCCCGGCACGCCGCCGCACACGTCCCGCCCGACCGGCTGCCCCATCGGCCCCCAGAACGCCATCGCCACCGCCGAGACGAGATAGACCGCGAACGCGACCGGCATCCACACCACGAACCACAACCCGCGCTGCGCCGCCACGAGATCCGCGAACCGCAACGACCCCGCCCCCACGCTCGCGGTGATCAGCACGAACATGTGCGGCAGCTCGTACGCCAGGCCCTGGGCCAGGAACCGGTAGCCGCCGACCAGCGGCCACGCGGCGTTGACCCCCCACCCGACCAGCCACAGAGCCCCCCAGACGCACACCTCCATGGCGTTGAACCACACCACCCCCGCCCCCAGGTCCAGCACCGGCGCGCCCCCGACCGGCAGGACGACGGCGGCCAGCAGCGCGGCCGCCGGCAACGCCACGACCCCGGCCCGGGTGAGCAGGACGTCGGCCCGGTCCGTCCGCCGCCGCTGCTGCACCACCAGCCGCGCCCCCTCCCTGAACGGCGCCACCGCCGCCGCCCGCCACGAGCTCCGGCCCGCGCCGAGCGCCGCGTCGAAGGCCGCCGCCCCCCACGTCAGCACCGCCATCCCCAGGACCGTCCCCGCGGCCGTCCCCGCAGCCACCGGCTCACCCGTCCCTGGCCGGCGACGGCAGCCGGTCGAGGTCCGGATCGAGACCGGCCACGATCAGCCGCGCCACGGCGAGCTCGGCCCCGGCCAGCAGGCCCGGCAACAACGCCAGCACCCGGTCCACCGGGACGTCATCGCCGTCCCCGGGTCCGGGGCGCTCTTCGGTCAGGGCCTCCATGTCCTCTTCGGACAGGGCCTCCACGTCCTCTTCGGACAGGGCCTCCACGTCGTCGAGCCACCGGCGCGCACGATCCCAGGTGTCCCCACGCAGCCGCTGTGGGGCGTCGGGGCCGAGCTCACCCGCGCCGCGCAACATCCACCGCAGGACCCATGACCTGCGCACCCGCCGCGTGAACCGGACGCATCGGCGTCTTCCCCGCTCGTCCACGGCGTCCGCGAGCAGGCGGTCGCGCAGGCGCCGGGCGTCCGCGGCGGCGGCGGGCCATCCGGCCACGCCGAGCAGCCTGCCGAGGCCGTCCAGCCGGGCCGCCGCCGTCCGCCGCCGCGCCTCCGCCGGGCTCGTGTCCGGCCCCGGCGTCCAGAACGCGTCCCCCGTGCCGTCGGCCGGGAGGGTCCGCACCCGTGCCTCCTGGACGACGTCCCCTTGCAGGACGGTCTCCACCACCAGCCCCGCGGGCCAGTCCGCGAGCACGGGTCCCAGCGGCACGTGCAGCCGGTCCAGCTTCAGCCCGTCCCGGTCGGCCCCTCGGTCGGCCATGGGAGTGTCGTCCGCGGACGTCCCCGTGGCCAGGACGCCGGCCTGCCGCCACTGACCGGGTTCGTCCCCCAGCGTGCGGACGGCGTCGTCCAGCGCGGCCACGACCCGGTCGGCCGGGACGTCCGGCGGCAGTTCCACCAGCGCCCTCGGCACCGGAACCGCCCTCCAGACCTCCCGTACGGCCGCCGCCAGCTCCGCCCCGGGACGCCCGCACACCACCATCACGCTCGCCTCCGCCGCCGACGCCGCCACCGGCCAGCCACGGCGGTCCGCCTCCGCCTCGACCCGCAGCCGCGCGCCCGTCCCGTACGGGCAGGCGACGAGGAGCACCCGGGGCCGCAGCGCCGCCTGCCGCAGCAGCCACCCCCTCAGGCCCAACGGAACGCCCCTTCCCGCCACGCGTACAGGACGCCGACCAGCAGCAGCCCCAGGAAGGCGAACATCTCCACCACCGCCGGCAGCCCCACCTCGGCCACCACGAGGGCCCACGGGTACATGAAGACCATCTCCATGTCGAAGGCGAGGAAGACCAGCGTCACGGCGTACCACCGGACGTGGAAGCGGGACACCGCGTGCTCCCGGGGCCGCGCCCCGGACAGGAACGGCCCCACCCGCACGACTCCGCCGGGCGACAGGGCAAGGGAGGCCAGGTACACCGCGGCGACCCCGGCGGCGAGCAGCGCCACGAGCCCCAGCACAGCGCCCACCGCTCTCACCTGCCGCAGAGCCCGAAGATCAGATCACCTGCCCCTCACGGTAGCAACCGGAATCCGACTTCCCCGCGACCGACATCCCCCCTTACCAGCACGAACGCGGCCGGCCAGGCGACCGGAGGGTCAGTGCGCGAGACCGAGAGAGGTGACCAGGTCGCGCATCTCGTCGTCGTAGACGGCGGCCGGGTCGCGGACGAGGGCGCGCAGGTGGCCGTAGATCTCCAGGGCGACGAGCCCGTGCATGCGGCCCCACACCCGCAGCGTCACCGCGATGGCCGCCGGCGGCAGGTCCGGGAAGTCCTCCCGGACGTGGGCGACCAGGGCGGGGTCGAAGTCGTCCCAGGTGTAGGCGCCGCCCCCGGACGCGCACTCCCGGGCCGCCGGCCATGCCGCGGCGACCAGCCCGACGATGCCGGCGCAGGCGCGCGCTTCGGCCTCCTTGCCCGGACCTTCTTCAGGCGGACGGTAGCCCGGCACGGGGTCACCGTAGACCAGCCGGAAGCCCTCGGGGTTGGCCAGCGCCCACTCGCGCATGGCCCGGGCCCAGGCCAGGATCCGCCCGCCCGGATCGTTCTCCGGCACCGCGTCGCGGGCGGCCTCGGCCGCGTCGACGGCCGAGGTGTAGACGTCGCCGATGAGCGTCGTGACCAGGTCGTCGCGGGTGGGGAAGTAGCTGTAGATCGCACCGGCCGTCATGCCCATCTCGCGGGCGATCGCGCGCAGCGAGATGGCGTCGGGGCCGCCGTCGGCCATGAGCTGCAGGGCGATCGTCTTGATCTCGGCGCTGGTCTGGGCACGTAGCCGGTCCCGGCGGCTCGTCCTGGGGTCGCTCACGGTCGACAGCTTACACGGCATGCTGTTTACTGAACGCCGTGTAGTAATCGAACGCTGTGTTAGGAGTCAGCAGGTGAGCACCATCGATGTGATCCACGCCTACCTCGACGTCTGGAACGAGCCGGACGCCGCCGCCCGGTCGGCCCTGATGAAGTCCGTCCTCACCGAGGACTCGCTCTACGTCGATCCCGAGAACGCGGGCCTGCGCGGGCACGCCGAGCTGTCCGAGGTGATCGGCCGCGTCCGGAGCGGGCTCGGCGACCTCCGGTTCAGCCTCGACGCCGTGGTCGGCGTCCACCATGACCGCGCGTTGTTCCGCTGGCGGCTCGGCCCGGCCGCCACCGGCTACGACGTCGTGGAGTTCGACGGGGGCCGCATCCGCAGCATCGTCGGGTTCTTCGCCTGAACCGCCCCCGCCGGACCGCAGCCCCGCCATCCCTCGCGGCGCAAGCCGCGCGAACCACACAGGAGCCCACATGTCCCTCTCGTCCGCCTCCCAGGCGCCCGTCACCGTCGTCGGCCTCGGGCTGATGGGCCAGGCGCTGGCCACGGCCTTCCTGGCGAACGGTCACCCGACCACCGTCTGGAACCGCTCGGCGGCCAAGGCCGGCGACCTCGTCGCCAAGGGAGCCACCCTGGCCGGCTCCGTCGCAAGCGCGGTCGAGGCGAGCCCGCTCGTCGTCGTCTGCGTCTCGGACCACGACGCCGTGCACGGGTTGCTGGACCCGGTCGCCTCCTCGCTGGCCGGCCGCACCCTCGTCAACCTGACCACGTCGACCTCCGTCCAGGCCCGCGACACCGCGAGGTGGGCGGCCACGATCGGGAGCGCCTGTCTCGACGGGGCGATCCTCGCCCTCCCCCAGGCGATCGGCACCGCCGACGCCACGGTGCTGTACTCCGGCCCGGAGGCCGCCTTCGCCGAGCACCTGCCCACCTTGCGGGCGCTCTCCGGAGACGGGACCGTCCATCTCGGCGAGGACCACGCCCTGTCCGCCCTGTACGACATGTCCGTCCTGAGCGTCATGTGGGGCGTGCTGAACGGCTTCCTCCAGGGCGCCGCCCTGCTGGGCGCCGCGAACGTCAAGGCGACGACCTTCGCGTCCCTGGCCACCACCGCCATCGGCGTGACGACCGGCTACGTCTCCGCCTACGCCCGGCAGATCGACGAGGGCCGGTACCCGGCCGCCGACGCCACCCTCGCCGTCCACCTGGGCGGGATGGAGCACCTGGCGCAGGAGAGCCGGGCGCTCGGCGTCAACACCGAGCTGCCGGACCTCTTCCTGGACCTGGCCCGGCGCGCGGCGGCCGGCGGGCGTGCCGGCGACGGTTACGCGGCGATGATCGAACAGTTCCGCGAGCCCTCCGTCTGACCTGTCCTGGCGGCGCTAACCGCCGATGACGAGGGTCTCCGTGGAGCCGTCCTCGTCGGGAGGGTCGTCGGCGGCGGCGGCGTTCCGGCGCGCGCCGGCCGGTCGCCCCGGTCGCCCCGGTCGTCCCGGCGTCCCGCGAAGGCGCGGCAGGCGGGACGCCACGAGCGCCACCAGCGCGCCGGCCACCGCCGCGGGCACCAGCAGGTACGCCGGAACCCCGCCGCCCGGCGCCTCTCCGGCCGGAACCCGCGCAGCCGCACTCCCAGCAGCCCCGACCCCGCGTCCGGCCTGCGTCCCGGCCTGCGTCCCGGCCTGCACCCCGGTCGGTGCCCCGGCCTGCGTCCCGGTCGACTCACCGGTCGGCCCACCGGTCGGCTCACCGCTCAGCTCACCGGTCGGCACCGGTGTGCTCTTGCCCGGGAGGAAGCCCGGCGGCCGGACCGCGCCCCAAGGGTCCTTCCCGTCGCCGCCGAACGTCGCCACCTTGTCCGGCGGCACCGGGTCGGCCAGCAGCCGTCCGGGAACCGTGAGCGTCCCCACGGCGTACGGCTCGAACCAGCCCTGGAGGCCCTCCACCCGCCACACCCCGTCCGGCACGGCCACCGACGTGGCGTAGTGTCCGGCCTCCGGCAGCGGGGTGCCGGCGAAGGTGACGGTCCTGCCGTCGGCCCGGGTGAGGCGCAGGCCGACGGGGTCCAGCTCGCCCGCGTAGGGATGCGTGCCGTGCTGCAGCACCCAGAACCCCACCGTGTACGTCTTCCCGCCCGCGAACGCCCCCGGCGGCGGATCGAGGTAGGTCACCGCCCACCCCCCGCGCGAGGAGGCGGACGCCACCCCCACCCACCATCCGGACACCACCAGGACGACCAGCACGGCAGCCGCCAGAGCGGCCGTCAGAGCAGCCGGTACGGCCACGTTTCTCTCCATCACGCACCTCCGACCTCCCTACACCGCCCGGCCCCGCCGGGTTCCGCCCGCGACCCGGCGGAGCAGCCGGCCGTTTTCCGCCGGACGGGTGCGACAATTCCCGGTGCGGCGCGCACAATGGAGTCAGCACGAAATCAGGGCGAGAATTCGGCGAGGAGCGAGGAGGCTTACGCCGTGTCCGCCACCGGAGGCGAATATCTGACCGCGATGCTCGACGTTCTGGTTTACGAGAACGTTTTGGTCGCCTGGCGCCGCGCGCCGGGTGGTCATCTGATCGTCACGCACGAGGGCGAGGAGATCCGGCTGACCGCGCAGCAGGCGGGGATGTGGGCGCAGGGGGCGTTCGCGGTTTATCTGGCGTTGGTGGATCAGCGCCGTATCACTCCGCGTATTCCCGGTGACACCACAGCGCAATAACACGTGTCAGAACAAAAACCCATTTTTCCAGATTTGTCGCCACAGCGGCCGGGAAGAACCGTCCGGGCAGCCGGTCAAACCGGTTTCCTGGCGCGTCCGAGAATGTGCGGCAACCTCGGCGACAACGGCAGCGGCCGGAAGGCGAACCGTTCGCGCTCCTCGACCACCAGCCCGCTGTCGATCAGGGCGCGCTCGGTGTCGCGGTTGAGGCGGCACCCGCCGGCCATCCGCCGCCACAACGGCGTCACGAGGTCCTGCACCAGCGCGCCGGCGGCGCGCGAGGAGCGCACGTGCTCGTAGAACCGCACCTCGCCGCCTGGCCTGAGCACCCGAGACACCTCGCCGAGCACCGCGCGCTGGTCGGGCACCGAGCACAACACCAGCGAGAGCACCACGGCCTCGAAGGAGGCGTCGGCGAACCGCAGGTCCGCGGCGTGCCCGGCGACCACGCTCACGGGCACCGGCGCGCCGGCCGCGGCCCGGCCGGCCAGCCTCCGCAGCCGGTCCTCCGGCTCGACGGCGACCACCTCGCGCACCCCCGCCGGGTAGTGCGCGAAGTTCAGCCCGTTGCCCGCGCCGACCTCCAGCACCCGCCCGGCCAGCCCGGCCAGCAGGCGCCGCCGGTGTTCGGCCGCGCCCCGCCGCTCCGACTCGGCGCTCATCCGCTCGTACGCCTGGGCGAAGCGGGGGTTCTGGAACCGCGTCAGGTCCTGCACGTCCTCCACGCTAACCCGCCCGCGCACGCCCCGCGTGGATCCGTCACGACCGGACGAGCCGGGCGACGGCGTCGGCCGCCTCCTTCGCCTTGGCCTCCGCCTCGGCCCCGCCCTTGTGCGCCGCCTCGACCACACAGTGCGCCATGTGCTCCTCCAGCAGCGACAACGCGAACGACTGCAACGCGCTCGTCGTCGCCGAGACCTGCGTCAGGAGCCGCCCTGGTTGTTCATGAAGCGCGAGATCAGCCACTGGCCGCCCTGGTGCGAGAGCATGAAGAGCTCGCGGTAGGTGGTGTCGCCCTGCTTGCTGGTCGAGCGCGCGAAGGCGTCCTGGGTGCCCGCGTTCCGCGTCTCGTCGATGGTGTGCGTGGCCGACTTCAGGTCGGCGCCGTCCTTGAGCAGCTTCTCGTAGAGGCTGCGGACGGCCTGCGAGCCCGTGGCCGTGGCCTGCCCGTCAAAGGCCACCACGGCGTCGCTGGTGAACGTCTTCGCGACCGCGTCCACGTTGCCGGACTTCAGGGCGTCGAAGTAGTTCTGGACGGCGGCGCGCGGCTGGGTGGCCGCCGTCATGGTGCCGGTCGGCGTGGCGGTCTCGGTCATGGTCTCGGTCATGGTCGGCGACTCCATGCCGGTCTCGGTGGGCGTCATCATGGTCTCGGTCGGCGTGGCCGGGCTGGCCTCCCCCTTCATCGCCTGCGTGTTGCTCCCCGCGGAGCAGCCCGCGACCAGGAGGACGGGAACGATCGCGGCCAGCAGGAGTGCCCTGCGCTCAGAAATCTTGCTCATGGCCGGGTTGATGCCCTCGCCGGTCGTTCCCGAATGCCCGGTTTAGGCACTCCGCACGACCCCTTTACCTCATGTCGGTATTACTCACAGTAACGCTTCACTGTCATTGGTGAGACCGGTCAGAGCTGTGATCGTTGCCGCCCCGAGACCGGGCGGGTAGGGGCCGCCTATAGCGTCCCTCCAGTGCGGCCAACACAGGCGAATCCGGAACCACTGCCCCAGCGTGAGGACGCCGAGCGCTGTGCCAGCGTCCGGTCCGGGCGGCGGTGCGTCCTTCCCGCGGCCCACCCCACCCCGCACGTCTACCCGCCCGTGGAGGCCCTCTAGCGACGTCCTCGCAGGTGAGAGGGCCGGCTGGCGGGGCAGGTGACGACGATGGACGAGCCGACGACCACCGTCACGCCCTGCGAGGACGGCCCGCTGCTGATCAGAGGCCCCTTCGAGCTGCTGACTCAGGACGGCGAGCCGATCGACCCGGGAAGGGCCACGGTGGCCCTGTGCCGGTGCGGCCGATCGTCGACCAAGCCGTTCTGCGACGGCTCGCACAAGTCCGTCGGCTTCCGGGCGTCGAGCGAGCCCGACCCGCCGGCCGACTCCTGAGCCCGCGCGCGCAGCCACCGCGCCGAGTGGGCGGCCAGCGCGAGCCGTCCCCCGGCGTACGGCACGCCGCCCGCGCAGGCCGCCCCCACCGCCAGCCAGGAGCACACCGCCCGCTCCAGCACCCACACCGGCGCGAACAGCGAGGCGCCGGCGGGGAAGACCCGCCGCCCGCCGGCCCGCCGCCGCCCGGCCTCGGCCAGCGCGACGGCCGCCCCGGCGGCGGCCAGCAGCGGCAGCGGACGGCGCACCAGCGCGAGCGCGGGCAGCACCGCCAGGAAGGACGCCAGCCGCACCGGCTGGGCGAGGTCGTCGTAGGCCTGCCGGACCCGCTGCGACCAGAACCGCCGCGCGTCGCACGGCAGCCTCCGGACGTACAGGCCGGGCGGGCGCAGCTCGCGCCCGCCGTGGGCGCGCACGGTGCGGACGAGCTCCAGGTTCTCGAACAGCACGTCGCCGTCGTAGCCGCCCATGGCCAGGAAGAACGACCGCCGGACGCCGAACGTGCCCGGGTAGTCGGCGCCGAACGCGCGGTTGAGCAGGGTGCGGGCGGTGTCCCAGCGGGCGTGCCAGGGGGCGGGGTCGAAGTAGTTCTGCGGCCTGACCAGCTCGGCGCGGGCGAGCAGGGCGTGCATCTCGGCCAGCGCGGGCAGGTCGTAGCGCACGTCGTCGTCGGCGATCACGACCCGGTCGCCCTCGGCCAGCCGCAGCCCGGTGGTCACGCCGTTGACCTTGCCGTTGGCGAAGGACAGGCCGGCCGCCGGGCTGACGTGCCGGACCAGGCAGCGCCAGCGGCGGGCGTGGCGGGCGTACAGCTCGGGCCGGCTGCCGTCGACCACGGTCACGCGTACGTGCGGCGCGAGGGCGCGCAGGTACTCGGTCAGCTCGTCGAGGCCGGAGTCGTCCTGCCAGCGCAGCGGGATCACGTAGTCCAGGTCGATCACGCGGGCACCTCCTGGCCGAGCAGCGAGGACGCGCCGCGTTCCCAGCGGCCCATGACGTGCTCGGCCCAGCGGCGTTCGAGGGCCAGGGCGCAGGCGGCGCCGTACAGGACGTCGCCGGTCAGGGCGGGGAAGGCGGCGGCGAACCCGCCGCACAGGTCGGCCGCGGCGATCTGCTCGTGCACGGCGTCGGCCTGCACGTGCTCCTCGTAGAACCGGGCCGCCGCCGCGTCGCCGCCGAGCCGGCGCAGGCCCGCGGCGTAGCGGCGGTTGGGCAGCGACGAGGTCATCTCGATCGCGGCCAGGTGGCCGACCAGCGCGCCGCGCAGCCGCCGGTGCAGCCCGAACAGCGACATGGCGTTGCTGACGGCCAGGGTGACCGCGGGGACCCGCGGCAGGTACGCGCCGTAGGAGTCGTCGAGGCCGAGGCCGCGCATGGTGTGGCCGAACAGCTCGCAGTGCATGCGCTCGGGCCGGCCGCCGCCGTACTCGTCGGCCTGGATCTCCACCAGGGCCGCCTTGGGCCGGCCGCGCAGGCGCGGGATCGCCCAGGTGTGCGGGTCGGCCTCCTTCAGGTGGTAGATCGAGCGGTGGATCACGAACTCGCGGAAGGTGTCGATGCCGGCCTCGCGCTGGAGGTGCAGCGAGACCGACGGGCCGTCGTCGTCCTCGGCGGTCAGCGCGGTGAGCGCGCGCCGCACCTCGCCGGGCGGCACCGGCCCGGGACGCGGCACGGCCCCGGCCAGCTCCCGCTCGAACCGGTCCTCCAGCAGGCCGCGCAGGCGCAGCAGCGACGGCTCCCACTCCCAGCGGTCGTCCACCTCGTCGAAGCCCTGGTAGTGCAGCTCGTAGCAGGCGAACAGGGCGAGCTGGAGATCCTCCTCGCCGTCGGGGCCGGGGGCGTCGGGCAGCGTCGCGGGCGGCCGGGCGAGCCGGTCGAAGAGCAGGTCGGTGAGCGGGCCACGCGCGGGCGGCAGGCGCATCAGGCGGCCTTGCGGTAGACGGAGACGTGCGCGCGGCTCTCGTCGGTGAACGGGGTGCCGATCCAGTCGGCCCAGCGGTGTTCCAGGGCCATCCCGGCCAGCCTGGCCATCAGGTCGAGCTCGCCGGGCCAGGCGTAGCGGTGGTCGGCGGGCAGCAGCCGCACGCCCTCGCCGGTCAGCCGTACGCGGGTGGTGCGCATGTGCTGGGTGGCCGGGGCGAGCCTGGCCGCCTCGATGACGACGACGTCCTCGGCCAGCGAGAGCAGCCGCAGCGCCGAGCCGTCGCGGAAGGCGGCCGGGTCGGGCACCCACGCCTCGACCACGAACCGCCCGCCGCCGCGCAGGTGCCGGGCCGCGTTGGCGAAGCAGTTGACCTGCGCCTCCTGGGTGGGCAGGGCGAAGATCGTGTTGATCGCGAGCACCACCAGCGCGTACGAGCCCTCGACCCGCATGGTGGAGAAGTCGCCCACCGTCACGGGGACGGCCGCGCCGCCGGGTTTGGCGCGCAGCTCGCGGGTCATCTCCGGCGAGGCGTCGATCCCGGCGACGGACAGGCCGCGGGCGGCGAGCGGGAGCGCCAGCCGCCCGGTGCCGATGCCGAACTCCAGCACGGGGCCGCCCTCGGCCAGCGTCGCCAGCCGCTCGACGGCCGCGCCGGTCGGCAGCTCCGTCACCGTGGCGTCGTAGATGTCGGCGATCCCGCGCCCGTAAGCGGAGGCGTCGTAGGCCACGGCGCACCTCCTGTCCCCCGTGTTTCAGCAGGTCAATGCCCCTGCTCTGATCGGCTAAACGCTCACCTCCACCCGTCCGGCCGCCACCCGCACGGCGTAGACGGGCACCTGGACGGCCTCCTCGTCCAGGCACGCCCCCGACACCAGCGAGAAGACCTGCTTGTGCAGCGGCGAGGCCACGGTGGGCTCGCCCCGCCTGGTGCCGACGATGCCGCGGGAGAGCACGTACGCGCCGCTGAACGGGTCGAGGTTGTCCAGGGCGTGCACGTGCCCCTCGTAGGTGCGGAACAGCGCCACCTGCCGGTCGCCGACCAGCGCGCAGACGCCGCGCTCCGGCGGCAGGGCCGCGTACTCGCAGACCGGGGTCCAGCTCATCGGGCCATCACCGGCCTGATCTGGCCGCGCTCGGAGGCGAACACGATCGACGGGTCGGGCACGCCGGGGGCGTTGACGAAGCTGACGAACCTGCCCAGCTTCTCCGGGTCGTCCAGGGTCGCCGCCCACTCGTCGGCGTAGGTGGCGACGTGCTGTTCCATCTGGGCGTCCAGGTCGGCGCAGATGCCGAGCGAGTCTTCCATGATCACCTTCCGGAGATGGTCGAGGCCGCCGTCCAGCGACTCCAGCCAGGCGGCGGTGCGCTGCAGCCGGTCGGCGGTGCGGACGTAGAACATCAGGAACCGGTCGACGGTCCTGATCAGGTCGCCGGTGCTCAGGTCGGTGGCCAGCAGGTCGGCGTGGCGGGGCCGGAAGCCGCCGTTGCCGCCGACGTACAGGTTCCAGCCCTGCTCGGTGGCGATGACGCCGAAGTCCTTCGACCTGGCCTCGGCGCACTCGCGGGCGCAGCCGGACACGGCCGACTTGAGCTTGTGCGGCGAGCGCAGGCCGCGGTAGCGCAGCTCCAGGGCGATGGCCAGGCCGACGGAGTCCTGGACGCCGTAGCGGCACCAGGTGGAGCCCACGCACGACTTCACCGTGCGCAGCGCCTTGCCGTAGGCGTGGCCGGACTCGAAGCCGGCGTCCACCAGGCGTCGCCAGATCTCCGGGAGCTGCTCGACCCGGGCGCCGAACAGGTCGATGCGCTGGCCGCCGGTGATCTTGGTGTAGAGCCCGAAGTCGCGGGCGACCTCGCCGATCACGATGAGCTTGTCCGGCGTGATCTCGCCGCCCGGGATGCGCGGGACGACCGAGTACGTGCCGTTCTTCTGGATGTTGGCGAGGAAGGCGTCGTTGGTGTCCTGCAACGCGGCCCGCTCGCCGTCGAGCACGTGCCCGTTGTGCAGCGAGGCCAGGATCGAGGCCACCGCGGGCTTGCAGACGTCGCAGCCGCGCCCCTGCCCGTGCTCGGCGATGAGCCGCGAGAACGTCGTGATCTTCCGCACCCGGACGATGTCGAACAGCTCGGCCCGCGAGTACGCGAAGTGCTCGCACAGCGACCTGCCGACCTCCACCCCCGACTCCTCCAGGAGCTGCCGGAGCATCGGCACGCAGCTCCCGCAGGTGGTGCCGGCCCGCGTGCACGCCTTGAGGCCGGGCACGTCGGTCACGCCCAGCTCGGCGACGGCGTGCCGGACGTCCCCCGCGCACACGTTGTTGCAGGAGCAGACCTGCGCGTCGCCGGGCAGGTCGAGCGGCGCCCCGGAGCCGCTGAACAGCAGGTCGGAGGGCGGCGCGGGCAACGGCTTGCCGACGAACGGCCGCAGCGCCGCGTACGGCCCGGCGTCCCCCACGCAGATGCCGCCGAGCAGCGTGCGGGCGTCGTCGCTGATGAACAGCTTCTTGTAGATCCCGGCGACCGGGTCCATGTAGGTGACGTCGAGGGCGCCGTCCATCGCGCCGAACTGGGCGACCTCGACGCCGAGCAGCTTCAGCTTCGTGGAGGTGTCCCCGCCCGCGAACGAGGACGTCCCGCCCATGATCCGGTCGGCGGCCACCTCGGCCATCGTGTTGCACGGCCCGACCAGGCCGTGGACCGTGCCGCCGGCCAGCGCGCACTCGCCGATCGCGTAGACCGACGGGTCGGAGGTGCGCATGCCGTCGTCGACCACGACGCCGCCCCGCTCCCCCACCTCCAGCCCGCACGCCCTGGCCAGCTCGTCGCGCGGCCTGACGCCCGCCGAGAACACCACGACCTGGCCCTCGATCAGCGTGCCGGACGGCGTGCGCACCCCCGCGACCCGGCCGTCCGGCCCGGTGACGACCTCCTGGACGCCCGACCCGGCGTGCACGCCGAGCCCGAGGGCCTCGATGTGGCCCTTGAGCACCGCGCCGCCGCCCTCGTCCACCTGGCGGGGCATCAGCCAGGGGCTCATCTCGACGATGTGCGCCCTCAGGCCGAGCGCCCGCAGCGCGTCGGCCGCCTCCAGGCCGAGCAGGCCGCCGCCGACCACGACGCCTTCGGCCGCGTCCCGGGCGGCCGCCCGGATGGCGTCCAGGTCGTCGATCGTGCGGTAGACGTGGGCGTGCTCGCGTCCTGGCACCGGCGGCACGAACGGCGCCGACCCGGTGGCCAGCACGAGCACGTCGTACGGCTCGGCGGCCCCGCCCTCGACGGTCACCGTCCGCGCCGCCCGGTCGACGGCGACGGCCCGGCTGCCCAGCCGCGTCACGGTCCCGGCGGGCACCGGGTAGGTGAGGTCGGCCAGGGTGGCCCCCGACAGGTACGAGGTCAGCGCCACCCGGTCGTAGGCCGGGCGCGGCTCCTCCCCGACGACGGTGATCCGCCCGTCGAAGCCCCGGCTCGCCAGGGTCTCCACGAAGCGGTGCGCGGCCGGGCCGTACCCGACGACGACGATCCTCCTCATACCGGCACTCCTTCCTGATCGCACAACCAGCCGACGATGCCCTCCACGGCGTCGCGGCAGGTGCCGCAGCCGGTGGTGGCCCTGGTGGCGGCGGCCACACCGGCCACGTCGCGGGCGCCGGCCTCCCAGCACGCCCGGATCTGTCCCTTGGTCACGTTGTTGCACCGGCAGACCTCGGCCGCGTCCGGCATCAGCACCGGGCTGCCCGCGACCGGCGCCGGCGACAGGCCCGGGAACAGCAGGCCGGCGCGGTCGCCCGGCACCGGGCCGCCGCGGTCGAAGAGCTGGGTGAGGGTGCCGACGGCGTCGCTCTCGCCCAGCAGGATCGCGCCCACCAGCCGCCCGTCGCGGATGACGAGCTTGCGGTAGGTGCCGCGGGCGCGGTGGCTGAAGCGCACCACCTCGGCGTGCTCCTCGCCGAGCTGCGTCTCGCCCATGGCGGCCAGCTCGACGCTCCTGGCCTTGAGCCTGGTGACCAGCCGGGAGCCGCGGTAGCGGGCCTTGCCGCCGGTGATCACCTCGGCCGCCACGGCGGCCTGCTCCCAGGCGGGGGCGACCAGGCCGTACACCGTGCCGTCGTGCTCGGCGCACTCGCCGACGGCGAAGATCGACGGGTCGCCGGTGCGCAGCTCGTCGTCCACGACGACGCCGCGCCGCACCTCCAGCCCCGCCGCGGCGGCGAGCCCGGTGACCGGGCGCACCCCGCAGGCCAGGACGACCAGGTCAGCCTCGACCAGCTCGCCGCCGGCCAGGCGGACGCCGTCCGGCTCGACCGCGGCCGCGCTGACGCCGGTGCGGGCCGCCACGCCGAGCCCGGCCAGGGTCTCGCCGAGCACCTGGCCCGCCTCGGCGTCGAGCTGGCGTTCCATCAGGTGCCCGGCCAGGTGCAGCAGCGTGACCGGCAGGCCGCGCCCGGCCAGGCCGCGGGCGGCCTCGATGCCGAGCAGCCCGCCGCCGACGACGGCCGCGCGGCGCGCCCGTCCGGCGGCCCGCACGATCCGCTCGCAGTCCGCCAGCGT
This sequence comes from Nonomuraea sp. NPDC049655, assembly GCF_044465465.1. Taxonomy (NCBI): domain Bacteria; kingdom Bacillati; phylum Actinomycetota; class Actinomycetes; order Streptosporangiales; family Streptosporangiaceae; genus Nonomuraea; species Nonomuraea sp. NPDC049655. The sequence continues at coordinate 405,020 of NZ_JBITLS010000011.1, forward strand.
GCGGAACGGCACGGCCCGCCCGACGCCGGGCAGCGGCGGCACGACCGCCTGGCTGCCGGTGGCCAGGACCAGCAGGTCGTACGGCTCGCGCCGCCCGTCCGCGGTCACCACGTGCCTGGCGTCCCGGTCGATGCGGGCGACCTCGGCGCCGGGCACGGCCTCGACGCCGTGCGCGGCGTACCAGGAGGGGTCCACCAGGCGCACCTGGTCGGGACGCGCACTCCCGGCCAGCACGTCCGACAGCAGCACCCGGTTGTACGGCGGCCCCGCCTCGGCCCCGAACACGGTCACCCGCATCCGCGGGTCGCGCGCCCGCACCTCGCTGACCAGGCGTGACCCGGCCATCCCGTTCCCCACGACGACGAGCCTCATGAGTCCCTCTCCACCCTGACCGCGCAGACCTTGAACTCCGGCATGCCGGACACCGGGTCGAGCGCCGGGTTGGTGAGCCGGTTGGCGCCCTCCCAGTGGAAGGGCATGAACACGGTGTCGCGCCTGATGGCGTCGCTGATCCTGGCCACCGCCCTGCTCCGGCCCCTGCGGCTGCTGACCCGCACCAGGTCGCCCGCGGCGACGCCGAGCTGCGCGGCCAGGTCGGGATGCAGCTCCACGAACGGCTCGGGGGCGGCCCGCACCAGCGACGCGATCCGGCGGGTCTGGGCGCCGCTCTGGTAGTGGGACAGGACGCGGCCGGTGCTCAGGTACACCGGGTAGTCCGCGTCGGGCTCCTCGGCCGCGGGCCGGTGCTCGACCGGGACGAACCGGGCGCGGCCGTCCGGGTGGGCGAAGCGGTCCAGGAACGGGCGGGGCGTGCCGGGGTGGTCCTGCGACGGGCAGGGCCAGAAGACGCCGGTCTCGGCGGCGATGCGCTCGTAGCTGATGCCGGAGTAGTCCGCGACGCCGCCCGCCGCGGCCCGGCGCAGCTCGTCGAAGACGGCGGCCGGCTCGGTGTCGAAGCGGTGGCCGAGCCGGGCGGCCAGCCCGGCGATGACGTCCAGGTCGCTCCGGACGCCCTCCGGCGGCGCGACGGCCCGGCGGCGGAGCAGGACGCGGCCCTCCAGGTTGGTCATCGTGCCGCTCTCCTCGGCCCACTGGGTGACCGGGAGCACCACGTCGGCCATGGCCGCGGTCTCCGAGCGCACCACGTCGGCCACGACCAGCAGGTCCAGCCCGGCGATCCGGCCGCCGACGTGCCCGGACGCGGGCGCCGACACCACCGGGTTGGACCCGAACAGCAGCAGCGCCCGCGGCCCCCGCGAGGTGCCGAGCGCGTCCAGCAGCTCGTACGCCGTCCGCCCCGGCCCCGGCAGGTCCTCGGCCCGCACGCCCCACACCTCTGCCACGTGCGCGCGGGCCGCCGGGTCGTCGATCCTGCGGTAGCCGGGCAGCTGGTCGGCCTTCTGGCCGTGCTCCCTGCCGCCCTGGCCGTTGCCCTGGCCGGTCAGGCAGCCGTAGCCGGAGCCGTACCGGCCGGGCAGGCCGAGCGCCAGCGCCAGGTTGATGAACGCGGTGACGGTGTCGGTGCCCTTGGCGTGCTGCTCGGCGCCGCGCCCGGTCAGCACGTACGCGTTCCCGGCGGCGGCCAGCGCGCGGACGGCCTGCCGCATCCGGTGCACCGGCACCCCGGTGACGCGCTCGACGCGTTCGGGCCACCAGGCGGCCAGCGAGGTGCGCACGTCGTCGAAGCCGGTGGTCCTGGCGGCCACGTAATCCGCGTCCACGAGGTCGTCGGCGATCGCCAGGTGCAGCAGCCCGAGGGCGAGCGCCAGGTCGGTGCCGGGCGTGGGCTGCAGGTGCAGCCAGGCGAGCCGGGCCGTCGGGGTGCGGCGCGGATCGACGACGATCAGCCGCGGCCCCGACAGGTGCCGGACGAACGGCGGCATGGTCTCGGCCACGTTCGCGCCGGCCAGCAGCACGACGTCGGCGTCGGCCAGGTCGGTGACCGGGAACGGCAGGCCCCGGTCCATGCCGAAGGCCCGGAGGGAGGCGGCGGCGGCCGAGGACATGCAGAAGCGGCCGTTGTAGTCGATCTGGCTGGTGCCGAGCGCGACCCTGGCGAACTTGCCGAGCTGGTAGGCCTTCTCGTTGGTCAGCCCGCCGCCGCCGAACACGGCCACGGCGTCGGGGCCGTGCTCGGCGCGGATCGCGCGCAGCCGGGCGGCGACGTGGTCGAGGGCGGTCTCCCACTCCACCGGCTCGCCGTGCAGGAGCGGCGTGGTCAGGCGCTCGCCGTTGGTGAGCAGCTCGGCCGCCGTCCAGCCCTTCTGGCACAGCGCGCCGGGGGCGTTGGCCGGGACGTCGGTCCTGGGGGTGATCTCCAGTGCCGGGCCGATCTCCATGCCGCACTGGAGGGCGCAGTAGGGGCAGTGTGTCTTCGTCATGTCAGACCCGGGCGTGGGCGAGGCTGGCGACGACCGTGACGCCGACGGTGCGCGTGTAGCACCACCAGGTCAGCGCCAGGCAGCCGGCGTAGAAGACGGCGAAGGCCAGGAACGCCGGCGCAGGGGTGCCGGCCGCGGCGAACGCCATGCCGAAGGCCCGGTTGACGAGGAACCCGCCGAGCGCGCCGACCGCCGAGATGACGCCGATCGCCGCCGCGGCCTGACGCCGGCCGTGCAGCAGGGCCTCCGCGCCCGCGCCGCGCTCGGCGACCGCCTTGGCGTGGAAGATCGCCGGGATCATCCGGTACGTCGAGCCGTTGCCGATGCCCGCGGTGAGGAACAGCAGCTGGAAGGCCAGGAAGAACAGCCAGAAGCCGCCCGCGACGCCGGCCGCCCAGGCCAGCAGCACCCCGGCGCCCATGGCCGCGAAGTTCCACTGCGTCACCCGCGCGCCGCCCAGCCGGTCGGCCAGCCAGCCGCCCACCGGCCTGATCAGCGAGCCGAGCAGCGGCCCGGCGAAGGCGACCGCCGCGTACGGCGCCTCGGGGAACAGGCTCTTGCTCAGCAGCGGGGAACGCCGTCGAATAGCCGATGAACGACCCGAACGTGCCGACGTACAGGACCGACATGATCCACGTCTGCGCCCGTCCGGCCACCGCGAGCTGCTCGCGCGGCTCGGCCCTGGCGCCGGCCAGGTTGTCCATGAAGAGCCACGCGCAGGCCGCGGCCACCACGATGAACGGGATCCAGAACCAGCCGGCGGCGGCCGTCCCGAGCGAGCCGATCACCAGCGGCACGACGAGCTGCACCGAGCTGACCCCGACGTTGCCGCCCGCCGCGTTCAGCCCGAGCGCCAGCCCCTGCCTGCCGCGCGGGTAGAAGTAGGTGATGTTGGCCATGCTGGAGGCGAAGTTCCCGCCGCCCACCCCGGCCAGCGCCGCGATCACCAGGAACAGCCAGTACGGCGTGCCGGGATCGTTCACCGCCACCCCGAGCAGCACGGCCGGGACCAGCAGCAGCGCCGCGCTGGCCACGGTGAAGTCGCGCCCGCCGAACCGGCCCGGCCCGAACGTGTAGGGCACCCGCAGCACGGCCCCGACCAGGTTCGGCAGCGCGACCAGCCAGAAGAGCTGGTCGGTGGAGAAGTCGTAGGCCCCCATCCTGGTGGCCACGACGCTCCACAGGGTCCAGACGGTGAACCCGAGATGCTCGGCCACGATGGAGAAGACCAGGTTGCGCCGGGCGACGTGCCTGCCGGTCCGCTGCCAGAAGGCCGGGTCGTCGGGGTGCCACTCGGTGATCCAGCGCGCCATCGATCTCTCCTCCGCTCGGCGTCGGGAGCACCACGGTAGGAGGGCCGCGTTACGCGTTCCGGCAGCCGGCGGGGGTACGGCGGTTACGGGTGATTCACCGCGGTAACAAGGCGCGCACAACCGTCACCGGCGAAACACGCCGGTAATGAACGGAGTTCTGGCTGGTTACGTGGTCTTCCCCGGGGTAACAGCACTCATGGCAAGGGGGGAATAATGATCAAAAAGCTGCACCAGATGGGCATCAAGTCAGGCCACATGTACGCCGCGGGGCTGGCGTCCATCGGCCTGTCCTTCGCTTCTTGGATGATCTCCAAGAACCAGGAGGGCGCGGGCCTCGACCGGGCCGACCGGTGGGGGATCTTCATCGGCGAGTGGGCGCCCACGTTCTTCGCGATGGGCGTCGCGCTGCGGATCGAGGAGACGCACAAGGACCTCGAAGAGCGCGGCACCGAGATGTTCGACAGCACGCAGGGCCAGCGGTCCCGCTCGCACGTCGGCGTTTGAGCCGGCGTTTGACCAGGAGGCCGCGCAGGTCACGCCGGGGGGCCGGCCTGCGCGGCACACCTGTTCGCCGGCGGCCTCAGCTTCACCGACGGCCTCAGCGGGACAGCCGCTCCAGCGGCTCGTCGGTCAGCCGATACTTCAGCCACTCGTCCTGCCGCTCGGCGCCGAGCTTGTCGTAGAAGGCGATGGACGGCTCGTTCCAGTCGAGCACCGACCACTCCAGGCGCTGGTAGCCGCGTTCGGCGCAGATCTTCGCCAGTTCCGCCATCAGCGCGCGGCCGTGGCCGCCGCCCCGGTGCTCGGGGCGCACGTACAGGTCCTCCATGTAGATGCCGTGCACGCCGCGCCAGGTGGAGTAGGTCAGGAACCAGATCGTGAAGCCGACGGGCTCGCCGTCCTGCTCGGCGATGTGCGCGAACACGGCGGGCCGCTCGCCGAAGAGCGAGGTCCGCAGCATCTCCTCGGTCACGCGCACCTCGTGCGCGGCGTTCTCGTACGTGGCCAGCTCAAGGATCATGCGCACGATGGCGGGGACGTCTGCTGGGGTGGCGGGGCGAATCATGCGCACAGGGTAGCCAGCGCATTTGGTTGAACCGTCCACCGCCCCCGTACGTCGTTACGGCAGAACGGTATTCGGGGGACCGTCTGGAAGCTCAGCCCGGATGACCGAATGGGGACGGAAACCGTGGGCGTTTTAGAGGAGCTGGGGGTTCGCCTGCCCCCGTATCCGGACATCAGGCTCGCGCTCGTGCTCGGTGAGCGCGCTTTGTACGTGAACGGGGATCTGCAGACCGCCAGACGCTGGTTCGACTCGGCCTACCGGCAGGCCGAGGCGTGCGGCGACGTGCCCGCCCTGGCCAGGGCGGCGCTCGGCCTGGGCGGGGTGTGGGTGCAGGAGCACCGTACGTGCGCGGAGTCGGAGATGGTGCGCGCGCGTCAGCGGCACGCGTTGTCGCTGATCGATCCGCACTCGTCGCTGGCGCTGCGACTGCGGATCAGGATGACCGGGGAGGAGGACTACAGTGCGGGCGGGCACGAGGAGATCCTCCGGCTCGTCGCGCGGGCCAGGAGCGCGGGCGATCCGGCGGCGCTGGCCGAGGCGCTGAGCCTGGCCCACCACTGCCTGCTCGGGCCGGAGCACGGGCCGGCCCGCTTGGAGCTGGCCAGGGAGCTGATCGGCCAGGCGGCGGTCACCCGGCGCAGGGGCGACCTGCTGATGGGCCTGCTGTGGCGGACGGTCGACCTCTACCTGGCGGCCGACCCGCACGCCGGACGCTGCCTGGAGGAGCTGCGGGGCCTGCTGGCCGAGCACGACCACCTGGCCGTCGGGTTCGTGACCGACGTGATCAGGGTGATGCTGGCCATCCGGGCGGGCCGGTTCGAGCAGGCGGAGAAGATGGCCGGCGACTGCTTCGAGCGCGGCCTCCAGGCCGGCGACATGGACGCCACCGGCTGGTACGGCGGCCAGATCGCCGCCATCCGCTGGTACCAGGGCCGCACGGCCGAGCTGCTGCCGGTGCTGGCCGACCTGGTCAGCTCGCCCACGCTCAGCCCGGTCGACAACTCCTACCTGGCGGGCCTGGCGCTGGCCGCGGCCACCTCGGGCGACCGCAGGGCGGCGGCCGGTCACCTGGCCCGGCTGCGCGGCCGGGACCTGGCCAACCTGCCGAGGTCGAGCACGTGGCTGTTCTCGATGTACTGCGTCGTCGAGACCGCCCACCTGCTCCAGGACGCCGGCGCCGCCGCCGAGGCGTACGCGCTGCTGCTGCCGTTCGCGGCTCTGCCGGTGGTGGCCAGCCTGGGCGTGCTCTGCCTGGGCTCGGTGCAGCACAGCCTGGGCATGGCCGCGCTCACGACCGGCGACGTGGACCGCGCCGCCGGGCACCTGGCGGAGGCCGTCCGGGCCAGTCTCGCGCTCGGCCACTGGCCCGCCGCGACGCTGTCGCGCTGGCGGCTCGGCCAGACGCTCGCGCTGCGCGACGGGCCGCACGACAAGGCGGCGCGGGCCGCCCAGAACGCCGCCGCGCAGGAGGCCAGGGAGCTCGGCATGGTGCTGCCCGCCGTGGTCGGCAGGGCGGGCGCGGCGCACGGGGCGTTCCGGCTGCGCAGGCACGGACGGCACTGGCAGGTCGAGCACGGCGGGCGGCTGGTGGTCGTCGAGCACAGCGTCGGCATGCAGCACCTGGCGACCCTGATCGCCAACCCGGGCCGCGAGATCCTGGCGGCCGACCTGGCCGCGGGCGCGCCGGCGCAGGACAGCGAGCCGGCCTCGGCGCAGCCGGTGCTGGACGACCTGGCCAGGGAGACCTACCGGAAGCGGCTGACCCAGTTGCAGGCCGACATCGACGAGCTGGAGGCGATGAACGACCTCGAACGGGCCGCCGCGCTGCGCCTGGAACGCGAATGGCTGGTGGCCGAGCTGTCGGCGGCGACCGGGATCGGCGGGCGGGCGCGGCCGTTCACCGGCACGGAGGAACGCGCGCGGATCGCGGTGGGCAAGGCGATCCGGCGGGCGATCTCCCGCGTCTCGTCGGCCGACCAGGCACTGGGGGACGAGCTGCGGGCCACCGTGCACACGGGCGTGCGGTGCAGCTACCGGCCCCGATGACGGCCGTACGGGCGTGCGGTGCAGCTACCGGCCCCGATGACGGCCGTACGGGCGTGCCCCCGCGGCGCGCCCGTACCTTTCGTCCGGGACACTGGTCGCAGGAACCAGACGAACGGACAAACAGCATGGAACACCGCACACTCGGACGTACGGGACGCCAGGTCGGCGTCGTGGGCCTCGGCGCCTGGCAGCTCGGCGCCGACTGGGGCGAGGTGAGCGAGGACGAGGCGTTCGCCACCCTGGAGGCGGCCGTGGCGGCGGGCGTCACGTTCGTCGACACCGCCGACGTCTACGGCGACGGCCGCAGCGAGCAGATCGTCGGCCGCTTCGCCAAGGCGCATCCCGGGCTCACCGTGGCCACCAAGATGGGCCGCCGGACGGCGCAGGTGCCGGCCAACTACGTGATGGACAACTTCCGCGCCTGGAACGAGCGCTCCCGGCGCAACCTCGGCGTGGACACCCTCGACCTGGTCCAGCTCCACTGCCCGCCCACCCCGGTGTACTCCTCCGACGCGGTCTTCGACGCCCTGGACACGCTGGTCGCCGAGCAGAAGATCGCGGCGTACGGCGTCAGCGTCGAGACCTGCGAGGAGGCGCTGACCGCCATCGCCCGGCCCGGCGTGGCGACCGTGCAGATCATCCTCAACGCGTTCCGGCTCAAGCCGCTGGAGCGGGTGCTGCCCGCCGCCCGCGCGGCCGGGGTGGGCGTCATCGCCCGCGTCCCGCTGGCCAGCGGCCTGCTGTCGGGCCGCTACGACGAGCACACCGTGTTCGCCCCCGACGACCATCGCGCCTACAACCGGCACGGCGAGTCGTTCGACGTCGGCGAGACCTTCTCCGGCGTGGAGTTCGCCACCGGCCTGGAGGCGGTGCGGCGGCTGGCCGGGCTGGTGCCCGAAGGGGCGTCCATGGCCCAGTTCGCGCTGCGCTGGATCCTCGACCAGCCCGGCGTCTCAGTCGTCATCCCCGGCGCGCGCAACCCCGGCCAGGCACGGTCCAACGCGGCCGCGGCCGATCTGGAGCCGCTCCCGGAGGAGACGCTGGAGGCCGTGCGGGCCGTCTACGACGAGCTGATCCGGCCGCAGGTTCACGACCGGTGGTGAACCGTTGACGGTACGGCTTCCCGGGCTCTAATGTTTAGGAAACTTTCCTAAGCAATTCTCGCCGCGCGCACACCTTCGAGGAGCCCCGCATGAACGCGAGAAGACGGACCGCCGGCTGCGCCGCCCTCGTCACGGGCCTGGTCCTGCTGGGCGCCCCGGCCGCCTCCGCCGCGCCCACCGGTTGCACGTACCAGCTCAACCAGGCCGAACGCTGGGCCACCAGCTACTGCCCGAGCGGCACCGGCGAGCACCGCATCCACGTGATCCAGCGCCACTTCCTGCCCGAGGTCGGCCTGATCCCGATCGAGGGCCCGTGGGTGCCGGCCGGGCAGACCTCCTACACCGGGATCACACCGCACACCACGGTGAGCGTCTGGGTGGACACCCGCGGATGAACACCAACGGCTACGGCGGCTTCTGTCCGCACGCGACCATGAACCCCAACGGCTACGGCGGCTTCACCGCCCACTGACGCGCGGCTTCCCCCGCTTACGCGCGGCTTCACCCGCTTACGCGCGGCTTCACCGCCTACGCGCGGCTTCACCGCCCGGCGGCACGGGAGCTTCGACGCCCGCGTCAGGGGTGGCTCGCGTCAGCGCCCGCGGCCCCTTCGCCTGCCGTACGCCAGGTAGGCGATGGGCCCGAACGGCTGCACGAAGATGCCCAGCCACCAGACGCCCTTCCAGCCGTGGATCTCCCGCTGCGGCCGGCGCCACAGATCCACGGCGGCGGCCCCCGTGAGCACCAACTCAGCCGAACCGAGCCCGAGCAGCACCGCCCGCCGCCGCCCCGACATGTCACTCCATCGCACGGCCGAACACCCCGATCGACCTCTCTGACGCATGGTCGAGCACTCCGATCGACCTCTTTGAGGACAATCCCGTCCTTCCGTCGTCTACCCCACCCGTCGCCTCCCGGCAAGCCCCCTTCGCCCCGGCAGGCCCTCACCGCCGAATCGCGATCTCGTAGGAGTAGCGGTCGCCCCGGTAGATCGACTTGGCCGCCTCGACCGCCCTTCCCCGCTGGTCGTAGGCCACCCGTTCGACCAGCAACGCCGGCGCCAGGGGCGCCGCCTCCAGCAGCTCCGCCTCCTCCGGTTCCAGCACCGTGGCCCTGATCGACTGCTCGGCCCGCTCCAGCCTGATCCGGTACGCCCCCGCCAGCACCTCGTACAGCGACCCGCCGAGCGGCCGGTCGAGCAGTCCGGGCACGAACGCGGCCGGCACGTGGGCACGCTCCAGGCACATCGGAGAACCGTTGGCCGTACGGACCCGGCACAGCCGCACGACCGCGTCCGCCGGGCTGATGCCGAGCGCCTGCCCCACCCGCGCCCCGGCGGGCACCTCGGCCGCCTCCAGCAGTCGCGACCCCGGCTCCAGCCCCCGCCCCCGCATGTCCTCGCTGAACGACGTCAGTTCGATCGTCTTGGCGATGCTCCGGTGCGCGACGAACGTCCCCGCCCCCTGGACGCGGTAGACCCTCTGGTCCGTCTCCAGTCGGTCGACCGCCCGCCGCACGGTCAGCCTGCTGACCCCGAACTCCTCGGCGAGATCGCGCTCGGCGGGCAGCCGTTCGCCCGGCTTCAGCTCGGTGTCGATGAGCGTGAGCAGATGGTCTGTGAGCCGGCCGATCTTCGTCACGGGTGGTCGTCCTCGGTCAGGGGGTGCTCTTGACGCTCCGATCATAATTGGGCTATACCAATCGGGCAAGTGAGGTAGGCCCTTCTGCCTCTATGCCGGAAGATTGGGCTGTACCAAATGGATGTGGTGACCGCGATCGAAGGCGGCCTGGTCGTGAGCTGCCAGGCCCCCGAGGGCCACCCCCTCCGCGACCCGCGCACCATCGCGCTCCTCGCCCGCTGCGCCGAACTCGGCGGCGCGGCCGGACTGCGCGTGAACGGCCCCGAGGACGTCCGCGCGGTCAAGGCCGTCACCGGCCTGCCCCTGATCGGCCTGGCCAAGGTCCCCCGCCCCCACGCCCGCCCCCTGATCACCCCCACCTTCGCCCTGTGCGAATCCCTGGTGCGAGCCGGCGCCGACATGGTCGCCCTGGAGGTGACGGCGGAGGCCGAACCGGAAGCGGGCGACCTGCCGTTCCTGGTCGAACGGGTATGGAAGGAGCTGGGCGTGCCCGTCATGGCCGACGTCTCGACAGCGGAGGAAGGACTGCTGGCCTGGAACCGAGGCGCAGCCCTGATCTCCACCACCCTCGCCGGCTACACCCCCTACACCGCCCCCACCCCCGCCCTGCTCGCCGACCCCACCCTCCACGGGGCCCAGGCCCTCGCGGGCGACCCCGCCGTCACCCGGGGTTCCACCACCACTGATCCCGCCGTGCCCCTGGGGGCCGCCGCCGCTGACTCCACCTCCCGCCCCGAGACCGGGGCCGCTCCACGGCCGGGGCTCCCCCATGAGCCCGACCTCGATCTGGTCGGAGAACTCGCCGCCCTCGGGGTCCGTACGGTCGCCGAGGGCCGGCTCCGCACCGACGCCCACGTGGCGGAGGCGTTCGCCCGCGGCGCCTGGTCGGTCGTGATCGGCGCCGCCATCACCGACCCCCTCGCCCTCACCCGCCACCTCACCGCGGCCACCCCCAGGGGAAGCCGGTGACCCCCACCCCACCCCGCGTCCATCCTCACCACACCGACGACGCCATGCCCCCCTCACAACGCCGCCCAGCCGCCACCCGCACCAGCTCGCCGAACAGCACCCCGGCGGTACACACCCAGTTGAACAGCACCCCCACCGTGCGACGCCGCACGAACTCCATGCCCGCCGTGCTCGGCATCGACATCGGCGGCACCAAGACCGCCGCCGCCCTGATCCCGGCCTCGGCCACCGGGGGCGAGACGGAGATCCACCTCCCCGCCCGCGTCCCCACACCCGCCGAAGGTGGCGCCGCAGCGGTGCTGGCCGCCGCGCTGGAGCTGGCCGAAGACCGCCTCAACCAGGCACACGCCGCCGGAATGAACGTCATCGCCTGCGGAGTCGGCAGCGCCGGGACGATCGACGACAACGGCGTGGTCACGCACGCCACCGACGCCCTGCCCGGCTGGCGGGGCACCGACCTGGCCACCGCCTTCACCCAACGGCTCGGCCTGCCCGTCACCGTGCTCAACGACGTCCACGCCTGGGCGCTCGGCGAGGCCCGGCACGGCGCGGCCCGGGGCAGCCGCCTGGCCCTGGTCCTCACGATCGGCACCGGCGTCGGCGGCGCCCTCGTACGGGACGGCGAGCTCCTGCGTGGCCGCAACGGCATGGCGGGCTCCCTCGGCCACACCCCGGCCGTCCTGCCCCCGGACGCCGACGCCGACCGCCCGTGCCCCTGCGGCGCGACGGGCCACCTGGAGGCGTACGCGTCAGGCCCGGCGATCCTGTCGGCCTACCACGCCCGCGGCGGCACCGCCCCCGACCTCAAATCTCTCCCCACATCCCGGCACAACACCCGGTCCCCCGACCTCGAATTCCTCCCCCCAGCCCCGCACAACACCGAGCCCCCCGCCCCACGACACCCGGCCGAAACCCCCGAGCCGCGGAACCCCCTAGGGGCCACCGGACAGCAGGCTGGGCCGGAAACCGCCGACCCCTTGGCCCGCGAGGTGATCCACGAGGCCGCCGTCATCCTCGGCCGTTCGATCGCCTCCGCCGCCACCCTCCTGGACCCGGACGTGATCGTCCTGGGCGGCGGCGTCACCGGCCTCGGCGAGCTCCTGACCGTCCCCCTGTTCGAGACGATCCGCCGGTACGCGCCCCGCGCCCTGGACTCCGTCCCCGTCCGGCTCTCGCCCCTGGGCGCACACGGAGCCGTGCTGGGCGCGGCCTCGGCCGCCATGCCCTGACTCCGGAGCAGCACCTACCGGCCGACCGGCGTCAGCCGCGAGGCGGGAGGTGCAGCCAGATGTCGGGCGGCCCCAGGACGGGCCGGGCGTCGGTGAGCCGCAGCCCCGTGTACGCGCAGCAGTACGCCACCCCCTCCCCCTGGTAGAGGAAGGCGTTCAGCACCTCGTCCGCCGAGCTGTCCGGCGACACCCAGCCGCCGCCCGGATACGCGTCCCACTCCTCGACGACACCGTCCCGCGAGCTGTAGCCCTGGTTGCCGCCCTTCGGATCGGCGTACATCGCGTAGCAGACCGTCCCGGCCGAGAGGCGGTTGATGACGTCGGCGCTGGTCACCTCGGAACCCCGGCGCCGGCTGATCACGCATCCGCCCGGCACGTCGGTGGCTCCCACCAGGCCGTTCCGCTCGAACGGGTACGGCTCGTCGAGCACCCCGTCGATCCCGGCTCCCTCGGCCATCGTCGCCCCGAGTCGCCGCGCGGCCTCCGCCGCGGTGACGCCCGCGACGCACACCAGCCCCAGCCCGTCGTACTCGAAGTCGCCCAGGGCCTCGATCAGCCGCTCGGCCTCCACGACGGCGGCGTTCTCCGCCTCCGAGAGCGTGGGCTTGTCGCGCGGGAAGGGGAAGAACAGGCCCGGGTTGGGACCGGCCAGGCTGAGCCGCCCGGGCGACCAGCCGCCCGTCATCGGCCGCCACGGATCGGCCCCGGCGGCGACCAGGGCGAGCGCGTTGTCCCTCTGGTGGGCGAACACGGCCCGCCAGAGGGCGCTGTGCCCTTCGTACGCGGCATCGACGTCGCCGACCCGGCGGGCCAGCTCGGCGACCACCTCGGGCGAGCCGTACTCGGCCGCGAGGTGGAGGAGCGGCCCCTCGTGCCACAGGTCGGCATGCGGATCGGCGCCGGAGTCGAGGCGGGCGCGGATCTCGCTCAGATCGGACCAGTCATCCCAGCTCAAGCCCACCCATCCGGCTTCCTTGGTGACAACCACGACACTCCCCCAGAGGCAGGCAGCTTATCGAACACCAGTACGAGCATATCGCGGCTCCGGCGCCCGACCGTCCCTGACGACCCACCCGGCCCCGCACGCGCAACCGTCCGCACGAGGCAGGCCGAGGAGGGCCGCACAAGCCTCTGACCTTGGACGTCGGCCACCCCACGGGGGCCGGCGATCAGTCAAACCCTAAGCGCAGCGTCGCCGCACCTCGACCAGGAGTGACATAACCGTGCCCTTCCGGCGGTACACCCCTGTCTCCGTCGGCGCGTCTCCTCACGTCCGGACCATCCGTCCCTGGAGTCACGCCATGCCTACGAACGCGAGCACGGCCAGGATCGTCACCGCCACGGCCGCCCTGCTGCCCCTCACCCTCGCCCTGAGCGCGCCGGCCGACGCGGCCGCCGTCCCCAAGGGCACGGTCGCGGCCCGGGTCGTCAAGATCGTGGACGGCGACACCATCGACGTCGTGCGCGGCACCACGAAGATCCGCGTGCAGCTGCTCGGCGTGGACACCCCCGAGCGCGGGCGGTGCTGGTCCAGGGCGGCCACCGCCCGCACGGCGGCGCTCCTGCCACCCGGGACGACGGCCCACCTGCTCACCGCCAGGACGCCGGGCGTCCCGCCCTCGCACGTGTGGAACGCCAAGGGCGTGCACGTCAACCGCAACCTGATCCGCTACGGCTACGGCAAGGCCGTCCCGTTCAAACCGGACGACGGCTACAAGAGCCTCTTCCGCGCGGAGCAGGCGAAGGCCAAGGCGGAGAAGTTGCGGATCTGGTCCGGCAGGTGCGACACGTCCACCTCCACACCGACGCCGTCCCCGACTCCGACCCCGTCCCCCACATCGCCCCCGCCCGCCGGCACGGACCCGCGCTTCCGCACCTGCGCCGAGGCGAACGCCGCCGGCTACGGCCCGTACCGCCGCGGCATCGACCCCGAGTACGCCTGGTACCAGGACCGCGACGGCGACGGCGTCGTCTGCGAACGCTGACCCGCGCGAGCCCGCCGAACGTCCCGGCCGAACGTCCCGGCCGAACGTCCCGGCCGACCGGCCGGGACACAGGCCGGTCGGTAGGGGCGCCGGGTCAGCGAGCGGAACGCGCCAGGATCGCCGCCTCGACGCCGGTCGTCCCGAGCACTCGAAGTGTCACGACGGTCTCGCGCTCATCGGCGGCGGGGCGGCCCCGCGACCCTGGCGCACTTACGGAGGCGAGCCTCCCAGGTCCCACCCGTCCCGAAAGACCCGGCAGAGGTCCGACGAACACTTCCGGACAGACACCGGAAGGCGAGAGACCGACCTCCAGGCGGACACCACCACCCTCGCATAGATGCCAAATCCGGGCTAACATCGCCACATGGCGATTGATTCTGAAGGTGGCCGTTGTGTCAGTGCGGACATCGCCGCCGGCATCTCCCCCGCGGCCGCGCTGTTCCACTCCCTGGCCGACGAGACCCGGCTGCGCATCGTCCAGCGCCTGGCCCGCGGCGAGGCCCGCGTGGTCGACCTGACCACCCAGCTCGGCCTGGCCCAGTCCACGGTGTCCAAGCATCTGGCCTGCCTGCGCGACTGCGGCCTGATCGACTACCGCGCCGAGGGCCGCCAGTCGTTCTACTCCCTGACCCGGCCCGAGCTGATGGACCTGCTCGCCTCCGCCGAACAACTGCTGGCCGCCGCCGGACACGCCGTGACGCTGCGTCCCGGCCCCGTCGAGGTCGCGCAGGAGCCGGTGTCGTGACCGCCGCGCACCTCACCACCCCGGCGCGCCGGACGGCCCTGCGGCGCCGCATCCGCCTGCTGGTCGCGGCCACCATCACCTACAACGTGATCGAGGCGGTGGCGGCCATCACCGCCGGCACTCTGGCCTCCTCCGCCGCGCTGGTCGGGTTCGGGCTGGACTCGGTGGTGGAGGTCGCCTCGGCCGCCGCGGTGGCCTGGCAGTTCTCCGCCGCCGACCATGAAAGGCGGGAGAGGACGGCACTGCGCGTCATCGCGATCTCCTTCTTCGCGCTGGCCGCCTACGTCACCTTCGACGCCGTCCGTACGCTGCTGGGGGTGGGTGAGGCCGAGCATTCGACGCCCGGCCTGATCCTGGCCGCGTTGTCGCTGGTGATCATGCCGTTCCTGTCCCACGCGCAACGCCGCGCCGGACGCGAGCTCGGCTCCGCCTCCGCGGTGGCCGACTCCAAGCAGACCCTGCTGTGCACCTACCTGTCCGGCGTGCTGCTGGTGGGACTGGCGCTCAACAGCCTGTTCGGCTGGTCCTGGGCCGACCCGGTCGCCGCGCTGGTGATCGCGGCGGTCGCGGTCAAGGAAGGCCGCGAAGCCTGGCGCGGTGACGCCTGCTGCGCCGTCCCGGCCGGCCTTGAGGAGCAGGCGGACGGACGTGCCCCCGGCTGCTCCTGCTGCTCCGCGTCCGGAGAATGACAGGCCGCGCCCCCCGGGGGAGGTGAGAAGCGTGAACACCGTCCTGGTCGTGGTCGTCATGGTGGCGGCGACGTTCGCCACCGCGACGCTGTCGGCGGTGGCCGGGTTCGGCGGCGGGGTGCTGCTGCTGCCGGTGTTCGTCGCGGTCCTGGGCACCCGGGACGCCGTCGCGGTGCTGACCGTCGCGCAGCTCGCCGGCAACGGCAGCCGGGTGTGGTTCAACCGGGACGAGGTCGACCGGCGTCTGGTGGGCGTCTTCGCGGCCGGGGCGGTTCCCGCCGCCGCGGCCGGCGCGCTGGTGTTCGCCGCCGCCCCGCTGGCCGCGCTGACCCGGGTCATCGGGGTGTTCCTGCTGGTCATGGTGGTCTGGCGACGCAGGCGGCCGCATGGCGTCCGGCTGGACGACACGGCGTTCGCGGCCGTCGGAGCCGTGTCCGGGTTCGGCTCGGCGCTGGTCGGCTCCATGGGGCCGATGGTCGCGCCGTTCTTCCTGGCCCGTGGCCTGCTGCGGGGTGCCTACATCGGCACCGAGGCCGCGGCGGCGGTGGTGATGCACCTGACCAAGCTGGTCGTCTTCGGCGCGGCCGCCGTGCTCACCACGTCCGGCGTCGCCACCGGGCTGGCGCTGGCGCCGGCGAGCGCGGCCGGGGCCTGGGCGGGCAAGAAGATCGTCGACCGGCTGCCCGCCGGCGCGTTCGTGGTGGTGGTCGAGGTGGGGCTGGTCGCGTCGGGGCTGGTGCTCGTCGTCACCGGAGGCTGAGGGTCCGGCCGCCTGGACGACGTCAGCCCCGGACCCTCACGCCCCGCCCAGCCGGGCCGCCTGGCGGGTGAGGTGGTCGCGTTCGGGGAGGGTGGGGGCTGATCGGGCGGCCTCGGTGTAGAGCCGGGCCGCGGTGGCCGGGTCGCCGGCGCGTTCGTGCAGGTAGGCCGCGACGGCGGCGTGGCGGGGCAGGTCCGGGTCGAGCTCGGCCAGGGCGGCCAGACCGGCCCGCGGGCCGTCGGCCTCGCCGACGGCGACGGCCCGGTTGAGTCGGGCCACCGGGCTGCCGGTGAGGCGCACGAGCTCGTCGTACCACTCGACGATCTGCGGCCAGTCGGTCTCCCCGGCCGTCGGGGCGTCGGCGTGCAGCGCGGCGATGGCGGCCTGAGCCTGGAACTCGCCCAGCCGGTCGCGGGCGAGGGCCGCCTGGAGCACGTCGACGCCCTCGGCGATCAGGCGGGTGTCCCACAGGCCGCGGTCCTGCTCGGCGAGGGGCACGAGGCTCCCGTCGGGAGCGGTGCGTGCCGGCCGCCGGGCGTGGTGCAGCAGCATGAGCGCGAGCAGGCCCGCGACCTCCTCGTGCCTGATCTTCGCCGCGAGCAGCCGGGTGAGCCGGATCGCCTCGGCGGCGAGGTCGACGTCGCCGGAGTAGCCCTCGTTGAAGACCAGGTAGAGCACGCGCAGCACGGTGGCGACGTCGCCGGGCTGGTTGAACCGCACGCCGGAGACGGTGCGCTTGGCCCGGCTGATCCGCTGGGCCATGGTCGCCTCCGGCACCAGGTACGCCTGCGCGATCTGGCGCGTGGTCAGCCCGCCGACCGCGCGCAGCGTGAGCGCGACGGCCGAGGCCGGCGTCAGGGACGGGTGCGCGCACAGGAAGTACAGCTGGAGCGTGTCGTCCACCGCCTCCGCGTTGCCCGGCGGGGGCTCGCTGTCGACGCGGGTCTCGCGGTGCCGCCGGGAGGCGTCGGCGCGGGCGGCGTCGAGGAACTTGCGCCAGGCCACGGTGACCAGCCAGCCTTTGGGGTCGCGGGGCGGGTCGTCCGGCCATACGCGCACGGCCTCGGTCAGGGCGTCCTGGACGGCGTCCTCGGCCGCCGCGAAGTCCGCGCCGCGCCGGACGACGACGCCGATCACGGCAGGCACCAGCTCCCGCAGCAGCGACTCGTTCACCCGGCCACCAGGTGCGCCCTGGTCAGGAAACGACTCGTTCACCCGCCCACCAGGTGCGTCCCGGTCAGGAAACGACTCGTTCACTCGGCCACCAGGTGGGTCCCGGTCAGGAAGGGCCGCACCTCCAGCCACTCGTGGATCGGCTCGCCACCCGCGCCGGGGGCCGCGGACAGCTCACCGGCCAGCTGCAGCGCCCGTTCGTAGCTCGCGACGTCGATCACCATCCAGCCGGCGATCAGGTCCTTGGTCTCGGCGAACGGGCCGTCGGTGACCGGCGGCCGCCCCTCGCCGTCGTAGCGGACGAACGTGCCCTCGGGCGAGAGCCCCTGACTGTCGACGAACTCACCGCTCTCCTGCAGCCGGGCGGCGAAGTCCCGCATGTACTGGACGTGGGCCGCGACCTCCTCCGGCGTCCACTGTCCCATCGGCACGTCGTTGACCGCCGCCGGCGCGCCCCGGTAGTGCTTGAGCAGCAGGTATTTGGCCATCAGGTTCTCCTTCGAACTGTCCGGCCCAGTCTGGCCGGGTTCCGCCCTGGGACAAAACTCGGTTTGACGTCGACGTTGATGTTGACGTTGCGGCAGGCGAAGAGGGTCTGACATGGTCTGAAGGAGTCGAACGGGGAGCCTTCCACCTGCCTCATCGTCACTGCCGGTCTCGTGATGTCGGTCTTCGTCGGCGGGCTTTGACTCCCTCCCCTGGCTCCCGAACCGCTGGCCGTTGCCCGTCCCCAGCGTGTCCGAGGACCTGAACGAGCTGGCGATTCGTCCGCCACCGCTCTGCGGCCGATTCGTTGGCTGGAGCATGCATAGGGCAGCTATGATGCGAGCGCCTCAGAACTTTCCCTTGCCTGCCCCCCGCGCCTCGGAGCCATCCCCGCGCGTGCGCGGCCTCGTCCTGTTCCTGGTGGGCCTGGATCCAGGGGAAGGCGCGCATCAGGTACGCCTCCCAGCGGGGGCGCTCGCCCCCGCCGAGGGGCGCGCTTAGCCGGAGCTCTCCCTGATGGCATAGCGGGTGTGCGTGCCGTCGAGCCACGCGTCGTCGATCTCCCTGCCGGTGATCCGGCCGATGAGGCGCAGGGCCGAGGTGACCTCCGCGTACGCGGTGTCGCCGAAGAAGGACAGGCCGTCGAGGTAGTCGTCGAGCGCGTCGGGATCGCTACCGTCCCGCTCCTCGGGGTCGCCGACGACCAGGGAGGTGACTAGTTCCCCGCCGACAAGGTACTGGAGGTCTTCCACACCATCGAGGTCGTGCAGTGGCCAGCCGAGGCTGAGCAGTCTGCCCTTCTCGCCGGAGAGACGCGCCCAGGCGTCCCACTCCCAGAGCCGGTTCCCGTCGAGCTGGATCGCCAGGATCCAGCCGGGGGCGTAATCGCCGATCCAGACGACTCCGCCCTCTTGCCCGCGATACTCGCCCGTCACGATCTCCCGGATGACGCCGGGCCGGGCGGTGTCCGGGTCGGCGCCCAGCCGGTGCGCCGCCTGCTCGACGGTGAGCCCCTCGCACCAGACGCCGCGGAAGGGGGTCTCGAAGTCGATGCCGTGCGCGGCGAGCCGATTCCACAGATCGGTGTCGTGATCCATGCGTTCCTCCTTCGAGGTGGAGGCCGGGGGCGCGACGAAGTCGCCTCCGCGCCCCCGACCGGTGTCAGTTGGCGATTCTGACCCAGAACTGGTTCTCATTCCCGACGCGGTAGCGGGAGTAGAAAGCCGCCAGGTACTGACCGTGCAGGTGGTTCTTGTCGCGGCTCACGGAAGTGCAGAAGAGCTCTCGCCCCGAACGCTACGTCTGATCCATCAGATCGTTAGATGGGCGATCCGTCACGCCCAGAAAAGAGACAAGGCTCAGCGGAACGTCGCCAGCCTCGTCGATGTCTCAGGCAGCACTCACAAGCCCGATCAAGGCATGCGTAATCCTGTGCCTGCTCTGCGGGATACACACGGAAGAAGCTCGCGCTCTCAGATGGACGGAGGTAGGCATAAAAGCAGGAACAATAGCGGTTTTCCGCGCTGAACGAGTGAACGGAGACACCAAGGGCCCAAAATCCCGCGGTATCCTCAAAGTCCCTATATGGGGTGTCCAGTTTCTGGGCTAACTGCACAACGCAAGGGCAGCGGAACGTCTCGAATCAGAAGAACGACGAGAAGACACCGCACACGTGTTCCGTCGAGAAGATGGAACACCGATGAACCGCAGTCACATCTGGCGGGAGTTCAAAATCATCGCAGACGCAGCGGGGATCGGCACCAATTGGCGCCAGCCGGGAGAGCAGGCTCCCCGTTTGGCTCCCAAGGATCAGCAGTAACGCCCTAATCCCCTTCTGAGCAGTCACGAAAGCCGGATGGCGCTGGTTTGACGTTGACGTTGCGTCAACTTCTAGCATCGGGGCCATGTCGATCACCGTTCTTGACACCTGCTCCGCCATGCGGCGGATCCTGCTGGCCCCCATGGCGGACCGCGCCGGCCTGCTGCGTTCGATGCTGGAGCCCAACGCCGGGATGTACCGCTACCACCCGGGCGAGGTCGATCTGGTGTCCGTGCATCTCCAGACGTCCGGGTTCCCCATCGACCGTGACGAGGAGCGTTGTCTTGACGCGCTGGACACCCTGGAGGCGGCCGGAGCCTGGGAGCGCATGCGGCGCGCGCTCGACGACGCTCTCGCCGTGCTGACGGAGGCGACGCCGGGGCTGGCGGTTCCGGACATCACCGTGCTGTTCGTGCTCGGCGACCCGGCTGACGAGCATTTCATGGGGCCCTGCAAGGGGTTGACCGGGTTCGGCGGCATCTCGGGCAACATCGCCATCACGCTCTGGCCCTTCCCCGAGAACGTGGAGCGGCTGGAGGCCACCGCCGTGCACGAGCTCCACCACAACCTGCGATGGAGCCCGGGCGGAGTGGTGTGGGACCCGATGACCGTCACGGTCGGCGAGCACATCGTCGGCGAGGGCCTGGCCGACGCCTTCGCCCGCCAGCTCTACGGCGACGAGCTCGGCTACGCCCGCATCGGCGTGCCGCACCTGCACGACGACGCGGTCTTCGACAAGGTGCTCACCGGCCTCGACGTCACGGGCATGGAGAACTTCACCGCCTGGGTGCACGGCGACGCCGGCGCCGAGCACCTCGGCGTCACCCCGGTGGGCCTGCCGATGGGCGCCGGGTACGCCGCGGGCAACCGTCTGGTCGACGCCTACCTGGCGGCGACCGGCCGGACGGCGGCGCAGGCCCTGCACGCCGACAGCGCGGAGATCATCGCGACCACGCTCCGCCGCGGGTGACACTGGAACGATGGAGTGGACGATCCAGGAGCTGGCGGCCAGGGCCGGCGTCAGCAGCCGCACCCTGCGGCACTACGACAGCGTCGGGCTCCTGATCCCGTCCCGGGTGGGCGCGAACGGCCACCGCCATTACGACTCCGCCGCGGTCGTGCGGCTGCAGCGGATCCTGCTGCTGCGCCGGCTCGGCATGGGCCTGCCGGCCATCGCCGAGGTCCTGGCCGACGAGGTGGACGCGTGTGACGGGCTGCGGGCCCACATCGCCGCGCTGGAGGACGAGCGCGACCGCATCGACCGGCAGATCAGCTCGGTCCGTCACACGCTGGACGCCCTGCTGGCGGGGGCCGAACCGCGGATGGACGTCATGCTGGCCGGCTTCAACGACCACTACAAGGACGACGTGATCGCACGCTGGGGCGAGCGCGCGTTCCAGGCGAGCAACGACTGGTGGCACGGCAAGACGCTCGACCAGCAGCGGGCCTGGAAGCGGGCGGCCGAGGACCTGGTCGCCGCGTGGGTCGTCGCGGCGCAGGCCGGGGTCTCGCCGACGTCCGACCGCGCCCAGTCGCTGGCCGCCCGGCACGTGCGGTGGCTGAGCCAGATCCCGGGCACGCCCACGGCCGAGGGCGACCGGGAGCGCTCGATCGAGATGGTGAGCTGCCTCGGCGACATGTACGTGGACGACCCCCGCTTCGCCGCCATGTACGACGACGCCGCCGGGGCGAGATTCGTCCGCGACGCGCTGCAGGCGTACGCGCGTACCCGGATGTGAGCGCGCCTACCCGGATGTAGCGGTCATCCCTCGCGTCCCGGGACGGACGAAGGGACGATCGAGGGCATGCGGGTCTTGTCCCTGTGACTGTTCGCGGCGTTCCTCATGGTCACGGCGTGCGGTGACGACACCCCCAGGAACCCCGCGCTGCGGGCCGAACTGTTGAAGATGCTCAAGACGGACCAGGAGCAGCGCACCCTAGAGGCCGGCCAGGAGGACTGGGACCGGACCGAGAAGGCCAGCACGGAGCGCATGCGGCAGATCCTCGACGCCTACGGCTGGCCGGGGTACGAACTGGTCGGCAAGGACGGCGCGCAGGCGGCCTGGGCCCTCGTCCAGCACGCCGACCGCGACCTGGCCTTCCAGCGCCGAGGCCTGGAGATGCCCCCGGGTGTACGGGACGCAGTGGGAGACCATCCCCGAGGGCGGATGGCGGCCCCGCACCCCGATCGAGGACGAGGCGCGGGTCGACGAACGGCGCGCGGAGGTGGGTCTCAAGCCGCTGAAGGACTACCTGAAGGAGCTCCAGTCACTGAAATGAGCACCTGAAGCCCGCGATGTGCTCAGCCGTGGTGATGTCCCGGCCCTCGCGGCGTGTTCAGAAGTAGCGGGACGTCAGGTCCGTCGTGGGCCAGGAGGAGACGGTGACCTTGTTCATGTCGTCGTCGAGCGCGTCGAAGTCGAGCGACCCGGTCTCCTCCCTGCGGTTGAACACGACCGCGTAGCTGAAGCCGTTCTGCAGCCGGGCCAGGTAGGAGTACGTGCCGGGCATCGAGCCGCTGTGCCAGGTGTTGAGGTGGCCGGTGACCTGGCGCACCCACCAGCCGCCGCCGTACCAGGATCCGTTCTGGTTGACGCCGATCTCCGGCTTGGCGACCAGCTTGGCGATCGAGGCCGAGCTCAGCACCGTGCCGGGCTTGTCGAAGGCGAGGGTCCAGCGGACCAGGTCGACGGCGGAGGCGAGCCAGCCGCCGTTGGCGTCCTGGTTCGGCATGTTGAAGCCGCCGTACGGGTAGGGGACGACGGTGCCGGAGGCGTCCACCACCGACGTGTGCGTGTACTGCGACTCGTAGGCGACCTCGCCGGGCGCGGCCTCGCTCCGCAGGCTGGCGCCGAGCCGCATGCGGGTGATGCCGAGCGGCTGGAGCAGCTTGGTCGTGACGTACGACTCGTACGACATGCCGGAGACCTTCTCGATCACGCGGCCCAGCAGCAGGTAGCCGTAGTTGCTGTAGACCATCTTGGTGCCGGGGTCGAAGTCGAGCCGCCGGGCGGTGGCGTACTTGACGATGTCGGCGTGGCTGATCGGCAGCGGCACGTCGAGCGCGGCGGAGATGGTGTGGTCCAGCCAGAGCTGGTCCTTGGAGACGTCGCGGTCCCAGCCGCCGAGGTGCTGCATGAGGCGCAGCACGGTGACCTGGCCCATGCGCTCGTCGAGGGGGGTGAGCCCGAGGAGCTGGGTGACCTTGGCCGACAGGCTGAGCTTGCCGTCCTGCACCAGCCGCATGATCGCGGCGGAGGTGATGTTCTTGCTCAGGCTGGCGATCCGGAACAACGACGTCGGCGAGACCGCGGGCAGCGCCCTGGAGAAGTCGTTGTAGCGGTAGCCCCTGGCCAGCACGATCTTGCCGCTCTTCATGATGGCGAGCTGCGCGGCGGTGATCCGCCGGTCCAGCACGAACTTCTTCAACAGGTTGTCGAACCCGGCCAGCGAGGCGGGCGCGACGCCCGACATCTCGACCCCGGGCAGCTCGGGCCGCGGGGGCCCCGCCCGCCCCGCGCCCGGGGCGGGGCGGCGGCGCGCGGCGGGCACCGCCCACCCGCCCGGGGAGCGAACAATTAGGCGGGCGACCCACCCCACCTGACGGCCCC